>NZ_JBMWDR010000002.1:0-425916 GCF_049545525.1 Microbacterium sp. NPDC064942 | reverse complement strand
GGCCTGGCTCGACCACTACAACCTAGACAGGCACCATCTCGGCATCGGAGGCCACCCACCCATCGACCGAATCAACAACGGTCGAGGTCAGTACAGCTAGCACGTGCGGGATGCCATGGAACCACGCCCCGCTCACGCCGCGCCGCACCATCTCCTCGAGCCACGCGCGGTTGGCCGGCGGGATCTCGGTCGCGGTGACGAAGGATGCCACCTCGAACGGCACCACCTCCGACGGGTCGATCGCGTCGCCGACCGCCGACACCGTGCGGTCCAGGACGACGGTCCCCGGCGGCAGGTCCGCGGCGGGGATCGCCCAGAACTCCGTGCGCGGGAGTTCCTTGCCTCGCACCTCACGCCAAGCGCGCCAGATCGCGTGCGGGTGTACCGGGCTGAGGAACACCACCTCGGTCCACGATCGCCCCGTGCCGGGGATCGCGGTCTCGCGCAACCGCCGCCGCTCCGAGGTGTCGTCGTACTTCGCCATCGCCCGCGCGTGTGCGGTCGGGTCGAGCATCGCCAATTCGGATGCCGGGACGAGCGCCTCGCCGACGAGGTCGACCCGCTGGTGGAAGACGAGGTTCACGCGGCGGGTCGCACGCCGTCGAAGGGGGTCAACGTGCGCAACCCGGTCTCCCCCACGTGCAGGAACAGTCGGAGCCGGCCGTCCTGCGACATCGGATCGCGGGGACCGTACGGCGCGTCCGAACAGTTGTCTGCCGTCGAGCCGACGCGGATCTCCTCCTCGACCGCGACATCGCCCTTCTCCACGTCGGCGACGGTCACACGGTAGGCGTTGGCGTCGAACCCCAGGATGTTCATCGTTCCGTCCGGTTCGATGTCGTCCGTGAGCACGACGACGTCGGCGTCGCGCGCACGATCCTCGTCGGACTCGTAATTCACCCAGCTCGCGCACGATTGCGAGGTGCACCCCGTCAGAGACGCGGCGACCAGAAGAACCACCACGACACCCGCACGCTTCATGTCGACCCCCTCACCCGAGAGTGTCGCACCTGCGGCATCCGTCTCAGCCCAGCCCGACCGCCGTCCACGACACCGGGGGCAGCGTGATCCTCAGCGTGACACCGTCCAGGGCCGCGGAGTCGTTCGCGCGCGGCGCGACACGCTCCCGGTCGTCGAGCGTGTTCTTCGCGTAGACGTCGTCGTCCGAGAGCGTGTGCGTCTCGGCGATCGAGGTGGCACCGAGGCCCGACACGTCGACGGTGACCTCGATCGACTCGGTCGTGCTGCGGTTGACGAGGAACACGGCGCTCCGCCCCGTGGCGTCGTCGTGCGTGGCGACGGCGTCGACGAGCGGCACCTCGCCGAACACGGCGGTCTCGTACGACGGCGCGTCGACGAGCACCCGCATCGCCTCGCCCTGCGCGAGGCGCGACGTGAGCGAGAACGGGAAGAATGTCGTCTGGCGCCACGCCGGTCCGCCCGGCTCGGTCATGATCGGCGCGATGACGTTCACGAGCTGCGCGAGCGACGCGCTCGCGACGCGGTCGGCGTGCTTGAGCAGCGAGATCATGAGGCTGCCGAACACCACGGCATCCACCACCGAGTAGACGTCCTCGAGCAGTCGCGGCGCGACCGGCCAGTTGTCGATGCCGTCGATCTTCTCGACGTTCTCCCACCGCGAGAGGTACCAGACGTTCCACTCGTCGAACGAGATGTCGATCTTCTTCGACGACCGCTTGACGGCCGCGACGTGGTCGGCGGTCGCGACGACCGTCTCGATGAAGCGGTCCATGTCGACCGCCGAGGCGAGGAAGCTGTCGATGTCGCCGTCCTTCTCCTCGTAGTAGGCGTGGCACGAGATCAGGTCGACGTCGTCGTACGTGTGGGTGAGGACGACCCGTTCCCATTCGCCGAACGTCGGCATCGTCGCACCCGACGAGCCGCAGACGACGAGCTGGATCGACGGGTCGAGCTGCCGCATCCCCTTCGCCGTCCGCGACGCGAGCTTGCCGTAGTCCTCCGCCGAGCGGTGACCCAGCTGCCAGGGGCCGTCCATCTCGTTGCCGAGGCACCACATGCGCACGTCGAAAGGCTCGGTCGCGCCGTTCGCGACGCGACGGTCGCTGAGAGCCGTCCCCGAGCGGATGTTGCAGTACTCGAGCAGGTCGATCGCCTCAAGCGTGCCGCGCGTGCCGAGGTTGACCGCCATCATCAGGTCGCTGCCGACCTTGTCGAGCCACGACGAGAACTCGTGCAGACCGACCTCGTTCGTCTCGGTCGAGTGCCAGGCCAGGTCGAGGCGACGGGGGCGCTCGGTGACGGGACCGACCGAGTCCTCCCAGCGGAAGCCCGACACGAAGTTGCCGCCCGGGTAGCGGATCGTGTCGACCCCGAGCTCCTTGACGAGGTCGATGACGTCGGTGCGGAACCCCTCGGCATCCGCCGTCTCATGACCCGGCTCGAAGATGCCGTCGTAGATGTGCCGGCCGAGGTGCTCGACGAAGCCGCCGAAGATCTTGCGGCGGACCTCGCCGATGGGGGCTGCGGCGTCGACGATGAGGCGTGCGGAGGTCATGTAGGGCTTTCTTGGTCAGACTGGTAAACGTTGTAATTCATGATGACGGCGCGGATGCCGGTCGTCAAGGTCTCGGTCGAGCGTCAGCGCGCCGGCGCGGACTCCCGCACGCGCAGCTCGAAGGGTGCCGACACCACGCGCGCCTCGCCCGCGGCATCCCCCACCCGGCCCAGCAGCGTGTCAACCGCGGTCTGCGCGATCCACCGCCGACCCGGGTCGATCGTCGTGAGCGACGGAATCGCGTACGCCGCCTCGTCGAGGTCGTCGAACCCCACGACGGCCACCTCGTCGGGCACGCGTCGCCCCGCCTCCTGCAGCGCGCGGATCGCACCGAGCGCGAGGGTGTCGTTCAGTCCGAACACCGCGTCGAAGTCCACGCCGCGTGCGAGCAGGTCGCGGACGGCGTCGGCGCCGCCCGCCCGGTCCCAGAACCGGGTCTCGACGATCAGGTCCGGATCGTGCGCGACGCCCGCGTCGGCGAGAGCCGCGCGGTGGCCCTGCAGCCGCAGCCCTGCCGCGCCGTCGTCGTCGTGCGCGCCGAGCACGGCGATGCGCTGACGGCCCGCGGCCAGAAGATGCGCCGTCGCCGCCTGCGCCGCCTCGGTATTGCGCATGGTCACGTGATCGATGGCCGCCTCGTAGACCCGTTCGCCGAGCAGCACCGTCGGGTACGTCCGCGGGCGGTCGGCGAGGTCGGATGCCTCCAGGCCCAGCGGACTGAGGATGAGCCCGTCCGTCAGCCCGAGCCGGGGACTGCGCAGCAGCTCGCGTTCCCGGTCGCGCTCCCCGCCGGTCTGCTCGACGAGCACGACGACGCCGCGCTCCTCGGCGCGGGCGATGACCATCCCCGCGAGCTCGGCGAAGTAGCTGAACGAGAGATCCGGCACGGCGAGGGCGATGACGCCCGTCCGTCCGCTGCGGAGGCTCCGGGCGGTCAGGTTGGGGGTGTACCCGAGCTCCGCGATCGCCCGCTGCACCTTCTCCCGCGTCGACGCCCGCACATGAGGGTGGCCGTTGATGACGTTCGACACCGTCTTGATCGAGACGCCGGCCAGCCGCGCCACGTCGTGCACCGTCGGTGTCATCCGCCCTCCCGCGCGTCACTGTACAGCGGAGCGCAACCCCTGCGTGGCCGGCGGTCGCAATCCCTAGGCTGACGCCATGACCTCGACAGCCAAGAGCGCGGCCCACGACGCCAAGAACAGCCGGGCGGTCCACGTCCTCGCCCGGGCGGGCTTCGCCGCGCGCGGGATCGTCCACATCCTCATCGGCGTGATCGCCATCTCGATCGCCCTCGGCGGCGCCGGCGGACAGGAGGCCGACCAGTCGGGCGCCCTCGCGCAGCTCGCCGCAGCCCCCGGCGGCGTCTTCCTGCTGTGGGCCGTGACGATCGGGCTGGCCGCCCTCGGGCTGTGGCATCTGCTGAGCGCCGTCCTCGACCGCAGCGCCGACTCCGGCAAGGACCGCGCCGTGCACATCGTCAAGAACGGCGCGAAGGGGCTCGTCTACCTCGCCCTCGCCGTCACGGCGGGCACGTTCGCCGTCGGCGGGTCGTCGAGCTCGTCGGGCTCGACGACCTCGCTCACCGCGGGCCTGCTCTCGACGCCCGGCGGCGTGTTCCTCGTCGTCGCCATCGGGATCGTGCTGATCGCCATCGCGGGGTACCTCGTGGTCAAGGGCGTCACGCGACGCTTCGAGCGCGACCTGAGCATGCCGGGCGGGACCGCGGGCCGCGGCGTGCGGATCCTCGGCACCGTCGGCTACATCGCCCGCGGCGTCGCGATGGCGGGTGTCGGCGTCCTGTTCCTCTTCGCCGCGGCGACCAACGACCCCGAGAAGTCCAGTGGACTCGACGGAGCCCTGCGCACGATCGCCGACCTTCCCGCCGGCAAGATCCTGCTCGTCCTCGTGGGCGCCGGCTGGATCGCGTACGGCGTCTACGCCTTCTTCCGCGCCCGCTACACGCGCCTATGAAGCCCGCTCACCGGGCGCCCGTCAGACCGAGAAGTACTTCGCCTCGGGGTGGTGGAACACGAAGGCATCCGTCGACTGCTCGGGATGCAGCTGCAGTTCCTCGCTGAGCTCGACCCCCATCCGTTCGGGATGCAGCAGCTCGACGACCTTCCGCCGGTCCTCCATGTCGGGGCACGCCGGGTACCCCAGCGAGAAGCGCGCGCCGCGGTACTCGAGCTTGAACAGCCCGGCCGTGTCGGCGGGATCCTCGCCGGCGAAGCCGAGCTCGGCACGGATGCGGGCGTGCCAGAACTCGGCGAGCGCCTCGGTCAGCTGCATCACGAGCCCGTTGAGCTCGTAGTAGTCGCGGTACCGGTCCTCGGCGAACAGCTTCGCGGTGACCTGATCGATCCGGGCTCCCGCCGTCACGAGCTGCACGGGCAGCACGTCGACCTGCCCCGACTCGCGGGAGCGCACGAAGTCCGCGAGGCAGAGGTGCCGGTCGCGCCGCTGGCGCGGGAACGAGAACCGCAGCCGCTCGGTGCCGACCTCGCCCCCAGACCCGCCGTCGGGGGCGAGCAACCCCGGCACCCCGAGGCGACCGGCGGCATCCGCGCCGTGGTGCAGCACGACGACGTCGTCGCCCTCGCTGACGACGGGGAAGTAGCCGTAGGCGACCGACGCGTCGAGCATGCCCTCGGCGAGGATGCGGTCGAGCCAGTACCGCAGCCGCGGCCGCCCCTCGGTCTCGACGAGCTGCTCGTACGAGAGGCCGTCGTCGCCTCGACCGGGCTTCAGCCCCCACTGCCCCATGAACGTCGCGCGTTCGTCGAGGAAGGCGGCGTAGTCGGCGAGCGCGACACCGCGCACGATCCGGGTGCCCCAGAACGGCGGCGCCGGCACGGGGTTGTCGGATGCCACGTCCGACCGCCCGGGCATCGCCTCGGGCTCGGTCAGGGTGAGCTTCGACCCCGCCGAGTGGATGCGCTTCTTCAGCGGCGGGAGACCGACGGATGCCGGGTCCGCCCCGCGGGCGATCTTCACGAGGGGCTCCATGAGCGCGAGGCCCTCGAAGGCGTCCTTCGCGTAGCGGACCTCGCCCGGGAAGATCCCGGCGAGGTCGTCCTCGACGTACGCACGGGTCAGCGCCGCGCCGCCGAGGATCACGGGCCACCGGCCGGCGAGCCCGCGCGAGGCGAGCTCCTCGAGGTTCTCCTTCATGATGACCGTGGACTTCACGAGCAGGCCGCTCATGCCGATGACGTCGGCGTCGTGCTCCTCGGCGGCGGCGATGATGTCGGCGATGGGCTGCTTGATGCCGAGGTTCACGACGGTGTAGCCGTTGTTGGTCAGGATGATGTCGACGAGGTTCTTGCCGATGTCGTGCACGTCGCCGCGGACGGTCGCGAGCACGATCGTGCCCTTGCCCGAGGCGTCGGTGCGCTCCATATGGGGCTCGAGCAGCGCGACGGCGGTCTTCATCACCTCGGCGGACTGCAGGACGAACGGCAGCTGCATCTGGCCGGCGCCGAACCGCTCGCCGACGACCTTCATTCCCTCGAGCAGGTGGTCGTTGATGATCTCGAGCGGGGCGATGCCGCCCTCGCGCGCGAGGTCGAGGTCGTCCTCGAGGCCCTTCAGCTCTCCGTCGATGATGCGACGCTCGAGCCGCTCCCCCACGGGCAGGGCGGCGAGCTCGGCGGCGCGCTGGTCGCGCAGGGCGGTGGTGTCGACCCCGGCGAACATGTCGAGCATGACGGCGAGCGGATCGTAGGTGACGTTCCCCTCGGCATCCGTCTCGCGCCGGTCCCACACGAGGTCGAGCGCGACTTTCCGCTGCTCCTCGGGGATCGAGGCGAGCGGCACGATCTTGGCCGCATCGACGATCGCCGACGTGAGACCCGCCTGCGTCGCCTCGTGCAGGAAGACCGAGTTGAGCACCGACCGCGCCGCCGGGTTGAGCCCGAACGACACGTTCGAGACGCCGAGGGTCGTGTTGATGCCCGGGTACTTCTCGACGAGTCCGCGGATCGCCTCGATCGTCTCGATCGCGTCGCGCCGCGTCTCCTCCTGACCGGTCGCGATCGGGAAGGTGAGGCAGTCCACGACGATGTCCGAGACCCGCATCCCCCACTCGCCGACCAGCTCGTCGACGAGCCGCGACGCGATGCGCAGCTTGTCGACGGCGGTGCGCGCCTGCCCCTGCTCGTCGATCGTGAGGGCGATGACCGCGCTGCCGTGCTCCTTCACGAGCGGCATGATCCGCCCGAACCGGCTGGTGGGCCCGTCGCCGTCCTCGTAGTTCACCGAGTTCACGACCGGACGCCCGCCGATCAGTTCGAGACCCGTCTGCAGGACAGCGGGCTCGGTGGAGTCGATGACGAGCGGAAGAGTGGATGCCGAGGCGAACCGCGACACGATCTCGCGCACGTCCGCGACCCCGTCGCGACCGACGTAGTCAACGCAGACGTCGAGCAGGTGCGCGCCGACGCGGATCTGGTTCCGCGCGATCTCGACGCAGACGTCCCACCGCCCCTCGAGCATCGCCTCGCGGAACGCCTTCGACCCGTTCGCGTTCGTGCGCTCCCCGATCGCGAGGTAGGCGGTGTCCTGGTCGAACGGCACGTGCTGGTACAGCGACGCGACCCCCGGCTCGGTCACGGGCGACCGCGGTGCGGGCGTGGCGACCGGGCGCAGGCGCTCGACGACGGCGGCCATGTGCTCGGGGGTCGTGCCGCAGCATCCGCCGACCAGTCCCAGCCCGAACTCGCGGACGAACTGCTCGTGCGCCGTCGCGAGCTCGTCCGGGGTGAGCGGGTAGTGCGCCCCGTCGGCGGTCAGCACCGGGAGTCCGGCGTTCGGCATGCACACGACCGGCACCGTCGCGTGCTTCGACAGGTGCCGCAGGTGCTCGCTCATCTCGGTGGGGCCGGTCGCGCAGTTGAGACCGATCGCGTCGACACCGAGGGGCTCGAGCGCCGTGAGCGCCGCACCGATCTCCGACCCCATGAGCATCGTGCCGGTCGTCTCGACCGTCACCTCGACGAGGATCGGCAGACGGATGCCGCGACTCACGATCGCCTGCTTGCAGCCGTTGACGGCGGCCTTGGTCTGCAGGAGGTCCTGCGACGTCTCGATCAGCAGCGCGTCGGCGCCCCCGTCGATGAGGCCCTCCGCCTGCAGCGCGAAGGTCTGCTTGAGGTGGTCGTAGGTCGTGTGACCGAGGCTCGGGAGCTTCGTGCCGGGGCCCAGGGATCCGAGCACCCAGCGGAGGCGGCCGTCGCGCGCCTCGGCGGCGTCGACGCGTTCCCGCGCGATGCGCGCCCCGGCGGCGGCGAGCTCGTGGATGCGGTCGTCGATGCCGTAGTCCGACAGGTTCGACCAGTTCGCCCCGAACGTGTTGGTCTCGATGGCGTCGATCCCGGTGGCGAGGTACTCGTCGTGGATGGCGGCGATCATGTCGGGGCGCGAGACGTTGAGGATCTCGTTGCACCCCTCGAGCTGCCGGTAGTCCTCGAGCGTCGGGTCGTGCCGCTGCAGCATCGTGCCCATCGCGCCGTCGGCGATCACGACCCGCTCGGCGAGCGCGTCCAGCAGCGCCTGCGCCCGGGCGGGGCGCGGGACGGACTCGACGTCGAGCGGGTGACGGAGGGCGAGGGGGCTGCTCACCCGCGCGAGTCTACTTCCGGCGCGGCATCGCGGACCCGCCCGCCGACCACGGGCGTCACGACCGCGACGAGGGCCAGGATGGGGGCATGCACCTGCCTCCGCTGGCCGACCTGCGCGCGAGCGCGCGGGTGGTCGCCCTCCCGCTCCACACCCGCTTCCGCGGCATCGACGTCCGCGAGGCGCTGCTGCTCGAGGGACCGGAGGGGTGGGCCGAGTTCTCGCCCTTCGTCGAGTACGACGACCGCGAGTCGGCGGCGTGGCTCGAGGCCGCGATCGAGTACGGCTGGGAGCGCACGCCCGCGGCGGTGCGCGACACGGTCCCGGTGAACGCGACGGTGCCGGCGGTGGCCGCGGCATCCGTCCCCGAGGTGCTCGCCCGGTTCGACGGATGCCGCACCGCGAAGGTCAAGGTCGCCGAGCCCGGGCAGACCCTCGCCGACGACGTGGCGCGCGTGCGGGAGGTGCGCGCCGCGATGGGACCCGAGGGCCGCATCCGCATCGACGCCAACGGCGCGTGGAACGTCGACGAGGCCGAGCACGCCGTGCACGCCCTCGCCGGCTTCGACCTCGAGTACGTCGAGCAGCCGTGCGCGACGGTGCCCGAGCTCGCCGAGCTGCGCACCCGCATCCGCTGGATGGACATCCCGATCGCCGCCGACGAGAGCGTGCGCAAGGCGGACGACCCGGTCGCCGTCGCCCGCGCGGGCGCGGCGGACCTCCTCGTGATCAAGGTGCAGCCCCTCGGCGGCGTGCGTCGTGCGCTCGAGATCGTCGCCGAGGCGGGGCTGCCGGCCGTCGTCTCGAGCGCCCTCGACACCTCGGTGGGCCTGGCGATGGGCACGGCCCTCGCCGCGGCCCTGCCCGACCTCGCCTTCGACTGCGGGCTGGGCACCGCGTCGCTGCTCGCCGCCGACGTCGCGGCGGAGCCGCTGCGGCCGCGCTCCGGCGCGCTGCCGGTCGGTCGCGTCACCCCCGACGCCGCGCTGCTCGACGGCCACGCCGCAGAGGCCGAGCGGCGGGACTGGTGGCTCGCTCGCCTCGAGCGCTGCCACGCGATCCTCGCCGAGTAGGCGTCAGGCCTCGCCGACCAGCAGCGGCACGAGCGGCTCGAGGCGCGACTGCATCGCCCGGTTCGCCTGGCGCTCCGACAGCCGCTCGAGGGCCGCCTGCACGCTGCACTGCTCCGACACGTCCAGCAGCAGCGACGCCGCGTCGGCCACCGGCATCCGCAGCGGCAGTCCGTGGCGCTCGCTCACGTCGCGGACGATCGTCTCGATGCGGCCCAGCATCTGCGCCCGCCACGCCAGGAACGCCTCCGCCAGTCGCGGGTCGCGCAGCGCCTGCGTCCGCACCTCGCTGAGCAGCTGCGGCTCCATGCGTTCCGCAAGCGACATGTCGGCGATCTGCCGGACGAGATCGAGCGGACTGTCGGTGCCGGAGAGCCGCCGGACGCGCACCGACACCTCGTCGAGCTTGTCCTCCGAGAGCCGCGTGATGAGGGCGAGGAAGAGTTCGTCCTTGGACTCGAAGTTCGAGTAGAACGCGCCGCGGGTGAACCCCGCGCGCTCGCAGATCGCCTCGACGGATGCCGCATCCAGTCCGACCTCGGCGAACACCTCGTGCGCCGCCTCGAGCAGGCGCGCTCGCGTGTTCTCTCGGCTTCGCGTCATCTCACACCCACCCCTCAGGCTCGGCACCGGCATGCGGGTCTACGATACACATGTGTATCGGATACAGCGCTGTATCGAACCCGTCCGACTCTGACCAGGAGCGCCCGTGTCCACCATCCTCTTCACCCTCGGCCGATGGGCCTACCGCCACTCGTGGCGCGTGCTCATCGCGTGGATCGTCCTGCTCGGGATCGTCGGCGGCGGCGTCGCCCTCTTCGCCAAGAGCACCGACAACTCCTTCACGATCCCGGGCACCGAGGCGCAGCAGGGTCTCGAGCTGCTGAACCGCACGTTCCCGCAGGCGAGCGGCGCGAGCGCGCAGCTCATCGTCGTCGCGCCCGCGGGTGACACCGTCGAGGACCAGCCGCTCCGGGGAGAGATCGACGACCTGGTGACGACGCTCGGCGACATCGACGGCGTCACCTCGGCGACCTCGCCGTTCGACGAGATGGTCGACGGTCTCGTCTCCGACGACGCGCGGGCCGCACTCGTCCAGATGCAGTTCGACGGTCAGTCCACCGAGGTGACCGATGCGACGATCGCCGCGGTCGAGAAGGCCGCGACCGACTTCCACGACCAGCTGCCCGCCGGGGCGCAGTCGGCGCTCGGCGGAGACCTGTTCGCGACGTCCCTCCCGGCCCTGTCGATCGTCGAGGTGATCGGTGTGCTCGTCGCGCTCTTCGTCCTCATCGTGACGTTCCGCTCATTCGCCGTCGCCTGGTTCCCGCTCGTCAGCGCACTCATCGGCGTCGCCCTCGCGATCGCCCTCATCTTCATGTCGACCGCGGTCGCGTCGATCTCGTCGACCACCCCCATGCTCGCCGTGATGCTGGGGCTCGCAGTCGGCATCGATTACGCCCTGTTCATCGTGTCGCGCCACCAGGATCAGGTGCGCGCCGGCATGGACCCCGAGGAGTCCGCCGCCCGTGCCGTGGGCACCGCGGGCTCGGCGGTCGTGTTCGCCGGGGTGACGGTCATGATCGCCCTCGTCGGCCTCAGCATCGCCGGCATCCCGTTCCTGTCGACCATGGGCATCGCCGCCGCCGTCGCCGTGGCGGTGGCCGTCGCGGTCGCCGTCAGCCTGACACCGGCCCTCCTCGGGTTCGCGAGGGGCCGCGTGGTCGGCTGGGGCGGACGGATGTTGCAGCGCGGCGTCCCGACGCGACGCCGCAAGAAGGAGGCCGACGAGACCGAGGCCGAGGCCGACACGACGGATGCCGCGCCCGCGGCCCCGGCCGTCATGCCGCCCAACCGCTGGGTGATGCTCGTGACGCGGCATCCGGTCATCGCCACCGTCGCCGTCATCGTCGGTCTCGGAGTCATGGCGATCCCGTCCGCGAGCCTGCACCTCGCCCTGCCCAACGCAGGCGTGCAGCCGCCGTCGAGCCAGGCGCGTCAGGCCTACGACCTGAACGCGGAGTACTTCGGCGCGGGGTCGAACGGCCCCCTCGTCATGACCGGGACGATCGTGACCTCCACCGATCCGCTCGGCCTCATGGAAGACCTGAAGAAGGAGGTCGAGGCGATCCCCGGCGTCGAGCGGGTCGCGCTCGCCACGCCGAACGAGACCGCCGACACGGGCCTCATCCAGATCGTGCCGACGACGGCTCCCGACGATCCCGCGACCGCCGATCTCGTGCGCGAACTGCGGTCTCACCACGACGAGTGGGAGAAGGAGTACGGCGTCGACCTCAAGGTGACCGGCTACACCGCCGTCGGCATCGACGTCTCCGATCGTCTGGGCGCGGCCCTGCTGCCCTTCGGGGTCTTCGTCGTCGGGCTCTCCTTCATCCTCCTGATGATCGTCTTCCGGTCCATCTGGGTGCCGCTCAAGGCGACCCTGGGCTACCTGCTGTCGATCCTCGCCGCCTTCGGCGCGGTCGCCGCGGTGTTCGAGTGGGGCTGGCTCGCCGACCTCCTCCACGTCACGCGGACGGGCCCCGTCATCAGCTTCATGCCGATCATCCTCATGGGCGTGCTGTTCGGCCTGGCGATGGACTACGAGGTCTTCCTCGTCTCGCGCATGCGGGAGGACTTCGTCCACGCCGCCCGCGGGGGCCGCGCCGACCGCGCGACCGCCGTCGCCGCCGTCCGCTCCGGCTTCACCGCCTCGGCGCGCGTCGTCGTGGCCGCGGCCGTCATCATGTTCGCCGTCTTCGCGGCGTTCGTCCCCGAAGGCGACAGCTCGATCAAACCGATCGCCCTCGGGCTGGCCGTCGGCATCGCCGTCGACGCCTTCCTCGTGCGCATGACCCTCACCCCCGCCGTCATGGCCCTGCTGGGCGAGAAGGCGTGGTGGATGCCGCGCTGGCTCGAACGCCTGCTTCCCAAGGTCGACATCGAGGGCGAGGCGGTCGAGCACGAGCGCAGCCACGCCGACTGGCCCGAGCCGGACTACCGCGGCGCTCTGGCGGCCGACGACCTCGAGGTCCGCGCCGAGACCGCCGACACCGATCTCGTGCTGTTCTCCGGCGCGAGCGTCCGGCTCGACGACGGCGGCACGCTCCTCGTGACCGCCGACGACCCGCACGTCTCGCGGGCGTTCCTGCTGACCGTCGCCGGGCGCATCGAGCCGGCGGCCGGACTGCTCCGGGTCTCCGGGCACCTGCTGCCCGGGCGCGCGCCGTGGGTCCGCGCCCACGTCTCGGTCGCCGACCTCGCCGGCGCCGACGCCCCCCTCAGCGAGCTGCGCAGCGCCCTCGCCGGGCGCACGCGCTTCGTCGTGATCGCCGGGCTCGACACCCTGACCGGGGCATCCCGCGATCAGGCCGCCGCGCTCCTCCGCGACGCCGCCAACGCGGTCGCCGCGAAGGCCGGTGCGCTGACGATCGTCGCCTCGGCGCGCGACCTCGACGCGGCGCGGGTCCTCCTGGGCGACGCCTACCGGCCGAGGCCCGAGCTCCTGCGCCTCACCGCCCCCACCCTCCGCACGACCGACGCCGACACCCAGGTGATCCCCTCATGACTCTCCTCTTCGAACGCGCACAGACCCGACGGCCCGTCTCGTGGCTCACGCTGCTCGGCGTGCTCCTGCTGCCGGCCGTGATCGGCGGCATCCTGGTCGCGGCGCTCTACAACCCGACCGAGCGGCTCGACGCGATGAACACCGCCATCGTCAACAACGACGAGCCGGTCGAGGTGAACGGGCAGTTGACACCCCTCGGCCGCCTCCTGACCGCCGGACTCGTCGAGGGCTCCGACGACCTCGACAGCAACCTGACGTGGACGATCTCCAACGAGGACGACGCGACGGAGGGCCTCGAGGACGGCACGTACGACGCGATCGTCACCATCCCGAAGAATTTCTCGGCCGCCGCCACCTCGACCGCCCCCGGCGGCACGCCCGAGCGCGCGACGATCGAGCTGACGCCCTCCCCCGACGCGCGCATCGTCGACGACGCCATCACCAACCAGGTGACGAGTACCGCGGCATCCGTCCTCGGCGAACAGCTGACCACGACCTACCTCGAGAACGTGTTCCTCGGCTTCACCACCCTGAACGAGCAGCTCGGCAAGGCCGCCGACGGTGCGACGCAGCTCGCCGACGGCGCGACGAGCGCCGCCGACGGTGCCGCGCAGCTCGCCGACGGCGCGACGACCGCGGCCGACGGCGGCTACTCGCTCGCCGACGGCGTGCGGCAGCTGTCGTCCGGTGCGTCCGGCATCGCGTCGGGCGCGGGGGCGCTCTCCACCGGCGCGACCCGCATCGCCGACGGCGCCCGCGGCCTCGCCGACGGGGCCGGTACCGCGGCGGACGGCATCGACCGGCTCGCGGACGGCGCCGACCAGCTCGCGGACGGCGCGGCGAAGACCTCGACGGGCCTGGACGAGTGGGCCGCCGGTGCGCGGCCGATCGCCTCCGGCACGCAGGAACTCGCCGACGGGCTCACGAAGGCGGCCGAGCAGACCGCGGCCATCCCCGCGGTCCCGAGCGGCATCGTCGACGGGATCAAGGCGCTCACCGCCGACGGCGCGCAGAACCGCGAGGCGGTCAGGGCCGCCGTCGAGGCGATCTCGGCCGCCGCCGAGGCCTGCGATCCCGCGGTGGCGGGGGCCGAGCTGTGCGATTCGTTGACGGATGCCGCGGCCCAGGCGACGACGGCGCTCCCCGGCCTGCAGGCCACCGTCGGCGACGCGGAGCAGCTCGCGAAGGACATCGACACCCTCGCGAACTTCGGACCGAGCCTGACGCAGGGGCTGCAGACCTCCGCCGCCGCGGCCCAGCAGCTCGCGACCGGGATGGGGCAGCTCGCCGACGGCGCCGACCAGCTCGCCGGCGGGGCGGGCCAACTGTCCACCGGAGCCGCCGGGCTCGCCGACGGGGCAGGGCAAGCCGCGACGGGTGTGCGCCAGCTTGCGGGCGGCGCCGACCAGCTCGCGGGCGGCGCAGACCAGCTCGCCTCGGGCGCGGGGCAGCTGTCGACCGGGGCTCAGGCCCTCGCCACCGGCGCGGGGACCGCCGCCGACGGAACCGACCAGCTCGCCGACGGCGTGGGCGCGCTGGCGACCGGGGCCGGCGAGCTGTCGACCGGCGTCGGGAAGCTCGCCGACGGCACCGGCGACCTCGCCGGCGGCCTCGACCAGGCGGTCGACGGCGTACCCTCCTACACCGACGCGCAGGCGAAGGACCTCGCCGCGGTCGTGGCCGAGCCCGTCGTCGCCGACGGCACCGGCACGTCGCTGTTCGGGGCCTCGGCCGTCCCTCTCCTCGCGACGCTCGCCCTCTGGTTCGGCGGTCTCGCGTCCTTCGTCGTGCTGCAGGCGATCCCGCGCACGGCGCTGTCGTCGCGGCGGTCGTCCGCGGCCCTGGCGCTGCGAGCGCTCGCCCCGGGCGCCGCGGTCGGCGCGCTGCAGGGCGTGCTCGTCGCGGGTGTCGTCCAGCTCGCCGCCGGGTACGACCTCGGCGCGTGGGCGCTGTTCGCGGCGATGTGCGTCCTCGCCGGTGTCGCGTTCGCCGCGGTGAACCACGCGCTCGTCGCCCTCCTCGGCGGCATCGGGCGCTGGGTCTCGGTGCTCGTGGGCGTTCTGGCGGTCGCGACGGGCATCGTCTCCACCGTTCCGGGCACGCTCCTCGACGTCGCCGGGCTCCTGCCGACGGCGCCCGCGTACACAGCGATGCTGGCCGCATTGACGGATGCCGGAGGCGGCGCCCCCGCAGCGATCGCCCTCGTCGTCTGGACGGTGCTCGCGGTCGCCGCGAGCGTGCTCGCCGTCACACGGCACCGCTCCACGTCCGCCCGCGCGGTGCTCGCCCAGCCCGCCTGAGCGGCGGCGCCGGCCCGCGCGCCTGCCACTGCCACTGCCACTGCGACTGCGAGCCTCCTCGCTCACATCCGCCGAATCACCAACGGGCTGCCGAATCACCACCGGATTGCGGGCAGGCCGGTGGTGATTCGGCGCTCGAGTGGTGATTCGGCGCACAGGCCGGCTCGAGCGCGCGGAGCGCGGGGCGCGGGCGCGGGCGCGGGGCGCGGGCGCGGGCGCGGGGCGCGGGACGACCGCGCGGGTCAGTGGGCGAGGCGGATGCCGGTGGTCATCGTCAGCTCGACGCCACCGGGGACCTCGGCCGAGGCCAGGGCGACCGTGATGGCCTCGACCTCGGCGAGCGAGGTCAGGTGCGTGCCGCCGCACGGCAGCTCGACGGCACCTTCGGGCAGCTCGCAGCGCCACGTGCGCCGACCGGCGAGGGTGCGATCCTCGCGATGGACGCCGATGGCTCCGGGCGTCTCGGCCCAGCCGGCGAGCGTCGCGTTCGCGCGCTCCTCGACGGCGCGCAGGTCGTCGAGCGCAGCGGGGTCGAACCCCTTCCGGCGCAGCGACTTGCCGATACGGTAGACGTCGGTCGAGCCGTACGCCGTGATGCGGGACGTCTGGATCGCGAGCATGTCGAACGCGGGGTGACCCGCGGCATCCGTCGGAACCTCCTTCGTCCACGCATCCGCGAGGGCGGCGTCGAGGGCGAGGGATGCCAGGTGGCAGGCGGTGTGCCCGGCGGACAGCGCAGCGCGCAGCTCGGGATCGACGTACGCCTCTACGCTCTCGCCGACGGCGGGGGCAGGCGCGTCGACGACGTGGACGACGACGAACGTCCAGCCCTCGGCGCCCATGCGCACCGGGAGGTCCGAACCGATGACGAGGTCGCCCTCGCGGACTCCCCCGGTCAGGGCGGTGACGACGGGGAACTCGCCGGACGAGCTTCGCAGCACGCCGACGTCGGCGGGCTGATCGGGCCAGGCGGTGTCGACGGGGTGGAACGGAGTGCGATCGAGGACGATGCCCGTCCGCCCGTCGGCGAGTAGCACCGCGTGCACGACGGTCGCCGTTCCGGTGACGTCCCCGTCGGGGTAGGTCACGACGGTGGCGGGGATCTGCGTCACGAGGCTCAGCTGGACAGGCCGCTGTAGGAGTGCAGGCCCTTGAAGAACTGGTTCACGATCGTGAAGTTGAACAGCACCGACGTGAAGCCCACGATCGACAGCCACGCCGACCGGGTGCCGCGCCAGCCGCGCGTCGCGCGGGCGTGGATGTACCCGGCGTAGACGACCCAGATCACGAAGGTCCAGACCTCCTTCGTGTCGAAGCCCCAGTAGCGGCCCCACGCGTCATTGGCCCAGATGGCGCCGGCGATGAGGGTGAAGGTCCAGAGCACGAACCCGATGATCGCGAAGCGGTAGGCGAGGGATTCGAGGACGTCGGCGCTCGGCAGGGTGCGCAGGAACGGCAGGCGGGTGCGGGGCGCGGCATCCGACCCCACCGCGGCCAGCGCGAGGCGCTCGCGGCGCGACTGCAGCAACTGCACGACCGAGAGCGCGAACGCGATCGCGAAGAACGCCGACGCCAGCGACGCGACGAAGACGTGGATGACGAGCCAGACGCTCTTGAGCGGGTCGGACAGCGGCACGACCTCGACGTAGTACGCGAGGGCGGCGCCGCCGAGGAGGACGACGATGAGGCCGTTGATGAACGCGCCGAGGAAGCGCAGGTCGTACCTGACGAGCACCGTGAGGAAGACGGCGACGACGAGGAGCGTGCCGGTAAGGGCGAACTCGTAGTTGTTCGACCACGGCACCCGGCCCGCCGCGATGCCGCGCGTCACGTCGGCGCCGAGGTGGAACAGCCACGCGATCGTGGTGAGCACGACACCCAGTCGCGCGAACAGGTAGCGTCCGCGCTGCGACGGCGCGGCCTCGAGCGCGATCTTCGCGGCGGCCTCCTCCGCGCGGATCTCGTCGATCGTCTGCCCGCCGCCGGCGGCGACGAGCGTGCGCGCCTGCGTCTTGGCCTTGGCGTCCTGGGCGGCGATCGCGAGCTCGGACCGGCGCGCGAGGTCGACGGTGAAGGCGAGGAAGCCGAGCGTGTAGATCGCGATCGCGGTCCACAACAGCAGGACGGAGATGTCATCGAACGACATGGGGTCCTCCAGAGGAGATGGGTGGTTTCAGTCTACGTTCGCCGGGCTGACCGGGGCGGATGCCGGTTGCTCACCCAACGCGGTGCCGTGGCGGCGGGCGAGGTCGGCGACCGCGACGGCGATGGCCGGGTCCTCGCCGCGGGCCAAGCCCGCGTACTCGATGCGCACCTCGTCGTCGCCGACCGGGGTCGCCTTCACCCACATCCGGCGGCGCGGCACGAACAGCGCCGTGAACAGCCCGAGCATGGCGAGGATCGCGAACACGAGCACCCACGTGGCGCTCGAGTCGTTGTTGATCGACAGCGAGACGTACCGCTTGACCGACTCGGGTGCGCCTGCGCTGCGCTCATCCTCGAAGGTCACCGTGCCGCGGCCGCCGGGCAGGTCGATCGTCTGCCCGGGTGAGAGCTCGAGCGAGGGGGCGTCGGCGTTGCGGCCCGCGATCTCGGTCATGCCGTCGGTGTCGAGCGCGTACACCGAGCGCGGCGTGCCGTCGTCGATGCCGAGGTCACCCTCGTACACGAAGAAGGTCAGCCGCGGGTCGAGGAGGTCGCCGTACGCCGACGTCAGCGCACCGGTGTCGAGCTCGGCGACCGTCGGGTAGAAGAAGCCGACCATGCCGAGCTGCTCGCCGCCCGTGTCGGGGATCTTCACGACGCCCTGCGAGGTCATCGTCGCGCTCTGCGGCAGGAACGGGACCGACTCGCTGAACACGACGTCGCCGGCGCCGTTGCGCACCGTGATCGTCGGCGCGTAGCCGTTGCCCATGAGGTAGACCCGGTCGCCAGCCATCGTGATCGGGTGGTTCACCTCGATCACCTGGTCTTCGGGGTCCTGACCCGGGAAGCGGGTCGTGACGTGGGCGGCGAAGTCGCCCGCCTGCCCCGAGCCGGGCGCGTAGGTCACGTCGAACCGATCGAGGGTGATCGAGTACGGCGTCAGCGCCTCGGTGTCGACGAACCGGCCGGGGTTGAACGACGTGTAGCCGAGGCCGAGCGAGTTGACAAAGCCGTCGCCCTCGGTGATCACGGTCTGCCCCGTGTAGGTGAAGCCGCCGCCGATGCCGACGGACAGGAGCACGCCGACGAGGGCGCCGTGGAAGATCAGGTTGCCCGTCTCGCGCAGGTAGCCGCGCTCGGCCGAGACCGAGGCGACGCCGTTCCGGTCGTAGCGCTCGACGCGGTAGCGGGCCGAGCGCAGCTGCGCCTCGGCGAGGTCGACGGCGTGCGCGGCGTGCCCCGCGGCATCCTTTCCCTCGGGCACCGCGACCGTCGTCTCGCTGTGGTCGGCGAGCCGCGAGAGCCGCACGGGGGTCCGCGGCGGGCGGGCCCGCAGCGCCTTCCAGTGGTGCTTCGTGCGCGGGAGGACGCATCCGATCAGCGAGATGAACAGCAGGATGTAGATCGCCGAGAACCACACCGAAATGTACACGTCGAACAGCTGCAGCGCGTCGAACGTCGGGTACAGATCGGGGTTCGTGGCGCGCCACTGCGTGACGCCGTTCGGGTCGGCGCTGCGCTGGGGCACGAGCGATCCGGGGATTGCGGCGATCGCGAGCAGCAGCAGGAGGACGAGGGCCGTCCGCATGCTCGTCAGTTGACGCCAGCCCCACCGGAGCCACCCGACGAAACCCAGCGCGGGCTGGGTGATGCCGTCGGACTCCTCGCGCCCGCGCACGGCGGGGTCGAGGCGGTCCTCGGTGCGGTCGAGGTGGTCGCCCGGTCGGAGCGGGCCGTCGACGACGTCGGCGCGCGGGTCAGAGGAACGTCGGGACACCGGCCACCACCCCCTGGAACGAGGCCATCAGGGTCGTCCAGATCCCCGTCACCATGAGGAGGCCGAGGAGGACGAGCATCGCACCGCCGATGATGTTGACGACGCGGATGTGGCGGCGGATGAACGCGACCGACCGCGTCGCCCACGACGCACCGAGGGCGAGCAGGACGAAGGGGATGCCGAGGCCCAGCGAGTACGCGACGGCGAGCAGACCCGCGCGCGTCGGATCGGCCTGGCTGTAGGCCATGCTCAGGATCGTCGCGAGGGTCGGGCCGATGCAC
Source organism: Microbacterium sp. NPDC064942 (assembly GCF_049545525.1). Lineage (NCBI taxonomy): Bacteria > Bacillati > Actinomycetota > Actinomycetes > Micrococcales > Microbacteriaceae > Microbacterium > Microbacterium sp. NPDC064942. The sequence goes on along the minus strand of NZ_JBMWDR010000002.1, from coordinate 406,620 downwards.
GGCGCCCAGCCGACGCCCATCGCCACCCCGAGCAGCGGCGCCCCGACGAGTCCGAGGTTCTGCGTGAGCGGCGGACGGTAGGTGCGCTGCGCGAGTCCGAACACTCCCACGAAGATCAGGCCCATGACGATCACCACGGCGCCGAGCACCCGCGTGATGACCTCTTCGTACTGCAGGAAGAGGCGCCCGAGGCTTCCCGCGAACACCCCCATCGACAGGAACACGACGGTGAACCCGGCGATGAACAGCAGCACGCCGACGACGAGTCGGCCGCGTCCGACGGCGGGACGGGCGGGTGCCGCGGTCGCCGTGGCGACGCCGGTGCCGGATGCCGCGGCCCGGGCCACCGGCATCCATCGTCCCTCCTTCGGGGTCATCGCGCCGCCGAGGAAGCCGAGATAGCCGGGGACGAGCGGGAGGACGCAGGGCGAGAGGAACGAGACCAGACCGGCGAGCGCGGCGATCGGGATCGCGATCCAGAGCGCCCCGTCCGCGACGACCGCGCCGGGGTTCACTGCTCCTCCGCCAGGGTGTCCTCGACGAGGTCGCGGAGGGTCGTGGCATCCGGCAGCTGGCCGAACAGGCGCGCGGCCACGCGCCCCTCGCGGTCGACGACGAGGGTCGTCGGGGCCGCCTGCAGCGAGGTCCAGTCGGCGAACGCGAGCTTCAGGTCGACGTCGCCGCGGGCGAGGATCGACGGGTAGGTGATGCCGTAGGTCTCGTCGAACGACGTGGCCTGCTCGGGGCCGTCGTAGATGTTGACGCCGAGGAACTGGGCGCCGTCGGCCTTCGTGTCCTGGAACGTCTCCTCGAGGACGGGCGCCTCGGCGCGGCAGGGGCCGCAGGCGGCGTACCAGAAGTTCAGCACGACGACGTCGCCCGCGAAGTCGTCGCTCGAGATCGTCGACCCGTCGACGGCGGTCCCCGAGAACGAGAGCGCCTCGCCGCGCTTGTCGGCGGGGATCGTCTCGACCCGCCCGTCGCTGGAGATGAAACCCTGTGTGTTGCCTTCGCGGTAGAGGTTCGCGAGGTCATCGTTCTGCCCCGAGCAGGCGGCGAGGCCCGCGGTGAGCGCGATCGCCGCGACGGCGGCGAGGATGCGGCGCCTCATACGGCCCCCACGTCCACGGCGCCCGTGGTCGGGGCGGGCTCGACGTAGTCGACCTCGCGCCACACGTCGCCCGCGAGCTCGAAGCTCGTGATGCTCGACAGGTCGCACCGGCGTCGGCGCGGGTCGTGCCGCAGCGGCAGGCCCGCGACCGAGAGGTGCGTGATCCAGATCGGCAGCTGGTGCGAGACGATGACGGCGTCGCCCGACGGGGTCCGGTTCCACGCGTCGCGCATCGCGGCCTGCATGCGCTCGACCACGTCGAGGTAGGCCTCGCCCCAGCTGGGGAGGGCGGGGGTGCGCAGGTGCCACCAGTTGAGCGGGTTGCGCAGGGCACGCTGCATCCGCTTGCCCTCGAAGACGTTCGTCGGCTCGAGGACGCGGGCGTCGATGACGGGCGTGAGGCCGAACAGCTCCGCGATCGGCGCCGCTGACTCGCGTGCCCGTTCGAGGGGCGAGGACACGAGCGACTTCACCGGTCGCCCCTGCGCCTTCAGGTGCTCGGCCGCGAAGCGTGCCATGTCGCGGCCGTCGTCGCTCAGATGGAAACCCGGGAGGCGTCCGTACAGCACGCGCTCGGGGTTATGGACCTCCCCGTGGCGCACGAGATGGAGGCGGGCGGCGGGCACCCCTCCAGTCTACGTGCGGCCCTCCTATGCCGGGCCTGAGCGCCGGTCGCGCACGGCGGCGCGGATGCGGACGAACAGGAACCACGCCACCAGCAGGACGACGACGACGATGACGATGTTCTGGAACACCCCCGCGTACTGCTCGACGATGTGCCAGTTCTCGCCGAGGAAGAAGCCTGCGAGCACGAAGATCGAGTTCCAGATGAGGCTGCCCGCCGCGGTGAGGAGGCCGAACTTCCACCAGGGCATCTTCGAGACGCCCGCCGGGATCGAGATGAGGCTGCGGAAGAGGGGCACCATCCGGCCGAAGAACACGGCCGCGGACCCGTGACGGTCGAACCAGGCGACCGTCTTCGTGACGTCCTCGCCCTTCATGAGCGGCATCTTCTCGGCGACGCGCGTGAGGCGCTCGGCGCCGAGCACGCGGCCGAGCCCATACAGGAGGTAGGCGCCGGCGACCGATCCGAACGTGGTCCAGCCGATCGCCTCGGCGAGGGTGAACGAGCCGCGCGACGCGGCGAGACCGGCGACCGGCAGCACCGCTTCGCTCGGGATCGGCGGGAACAGGCTCTCGAGACCGACCGCGATCGCCGCGCCGATCGGACCGATCGTCTCCATCAGCGTCACGAGCCAGTCGGCCAGCGCGGAGAGCCAGGAGCCGCCGCCGGAGCCGGAGGCGGACGCGGCGTGGAACATGTCGGTCATCGGGTGCTCTCTCGCGCTCGGTGATCGGATGCCCGGCCGGGCCCCCTGTGGTGCTCCAGCTTAAGCGGGCGGGCATGGGCGCCGGCTGGGTGCCGCGTAGACTCGTCCCTCGTGAGTGAACGCACCCTCGTCCAGCAGCTGCAGTCCCGTGAAGACGGTCCCGTCTCGGTCTCCGGATGGGTCGAGACCGTCCGTGATCAGAAGAAGGTGCAGTTCGTCATCCTCCGCGACGAGACCGGCGCGGTGCAGCTCGTGAATCCCGCGACCCGTCCGGCCGAGGACGGCGCGGAGCAGGATGCCGCGGCCCTGGCGCTCACCGACCTGATCTCGAACCTGTCGACCGGCACCTTCCTGACCGCGACGGGCGAGCTCAAGCACGACGAGCGGGTCAAGCTCGGCGGTGTCGAGATCAAGATCAGCGGACTCGAGATCGCGGCCGCCGCCCTCCCCGAGACGCCGATCGCGGCCGACTCGGGTCTCGACAAGCGCATGGACTGGCGCTTCATCGACCTGCGCCAGCGCCGCAACAACCTGGTGTTCCGGGTGCAGACGACCCTCGAGCACGCGATGCGCTCGTACTGGATCGAGCGCGACTACATCGAGGTCCACTCCCCCAAGCTCATGGCGTCGCCCTCGGAGTCCAACGCCGAGCTGTTCGAGGTTCCCTACTTCGAGGAGAAGACGGCCTACCTCGCGCAGAGCCCGCAGTTCTTCAAGCAGATGGCCCAGGTCGCCGGCTTCGGCAAGATCTTCGAGATCGCCCCCGCGTTCCGCGCCGACCCCTCCTTCACCTCGCGCCACGCGACCGAGTTCACCTCGATCGACGCCGAGATCAGCTGGATCGACTCGCACGAGGACGTCGCGCGCATGCAGGAGGAGCTCCTGCAGACCGCGATCCGCGCCGTCGCCGAGAAGCATGGCGACGAGATCAAGGCCCTTTTCGACATCGACGTGGTCGTCCCCGAGCTGCCGTTCCCCCGCATCCCGCTCGCCGAGGCGCGCGAGATCGTCGCGGCCCGCGGCTACGACATCCCCCGCACCGACGGCGACCTCGACCCCGAGGGCGAGCGTCAGATCGCCGCGCACGTGCAGGAGACCTACGGTCACCAGTTCGTGTTCATCACCGACTACCACCCCGAGATCCGCGCGTTCTACCACATGCGCGACGACGAGACCGGGCTGACGAAGTCGTACGACCTGCTCTTCAACGGCGTCGAGATCACGACCGGCGCGCAGCGCGAGCACCGCGTCGACGTCCTCATCGAGCAGGCGAAGGAGAAGGGTCTCGACCCCGAGCACCTCGACTTCTACCTCGACTTCTTCCGCTTCGGCGCCCCGCCCCACGGCGGCTTCGGCATGGGCCTGGCCCGTGTCCTCATGCTGCTGCTCGGGCAGGACTCGATCCGCGAGGTCACCTACCTCTTCCGCGGACCCACCCGTCTGGCGCCGTAAGGCGAGACCCGCACGTTCGGCAAGCGCTCGGCTTCGGCCGGGCGCTCGTCGTATCGTGGCTGATTCCCCGATGGAAGGATCAGCTGCATGTGGGATGGATGGATGGACTTCGCGATCGCGACCCTCGTCGGGATCGCGGTCGGGATCGTCGTCGCCGTCGTCGCGACGATCGTGCTGGCGATCGTCGCGCGCCGTCGCCGGTGGGCGGGGGTCCTGAGCCGGCAGTCCCGGGCACCGTTCCGGATGCTGCTGCTCGTCGTCGCCCTCTGGGCCGCCGTGCGTGCGGCGTTCCCCGATGACACGTGGCGCGGCATCCTGGATCAGCTCCTCACGATCCTCATCATCGCGGCGAGCGCGTGGCTGCTGGCCTCGCTCGTCGTGGTCGCCACCGACGTCGCGCTCGGCCGCTACCGCATCGATGTGCCCGACAACCGGGTGGCCCGCCGCATCCGCACCCAGACCCTCGTCGTGCGACGCCTCGCCATCGCGATCATCGTCATCATGGGCATCGGGGCGGTCCTTCTGACCTTCGACGCGGTCCGGGCGATCGGGGCGAGTGTGCTCGCGTCGGCAGGGATCGCGTCGATCGTCGCGGGCCTCGCCGCACAGTCCGTCCTCGCGAACGTCTTCGCGGGGCTGCAGATCGTCTTCAGCGATGCGCTGCGTGTCGACGACGTCGTCGTCGCCGACGGCGAGTGGGGGCGCGTGGGCGAGATCACCCTCAGCTACGTCGTGCTCGATCTGTGGGACGACCGCCGCCTCGTCCTGCCGTGCACCTACTTCACGACGACCCCGTTCGAGAACTGGACCCGGAGGGGCTCGGAGCTCCTCGGCGCCGTCGAGATGGACCTCGACTGGAACGTCTCCCCCGACCGGATGCGGGAGCACCTGCACGACGTCGTGGGGGCGACCGAGCTCTGGGACGGGCGCACGGCCGTGCTGCAGGTGACCGACGCGGTCGCCGGCTACGTGCGCGTCCGCATCCTCGTGACGGCGAAAGACGCTCCGACGCTCTTCGACCTGCGCTGCCTGGTCCGCGAGGCGATGGTCACCTGGGTGCAGCGCACCCTGCCCGACGCCGTGCCCGTGCAGCGGGTGCGGATGACGGATACCGCCGGTGCGGCACCGGCCGACGACCCCGCGGCACGCCCCCACGACGGTCTTTTCACGGGCAGCGTCGAGGCCGAGCGCCGCGCATCGACCTTCACGAACGCGATCCAGATCGTGCGCGAGTCCGACGCCGAGCGCTGAACGGGCATCCGTCGCCTGGGCGTCACCGTCCGTTCATCCGCCGTGGGCCCGCCATCCATCCGGCGGTCGTAGCTTCCCCTCGTCCCCCCGTGCGCCGCGCTCATCAGCGCGCGCAGGATCACCCGAGAGGAACCGCATGTCCCGTCCCTTCCCGCGCCGCGCGTCCGTCGCCGTCGGCCTCACCACCATCGCCGCGCTGTCACTGGCGGCCTGCGCCGGCAGCCCCGACGCCGAGAACGCCGCCGGCGAGACGTCGGTGGCCGCCACCGCGACGAGCGTCACCGACTTCGGCTCGTTCGCCGACCTGGAGGCCGCGGCCAAGGCCGAGGGCAACCTGAACGTCATCGCGCTCCCCCGCGACTGGGCCAACTACGGCGAGATCCTCGACCTCTTCGCCGAGCGCTACCCCGAGATCACGATCAACGAGCAGTCGCCCGACATCTCGAGCGCCGAGGAGATCACCGCCGCCGAGACGAACGAGGGCCTCGACACCGCTCCAGACGTCTTCGACCTGGGCCTCACCGTCGCCCTGCAGAACACCGACCGCTTCGCCCCCTACAAGGTGCAGACGTGGGACGAGATCCCCGACGCGCTCAAGGAGCCGACGGGTCTGTTCGTGGGCGACTACGGCGGGTACATGTCGGTCGGCTACGACTCGGCGAAGTTCGACGCCCCCGCCGAGCTCGACGACCTGCTCGGCGACGGGTTCCGCGGCTCGGTCGCCATCAACGGCGACCCCACGCAGGCGGGCGCGGCCTTCGCCGCCGTGGGCCTGGCCGCCGTGCAATCGGGCGGGACGCTCGACGACTTCCAGCCCGGCATCGACTTCTTCAGCGAGCTGAACAAGGCCGGCAACATGCTCAAGCTCGACGTCACGAGCGCCACGGTCGCGAGCGGCGAGACCCCCGTCGTCTTCGACTGGGACTACCTCAACGCCGCGCACAAGGCCGACGTCCCCACCTGGGAGACGGTGGTCTTCGACGGTGTGGGCTACGCCGGGTACTACAACCAGGCCATCAACGTCGACGCCCCGAACCCGGCCGCCGCTCGGCTCTGGCAGGAGTTCCTCTACAGCGACGAGGTGCAGAACCTGTGGCTGAAGGGCGGGGCGCGCCCCGTCCGCATGGAGGCGATGACGGATGCCGGCACGATCGACGCCGAGCTGGCCGCCGCGCTCCCCGAAGCCCCGGCCGAGACCGTCGTACCGACCGAGGCGCAGTCGACCGACGCGGGCGAGCTGCTGGGCGCGAACTGGGCCGCCGCGGTCCAGTGACCGCCACGGCACCGGCGGGGATCCCGGCGACGGGCGTCCCGCACGGCGCCCCCGAGGGGTCGGAGCAGCACGCTCCGGCCCCTCGCGGGCGGCGCCGCATCGACTGGTCGTGGCTCGGCCTCGTGCCGTTCGCCGTCTACCTGGCGGCCTTCCTCGTCCTGCCCACCGTCCTCGCCCTCGCGACCGGGTTCGTCGACGGGGCGGGAGCCCTCACGGGGGACAACCTCGCGGCGCTCGTCGATCCGGTCGTCCTCGCCACCTTCGCGAACTCGACCTGGGTGTCCCTCCTGACCGCCCTGATCGGCGCGGTGGTCGGCGCCCTCGTCTGCCTCGCGATGCTGGGGCTCCCCGAGACCGGGATCGTGCGGACGACGGTGGATGCGGCATCCGGGGTCCTCGCGCAGTTCGGCGGCGTGATGCTCGCCTTCGTCCTGATCGCGACCATCGGGACGCAGGGCGTCGTGACCCGCCTGCTCAGCGACCTCTTCGGGCTGCAGATCTTCGCCGGCGGGGCGTGGATCTACGCGCTGCCGGGGCTCATCCCGGCCTACATCATCTTCCAGGTGCCCCTCATGGTCATCACCTTCATGCCGGCGCTGTCGGCGCTCAAACCGCAGTGGCTCGAGGCGCACCTCACCCTCGGCGGCACCCGGCGCGGCTTCTGGCCGCAGATCGGGATGCCGGTCCTCGCCCCGTCCTTCCTCGCCAGCTTCCTGCTGCTGTTCGCGAACGCGTTCTCGTCGTACGCGACGGCGGCCGCCCTCGCCAGCCAGGGGTCGCAGATCGTTCCGCTGCAGATCCGTACCGCCCTCACGAGCGAGACCGTGCTCGGACGCGAGAACCTCGCCGGTGCGCTCGCCCTGGGGATGATCGTCGTGGTCGCCGTCGTCATGGTCGCGTACACCCTCATCCAGCGCCGCGCCGCCCGGTGGCAGTCGTGAGCCGCGCGACCCTCGCCCCGTCGGCGGCGACGCGCTGGGCGATCGGACTCCTCGTCGGGGCGGTCTTCGCCGTCCCGTTCGTCGCGACGGCCCTGTTCACCCTGACCGCCGCCGACGGCTCGCTCACCCTCGACCGCTGGGCGGCCCTGTTCGACCCGGCGCTCTCGGCGAAGTACCGGCCGGTGTGGACGGGCCTCGTCAACTCGCTCATCCTCGCGGCGGTGACGGTGGCGATCGTCCTTCTGGTGTTCGCGCCGACGATGGTGCTGGTGAAACTGCGGTTCCCGCGCCTGCGCCGCGCTTTCGAGTTCCTCGCCCTGCTTCCCATCACGATCCCCGCGATCGTCCTCGTGGTCGGCTTGGCCCCCATCTACCTGCAGATCGGCCGCACCTTCGGGACGGGCGCCTGGACCCTCGCCTTCGCCTACGGGGTGCTCGTCCTGCCGTTCGCCTACCGCTCGATCCAGGCCGCGATCGACGCCGTCGACCTCGCGACGCTGACCGAGGCCGCCCGCACCCTCGGCGCGGGGTGGGGCACCGTGCTGGTGCGCGTGGTCGCTCCGAACCTGCGACAGGGGCTGCTCGCGGCATCCCTCATCTCCGTCGCGGTCGTCCTGGGAGAGTTCACCATCGCCTCGCTGCTGAACCGGCAGGTGCTGCAGACCGGGCTCGTCGTCATCAACAAGCAGGATGCCTGGGCCTCCGCGATCTTCACGCTGCTGGCCCTCGCGTTCGCCTTCGTCCTGCTCCTCGTCATCGGCCGCGCGGGACGCGTCGGCACCGGAAGGAAGACCCCGTGACCCTCGAATCCACCCCCACCGCCCGGATCCTCCCCCGCACCGCCGACAACACCCTGCTCGCCGGCGCGAGCGAGGGGACGCGGGTCGAGCTGCGCGGCATCGTGAAGGACTACGGCCCGACCCGCGTGCTGCACGGCGTCGACCTGGACGTCGCTCCCGGCGAGTTCGTGTCGTTGCTGGGGCCGTCCGGATGCGGCAAGACCACCGCCCTGCGTGTCATCGCCGGCCTGGAGGACGCGACCGGCGGGATCGTCGCGTTCGGCGGAACGGACGTCTCACGGACGCCGACGAACAAGCGCGACATCGGGATGGTGTTCCAGGCGTACTCGCTCTTTCCGCACCTGCGCGTCGTCGACAACGTCGCCTTCGGGCTGCGCCGGCGGCGCGTCGACACCGCCACCGCGCGCCGCCGATCGGGCGAGGCGCTCGAGCTCGTCGGCCTCGACCACCTCGCCGACCGCTTCCCGCACCAGCTCTCCGGCGGACAGCAGCAGCGCGTCGCCCTCGCTCGCGCCTTGGTGACCGAGCCGCGGGTGCTCCTCCTCGACGAGCCGCTCTCGGCGCTCGACGCCAAGGTGCGGGTCCAGCTCCGCGACGAGATCCGCCGCATCCAGCTGCGCCTCGGGATCACGACCGTGTTCGTCACGCACGACCAGGAGGAGGCGCTCGCGGTCTCGGACCGCATCGCCGTCATGGCAGCGGGCCGCATCGCGCAGATCGGCACCCCCGAGGACCTGTATCTACGACCCGCCACCCCCGAGGTCGCCGGGTTCGTCGGGCTCTCCAGCGCCGTCCCGGGGACCGCCGCGGCCCGAGCGGTCGAGGTCTGGGGCACGTCCGTCCCGATCCTCGGCGACGCTCCCGACGGCCCCGTCGAGGCGCTCATCCGCCCCGAGAACGTGCGCCTGGTGGGCGCGGGCGAGGGCATCGGCGCCGTCGTCGAGGAGAGCACGTTCCTCGGCAGCATCCGCCGCACCCTGGTACGCACCGACGACGGCGCGCTGGTGCGGCTGCAGCATCCCGCCGACGACCGACTCGAGTACGGCGAACGGGTCCGCATCGCCGTGGCGCCGGTCCCGGTGCCCGTCCGGCCCCGCGGCTGAGGCTCTCAGACCTCGAAGTCGACGGCCATGCGTCCGCCGGCGACGCTGCGGATGTACGCGGCGACCTCCTGATGCGCGGGATGCGTCTGGTACGCCTCGAGCGCGTCGAGGTCGTCGACGTCCATCACGAGCGAGACGTCGGCGTTCGCCTCGGGGACGGCGACGTTGGTCCCCACGCTGAGGGTGCGGATGACGGGCACGGCGGTCTCGAGACCCCGCAAGAGGCGCACGACCTCGGCGGCGTGCTCGGCACGGGTGTCCGCGTCGGCGGCCGCCATCTTCCAGATCACGACGTGGCGGATCATGCGGAGGCCTTCTCGACGAGCGCGGCGCGTAGCCGGTCGGCGGACACGCGCCAGTGCGCGTGCAGGTCGCCGTCGATGAGGACCACGGGGATCTTCTCCCACCATGTCGCGTACAGGGCCGGGTCCTCGGTGATCGACAACTCCTCGACGTCGACCCGCCCCTCGGGGAGTTCGGCGACGACGGCGTCGACGATCTCGCGTGCGACGTCGCAGAGGTGGCAGTCGGGTTTGGAGATGAGGGTGAGTGCGGTCACGGCATCCATTCTCCCCCGCTCATCCACGCCGCGGACGCAACACGAAGCGCCCCGACGTCCGGCGGACCGGACGGGGGCGCTTGTGTGCGATGCCGCTTACTTCTTGTTGCGGCGCTGGTGGCGAGTCTTGCGAAGCAGCTTGCGGTGCTTCTTCTTCGCCATGCGCTTGCGGCGCTTCTTGATGACTGAACCCACGGTAAACCTCACTAAGTCGGGGTCTGGACGCGCGGTGTCGGCGTCCGGGAACGGCAAGACGGAAAAATGCCTCGGATCAGTCTAGCCGACGTCGGCGATGGGACGTTGCAGAGCGGCTGTGACCGCTGTTTCGGGCACCCGGTAGCTGCGACCGAAGCGCACGGCGGGGAGTTCCCCCGAGTGGACGAGGCGATAGACGGTCATCTTCGAGACGCGCATGAGGTCGGCGACCTCCGCGACCGTGAGAAAGCGCACATCCGAGATGTCCGACATCGTGTCCCCTTTGTGGTTATCAGCCCCCGTGAATCCCTCCACATTAGGGGGTGGGCGAGACGCGTGTAAACCTGTGTGACTCGTGGGGCGGAAGGCGGGTCAGCGGCCCGGCAGTTTGTTGAACACGCTCGTCACGGCATGCTTCGCCGCGGCGGCCGCGCGACCCACGACCTCGGCGGCATGCGCTGCGCCGTCCGGCAGGGCGTGCGCCGCCGGCGCGTCGTCCTCGTCGACCGCGAAGAACGGGAACAGCCAGTCATCCACGGCGTCCAGCGGCGCGGGCGACAGGCTGTAGTAGCGGTGCTGGCCCTCTTCGCGCACGGAGACGAGGGATGCCTCCCGCAGTACCTTCAGGTGCTTCGAGACCGTCGGCTGGCTGACCCCGAGGGCGGAGACGATCTGCGAGACGCTCGTCCCCTTCTCCCCCGACGCCCCTCGTTCACGGAGCAGCTGGAGGATGTCCCGACGGGTCCCGTCGGCGATCACGTCGAAGATGTCCGCCATGGCATTAGGTTAGCCCGCCCGCGCGCGGGAGTACCATGACAACGATCCGAACGAGGAAGGGGCGCGAATGACGGGCCTTGCCGTCGATGAGCGCGCCCCCCGGCGCGGACCGGCGTGGCATCGCCGCGCGTTCTCCGCGATGCGCGATCTCGCGACCGCGTCGCCCTCGCGCTTCGCCGTGCTCATCTTCTCGGTTCTCATCCTGCTGTTCACAGCGATCTTCTCGCTGCCGGTGATGGCCTCGGACGGGCAGGTGACGCCCCTGCCCGACGCCCTGTTCACGGCGGTCTCCACGATCTGCGTCACGGGCCTCGCGACCGTCGACATGGCCACGCACTGGTCGCCCCTCGGTCAGGTGGTGGTCTTCATCGGTGTCAACGTCGGCGCCCTCGGCGTCCTGACCCTCGCCTCGATCCTCGGCCTCGTGATCTCCAAGCGTCTGGGGCTCCGCGCCAAGCTGCTCGCCGCGGGCGACAGCAACCCGATGCGCGCCCACGGCGGGCCGGTCAACGAGGGCCAGGCCGTCCGGCTCGGCGAGGTGGGTCAGCTGCTGGCGACCGTCGCCCTGTCCACCCTCGTCATCGAGGCCGCCCTCGCCGTCCTGCTGTACCCCATGCTGCTCGCCAGCGGCATCGACCCCCTGACCGCACTGTGGGAGGCCCCGTACTACGCGGCCATGGCGTTCACGAACACGGGCTTCGCGCCCAACTCCGAGGGCCTGGCGCCGTTCGCGCAGAACTACCTGCTGCTCAGCGTCCTCATGGCGGGCGTCTTCCTCGGCTCGATCGGCTTCCCGGTCATCTACGCCCTCTGGAAGCATCACTGGCACGTCCGTCGGTGGTCGATCCACGTCAAGCTGACGCTCATCACGACGGTCGTCCTGTTCTTTGCGGGCGCGATCGCGTTCGTGATCCTGGAGTACGGCAACCCCCAGACCTTCGGGACGATGGATGCCTGGGACACGACGTTCCAGGCCCTGTTCCTGTCCGCGATGACCCGTTCCGGCGGCTTCTCGATCATCGACATCGGCGAGCTGCACGAATCCTCGATCGTCGTCGGGTCGATGCTCATGTTCGTCGGCGGCGGATCCGCCTCGACGGCGGGCGGCATCAAGGTCACAACCCTCGCCGTCCTCGCCCTCGCGGTGTGGTCCGAGGCGAAGGGCCGGCCGAGCGTCTCGGCGTTCGGGCGCCGCATCCCGAGCGACGTCCAGCGCGTCGCCCTCTCGGTCGTCGCGTGGGGCGCGACGATCGTGGCGCTGTCGACCATCACGATCGCGCACCTGACGAAGGCGCCCCTCGACGAGGTCCTCTTCGACGTCGTGTCGGGCTTCGCCACCGTGGGGCTGTCGACCGGGCTGACGCAGGAGCTCCCCGACCCCGCCGTCTTCGTCATGGCGCTGACGATGTTCATGGGCCGCGTTGGTACAGTGACACTCGCCGCGGCGGTGGCCGCGACCAGCCGAACGCAGCACTACGCGCTGCCCGTGGAAAGGCCCATCGTTGGTTGAGCAGTTGCGCAGCGATTCGCCCGTCCTCGTCATCGGACTCGGTCGCTTCGGCGCCGCGTGCGCGGGCGAACTCGACCGCCTCGACCGCGACGTCCTCGCGATCGACGACAACCTCGACCTCGTGCAGAAATGGTCCGAGCGCGTCACGCACGCCGTCCAGGCCGATGCGCGCAACATCGAGGCGCTGAAGCAGATCGGTGCGCAGGACTTCCAGGTCGCCGTGGTGGCCGTGGGGTCCTTGATCGAGGCATCCGTCCTCATCACGGCCAACCTGGTCGACCTGAAGGTTCCGCAGATCTGGGCGAAGGCGGTCTCGCAGTCGCACGGCAAGATCCTCGCCCGCGTCGGCGCCAACCACGTCATCTACCCCGAGCGCGAAGCCGGCGAGCGCGTCGCGCACCTCGTCAGCGGGCGCATGCTCGACTTCATCCGCTTCGACGACGACTTCGTCCTCGCCAAGATGTACCCGCCGCGGTTCATCCGGGGCGTCGGCCTCAACGAGTCGGGCGTCCGCTCGAAGTACAACGTGACGGTCGTCGGCGTGAAGAGCCCCGGCAAGCCGTTCCGCTACGCCGAAGCGACGACCGTCGTGACCAACCACGACCTGATCATCGTGTCGGGGACGAATTCCGACATCGAACGCTTCGCCTCGCTCGACCGCTGAGCCCGCTCAGGCGACACCAGGACACATCGATGGCATCATCCGATGACGCCGAGCGGGCGACCCCGCCGCACGACGCGCGGCTCCATGAGGCGCTGCAGTCGATGCGATTCGCCGCCGGCGGGCCGTCGTACGCCGAGATAGCCGCACGGGTCACACGGCTGCGCGCGAGCCGCGTCGGTGGCGCCCGCAGCGTCACGGTCGCTCGTTCGACCGTCTACGACCTCTTCCGGCCCGACCGTACGAGAGTCGACCCCGCCCTCGTCGCCGACGTGATCCTCGCCCTCGGTGGAGCGGAGCACGACGCCGCCCACTGGCGTCGCCACGCCGCGGTCGCGAACGCCCTCGGACACCGACCGGAGCAGGCCGCCGAGGCACCGGCCCCGCCCGCTGCCGCCCCGGAGACCCCGGAGAACCCAGACGGCCCCGAGCAACCGCCGCACGATCCCACACCATCGCGCAGTCACACCGCGACGCGGCGCGACGCCGACGAGCCACGGACGCTCGATCCGCGCCCGCCGCGCACGCTGGCCTCGCGCGTCGGGGTGATGGCGATCATCATCGCCCTCTGCACCCTCGCGAACGTCGTCGGGGGCCAGCTCGTGCTGTGGTCGTCTCTCCCGCTGTTCCTCGACATGGTGGGCACTGCGGTCGCATCGATCGTCCTCGGTCCCTGGTACGGGGTGCTGGTCGCGATCGCGACCCAGCTGACCGGCGCGGCCTACCATTCGAGCCCCATCGGATTGCCGTTCACCGCCGTCGGGATCGTCGGTGCGCTGCTGTGGGGGTACGGCACGCGCTCGTGGGGCCTCGGACGGACGCCCCTGCGGTTCTTCGTCCTGACGGTGATGGTCGCGCTGGCCAGCACCCTGGTGGCGACACCGATCACCCTCGCCGTCTACGGCGGCTACTCCGCACATGTCGCGACCGTCACGTTCACGGATCAGTTGCTCCACCTCGGCGATGCCCTCTGGACCGCGGTGCTGTCCGCGAACCTGATCTCCTCGCTCATCGACAAAATGATCTCCGGATTCATCGCGCTCACCGTGGGCTCGTCGCTCATCCACCGGATCGACTCGCATCGCCGAGGGCGCGGCGCCGACGCGCTGCTGTTCGACCCGCCACGTCTGAGCTTCCGCGCCTCCGCCTGAGGTCGCAGCGCCCGGCCGCCGCCCGACCTCAGGCCTCGCGCTGCGCGTTCGCCAGCAGCCGGGCGAGCAGGTCGGCGAGCGTCTGCTGCTCGGCCTCGCTAAGCCCGTCGAGCAGGCGGGCGTCGTGCGCGAGCGCGCGCGGCATCTCCCGCTCGACGACGGCACGACCGGCATCCGTCAACGAGAGCTCCACCGCCCGACCGTCGCGCGTCGACCGCTCCCGGCGCAGGAGCCCGGCGGATTCGAGCCTGCTCGTGAGCTTCGTGGTGGCCGCACCGCTGAGCATCGTCTCGGCGGTGACCTCGCTGGCACGCAGGGGCCGACCGGTGCGGGCCAGCGCGCAGAGGACGTCGAACTCCGATCGCGAGACGCCGCTGTCGGCCAGCAGCCGCTCGATCTGCGCGGTCGCCAACGCGGAGGCGCGGTTGAGCCTGCCCCACACGTCGATCGGCGACGTGTCGATCGCCGGCATCTGCTCCGCCCACGCGGCACGGATGCGGGCGATGAAGTCGGCGCGCTCGGTCACCGCTCCACTGTAGCGAGGCGAACCCTTTATTTCACTGGTGAAGCATCTGTGTATAATCGGAGGAATGACCGCGCTCGACACCGGAACCCGCCCCACCGTCCCCGCCGCGTCGACACGCGGACCGCGGCTGCTCTCGCAGCCGCCCGCCGTCTGGGCCATTGCCTTCGCCGCGATGGTCGCGTTCATGGGGATCGGCCTCGTCGGTCCGATCCTCCCGACGGTCGCCGCCGCACTGCAGGCGACCCCCGTGCAGACCTCGCTGCTGTTCACGAGCTACCTGACGGTGACGGCCTCGGCGATGTTCTTCACGAGCTGGCTGTCCACCCGCATCGGCACCCGCGCGGTCATGATCCTCGGCCTCGTCGTCATCGCCCTCGCCGCGATCGGCTGCGCACTGTCCCCCAGCATCGGCGCCCTCATCGGCTTCCGCGCCGTCTGGGGCCTCGGGAACGCGCTGTTCCTCTCGACGGCGCTCGCCTCGATCGTCTCCGCCTCGGGCGGGCGCAGCGAGCACGCCGTGATCTTCTACGAGGCGGCGCTCGGAATCGGGCTGGCGGTCGGCCCGCTGCTGGGCGGCCTGCTGGGCCAGATCGGGTGGTTCGCGCCCTTCTGGGGCACGGCGTCGCTGTTCGCCGTGGGGGTCGCCGCCCTCCTCACCCTCGTCCGCGATCCGGGTCACGCGGCGGAGCGCAGCCGGGTCAGCGCCCCCTTCCGTGCCTTCGCCGATCGCGGACTGCTCGCGATCAGCGTCGTGGCTTTCCTCTACAACGCCGGCTTCTTCGTGACGCTGTCGTACACGCCCTACGCCCTGGAACTGCCGGCGGTCGGCATCGGCCTGGTCATGATGGGCTTCGGCGTCGGTCTCGCGATCGCGGGCGTCCTCATCGCTCCGCGGCTGACCCGGCGCTTCTCGGTCGTGACCGTGCTGCTCTGGTTCCTCGTCGCGTTCGCCGTGACGCACGTGCTGGCGGCGCTGAGCGCCGGATCCCGGCCGCTGCTCGTGGTCTGCGTCGTGCTGCTCGGCATCGAGATCGGTGCTGTGAACACGATCCTCACCGAGGCCGCGATGGAGGCTACCGCGCTCCCCCGCGCCGTCGCCAGTTCCGCCTACTCCGGCTTCCGGTTCTTCGGCGGCGCGATCGGCGCCCCCGTCGGCACCGCCCTGGCCGTCCTCGGCGTCGGCGCCCCGTACGCCGCTGCGGCCCTGTCGGCGGCCGCCGGCGCCGTGCTCCTGTTCGCGTTCCGGGGGCTCATCGGCCGCGCCGACCACACCGCCCGGCTCACCGAACGGACGACCGCAGAGGACCTGACGCTCGGCGACGCCTGAGCGGATGCCTCAGACGCCGGTCGCGAGCTCGCGGGCGCGGGCCAGCGCGGCATCCGTCGCCTGCGAGAACAGCCCGTCGAGGTTCGCTGTCTGGAGGACGCCGATCGCGCGCTCGGTCGTGCCCTTGGGACTGGTCACGCGGCGGCGGAGCTCGGCGGGGTCGTCGCCAGTGGCGGCGAGCAGAGCCGTCGCACCGATGAAGGTCTGCTCGGCCATGAGGCGGGCGTCGGCCTCCTCGAAGCCCTTGCCGCGGGCGGCCTCGGTCAGCGCCTCGACGAGCAGGAACACGTAGGCGGGGCCGGATCCCGAGATGGTCGAGAGCGCGTCGATCTGCGCCTCGGGCACCTCGATGACGACGCCGCAGGTCTCGAACAGCGCCCGGACGAGCGCGACGTGCGCCGCGGTCGCGGTCGACCCGGCGGCGAGACCGGTGACGGCCTTGCCGACCACGGCCGGCGTGTTCGGCATCGAGCGGATGACGGGGATCTCGGGCCCGACGATCGACTCGAACGTCTCGATCGTGACGCCCGCCGCCAGGCTGACGACGATCGTCCCGGGGCGCAGGGCGCCGGCGATCTCGCGCAGCAGATCGGGGACCATCGCCGGCTTGACGCCGATGAGGACGATGTCGGCGGATGCCGCGGCATCCGTGTTCGCCGACGGCACCTCCGCGAGCGCCGCACTCGAGACGGCGTCGAGCCCCTCGAGCTCGGCGGCCTTCGCGGCCGTGCGGTTGGTCACCACGACGGACGAGGCCCGGCCCGAGCGGGAGATCCCCTGCGCGATCGCACCCCCCATCGAACCGGCTCCGAGGATGGCGACGGGAGGGAGGTGGTGCGTCATGCCCCCATCCTGTCATCCACCCCCGCGGCTTATCATCGGCTCATGACCCTCCTCGACGGAATCACGTCCCGCATCATCGACACGGACCGGCTGAGCGTCAACATCCTCGAGCGCGCCGGCGACACGGTCGACGCCGCCCCCGAACGCACCGTCGTCCTGCTGCACGGCGCCCTGTCCTCCGCCCTCGTCTGGCAGGAGCTCATGCAGGACCTCCCCACGGAGTTCCGGGTCGTCGCCGTCGATCTGCGCGGTTTCGGCGGCACCGAGCACATGCCCGTCGACGCCTCCCGCGGGGTCCGCGACCTGAGCGACGACGTGGCGCTCACGCTCACCGAGCTCGGCATCGAGGCGCCGCACCTCGTCGGATGGGACCTCGGCGGAGCGGTCGCCCTGCAGTTCGCGCTCGACCACCCGGTGCGCACGATCCTGCTCGAGTCCCCCGTCTCGCCGTTCGGCCTCGGCGGCACGCGGCTCGACGGGTCGCGCCTGACCGACGACGACGCCGGCTGCGGCGCGGGGACCGCGAACCCCGAGTTCGTGCGCCGCTTGACCGCGCGCGAGGCGGGCGCGGAGGCATCCACCTCGCCGCGGAGCGTCTTCCGGGCCTCCTTCGTCGCCGAGGGTTTCGAGACCGAGCACGAAGACCTCTGGGTCGAGGCCATGCTCTCCACCTCGACCGCGACCGGCAACTACCCCGGCGAATCCGTCCCGAGCCCGCACTGGCCCGGCTACGCGCCCGGCCGGTTCGGTGTGCTCAACGCCCTCGCGCCGCAGAACTTCGACGTCTCGGGCATCGTCGACCTGCGCGAGAAGCCGTCGATCCTCTGGATCCGCGGCGTGCTCGACCCGCTCATCTCCGACACGTCCTTCTCGGACCCGGGTCACCTGGGGTCGCTCGGGATCCTCCCCGACTGGCCCGGCGCCGACGTCGCCCCGGCCCAGCCGATGGTGTCGCAGACCCGCGAGGTGCTCCGTCGCTACACGGATGCCGGGGGCATCGCGACCGAGCTCGCCCTGCCCGGCGTGGGGCACACCCCCCACCTCGAGCGGCCCGCCGTGTTCCGGCGCGCGCTGCTCGAATTGACGGGGTACATCGGTTCGCCCGCGTCCCCCGCGCCGCCCACCGAGGCGATCATCCTCAGTTCGTCCGACTGACGAGCGAGCAGCACCTCAGCGCTTCGCGTCGAAGAAGCCGCGCAGCAGGGTCGCGGCCTCGCCCGCACGGACCCCGCCGAGGACCTCGGCGCGGTGCGGCATCCGCCTGTCGCGCAGCAGGTCGTGGACGGAACCGGCCGCACCCGCCTTCTCGTCCCACGCGCCGAACACGACGCGCGCCACCCGCGTCTGCAGGATCGCACCCGCGCACATGACGCACGGCTCGAGAGTGACGACGAGGGTGCAGTCGTCGAGGTTCCACGATCCGAGGGCGGATGCCGCGGCTCGCAGCGCCACGACCTCCGCGTGAGCGAGGGGGTCGCCGTCGCGTTCGCGGAGGTTGCGTCCCTCCCCGACGACCCGGCCCGCCTGCGTGACGACCGCGCCGACGGGGACGTCGCCGTGGCCCGACGCGAGGGCGGCGAGCTCCAGCGCCCGCACCATCGCCGCGTCGTCGGCGGCGGGGACGGGCAGGCTCACGTCGTCAGCGTAGCCCCGGTAGCCTGGACCCATGCGTGTGCACGTCGCCGACCACCCCCTCATCACCCACAAGCTCACGGTGCTGCGCGACAAGCGCACGACGTCGCCGGTGTTCCGCCAGCTGACGGCCGAGCTCATCACCCTCCTCGCGTACGAGGCGACCCGCGGCGTGCGTGTCGAGGAGATCGAGATCGACACGCCCGTCACCCGCACGACCGGGCTCAAGATTAGCGAGCCGCGGCCGCTCGTCGTCCCGATCCTGCGCGCGGGCCTCGGCATGCTCGACGGCATGACGACGCTGCTGCCGACGGCCGAGGTCGGATTCCTCGGCATGGCGCGCAACGAGGAGACCTTCGAGCCCTACACGTACGCCGAGCGTCTGCCCGACGACCTCAGCGACCGCCAGTGCTTCGTCCTCGACCCGATGCTTGCCACGGGCGGTTCGCTCGGCGCGGCGATCGACTTCCTCTTCGCGCGCGGCGCGCAGGACGTCACGGCGGTCTGCATCCTCGCAGCGCCCGAGGGTCTCGCGGCGATCGAGAAGCAGGTCGGCGACCGCGACGTCACCCTCGTCCTGGGCGCTCTCGACGAGCGCCTGAACGAGAAGGGCTACATCGTCCCCGGTCTCGGCGACGCCGGCGACCGCTTGTACGGCACGGTCTGACACCGCGCGGCCTATCGCGGGACCGCGACGGCCTCCGATGGGATGCCGGTGGCTCCGACGAGGCGGGCGAACGCGCTGAGCCGCGCGACGCCGTCGGGGGTGCGCGGCAGGTCGTCGAGCACGCCGGTGCCGTAGACGACGAACGCGGTGTGCATCGCGCGCGAGACCGCGACGTTGATGCGGTTCTGCAGCAGCAGGAACTCGAGCCCGCGTGGCGCATCCCGCCCCGACGAGGCGGCGAGCGAGACGATCACGACGGCCGCCTCCTGCCCCTGGAACCGGTCGACCGTGCCCACGCGGACGCCGGAGAACCCGGCCGCCGTGAGGACCTCCTCGACGAGCACCTGCTGTGCGTTGTACGGCGTCACGACGATGACATCCTCCGGCCCGAGCGGGCGTGAGGTCGCGCCGTCGGTCCACGGGGTGCCGACGATGTCGCGGACGATCCGCAGGACCTCGTCCGCCTCCTCGGGCGACTGCGTCGCGTTGCGGGTGTGCGCGAGCGGCACGGGCACGACCCCGGCGGGGACGCCGTCGAGGCGGCGGAGCGCCGTGTCGGGGTGCGCCTCGAGTTGCCCCTCGTAGGCCAACTGCGACACCGGCTCGGCGACCTCCGGACGCATCCGGCGGGTGCGGGCGAGGAAGTAACCGCGGTCGGCGGGGATCACCGCGTGGTCTTCCATCACCCAGCCGAGCGCCGACGTGTCGACCGGCTCGGGGTGGGTGCCCTGGCTGACCTGCGGCAACTGCTGCGGGTCGCCGAGCAGGAGCAGACGGCGAGCGGAGGCGGCGACGGCGATCGTGGAGGCGAGCGAGAACTGCCCCGCCTCGTCGATCACGAGCAGGTCGAGCGAGCGGCGGCCCACCCGTCCCGTGTGGGTCAGGTCCCACGCCGTGCCGCCCACGACGAAGCCGGCGGGCTGCGACCCGATGTAGGCCGCGAGCTGGTTCTTGGCGATCGCGGTGAACCGCTCGGCCCCCGTCGCCGCACCCTTGGGTGCCTTGGCGACCTGGGCCGCATCCAGCCCCGCCTCGACGATGCGATCGAGCATGTGCTCGACGACGTTGTGCGACTGCGCGACGACGCCGACCCGGAACCCGCGCTCGCGGACCAGCCGCGCCACGACGTGCGATCCGACATAGGTCTTGCCCGTGCCGGGCGGACCCTGCACGGCGAGGTAGCCGTCGTCGAGGCCGGCGAGCGCCGCCGCGATGTCGGCGACGTCGTCGCCCGTGCGCGGCAGTGGTGTCTCGCGCCGCGGCGGGCGACGCAGTAGGAGGTCGGTGGCGGGATCGGCGGGCAGCGCGGGAGCGGCGGCGAGGACTGCATCCGCCCACTCGTCGATCGCCGCCTGCTGACTGCCGGCGCGCGGCGGTGCGGGCGGTGTCAGGGCGACCGGGAGCTCCTGCCACGTGAAGCCCTGGAAGGCGTTCTCCTCGATCACGACGCCGTCGTCGAGGACGTCGACGACGGACACGGAGCGCGCGGCGTGGATCCACCGCGGGCTGGTCTCGATCGGGAACGGCGCCGGCAGCTCGTAGACGGCGTACGGGTTCTGCCCGACCGTCAGCCGGGTGCCGGGGGCGAACTCGCCGCGGATCTCGACGACCCGGCGGACGGCCGTGAGCCCCTCGGGGCGGTGCCAGTCCGTCAGGACGCGGCACCGGTCGCGGTCGACGACGACGACGTCGCGGGTGTCCTCCCAGACCGACACCGGCTCGCGCAGGCGGAGGAAGTGCGTGGCCCAGAAGGTCTTCGCCTCGCGCGGGTAGTAGTCGATGGCCGCCGCGCCCAGGCGCAGCGCCTGCGCGGTGGCCTCGTCCTCGGCATCCGCCGCGAATCGCGAGAGCGCCTCGGCGCGCGGCGACGGCTCGTACACGGCCTCGCCCGCCTCCGGCTCGCGCGAGGGCACGAGCTTCGCCTCGCGCGCGCGGTCGACGAGCCAGTCGCGCAGGCGCCGCGTCGACACGCAGTCGTACCGGTTGTAATCGGCGAGGTCGTCGAGGATGCGGCGGGCCGCCGCGTCGTCGCCGGCGTCCTGCAGCGCCCGCGCCTCGACGTAGCGGACGATCGAGTCGTCGCCGCGCTGCACGTCGCTCGTGCGGACCTCGTCGCCCATGTACAGCGGCTCGAGCTTCTTGATCGAGTACGAGCGCGACCCGACCCGCAGCGCGCGGCGCACGATCGGGTAGAGATCGACGAAGACGCCGTCGCGCAGCAGCCGGTCGACGGCAGCCTCGCCCACACCGTGCCGGGCCGCCATCGCGAGCAGGTGCGTGGGCTCGTAGGGGGCGTAGTGGTAGATGTGCAGGCCCGGGTGTGCTCGCCGGCGGACGGCGACGAACTCGAGGAAGTCCTCGAGCGCCCGCTTCTCGTCGGCGAACGAGTGCGCCCAGAGCGCGGAATACTGCTCGGTCTCGTCTACCCAGCCGAAGAGGTAGTCGATCCCCCACTGCACCGCCGCCCCTTCGGTGTAGAGCGGATCGCCCTCGAAGTCGAAGAACAGGTCGCCGTGGTCGGGTCGGGGAAGGGCACCCAGCGCCTTCGGGAAGACGACGTCGAAGGTCGGGATCGCGGGGCCCGTCTGCGCGGGCGCGTCGTCGACGCCGCCGGCGGGGCTCTCGAGCTGCAGCCGCGCCTGGGTGCGCAGCCCCGAGAAGGTGTCCCACGACATCCGCGGCGGTGCCTCGCGGGAGGCGGCGAGCGCGTCGATCGTCGTGACGTCGGCAGCCCGCAGCCGGTCGCGCTGGACCGGCCGCATCCCCGCGACCAGCAGCAGGTCGCGGTGCGCGACGACCTCGAGGTCGCACGTCGCGCACCGTCCGCACGCTACGACGCGCAGGTCGCCCCGGTCGTCACCCCACGGGATGGGCGACCCCGCGGACCCGGCGGCGACGTCGCGGTCGGCGATGAGGGCCCGGAGGCGGGCGCGGCGCAGCCCGAACACGGGGAGGAGGTCGCGGACCGCGTGGGTCGACACGGTGCCGTCGCCCAGCAACAGCTGTACCTCGTCGGCGCGGGGGACACCGAGCCGGTCGAGCTGGTCCACGTATGCCGCCAGCTGCATGAGGGCGGTCACCCGGGCGTGCCGGGCGAGCTTCGTGTCCTGCACGATCCACCGGCCGTCGTCGGCACGCACGAGGAAGTCCGCGAATCCGACGAACTCGTCGGTCGAGAACGCCGCCTGGTAGACGACGTGCACGGCGGGGTCGGCGAGCGCCGCATCCGTCGCCGCGACCGCCGCGGCGAGGCCCGCGGCATCCGACGACCGTGTCTCGGGGATCTCGACCACTGCCCCGGGGTGCGCGGCACGGTACGCCTCGTACACGCGACGCTCGTGCTGCGTGCCCAGCCGACCCGCCCGCTCGAGCGTGAGGTCCTCGGGGTCCTCGACCGCCGCGATCCGGCCGAGCTTCGCGTCGATCGCCCGCAGCCAGGCGAACTCGCACTCGGCCGCGGCCTTCAGGTCGCTCGCGCTCCAGACGATCCGGCCGTCGTCTTCGATGTATCGCATGATCCCCTCTCGCAATCGACACTATCCGCGGTCACCGACACGCCTCCCGCACGCGCACAAGCCCCCTGGCGGCCGACGGGCCACCTGACAGACTGGACGCGTGACCCAGGACCTGCCCTTCGAGAACCCGTACCGGCACGGGTACGCGCGCGTCGCGGCGTGCACGGTGCCGGTCGTCATCGCCGACCCCGCCGCGAACGCCGACGCGATCCTGGCGAGCGCGCGCGCCTGCCACGACGACGGCGTCGCGGTCGCCGTCTTCCCCGAGCTGGGCCTCACCGGATACGCGATCGAGGACCTCGTGATGCAGGACGTCGTCCTCGACGCGGTCCTCGTCGCGATCGAGCGGCTCGCCGCGGCATCCGCCGACCTCTCCCCCCTGCTCATCGTCGGCGCGCCCCTGCGGATCGAGAACCGGCTCTACAACTGCGCCGTCGTCATCCACCGGGGCCGGGTGCTCGGCGTCGCCCCCAAGTCCCACCTGCCCACCTACCGCGAGTTCTACGAGTCGCGCTGGTATGCGCGCGGCGATGACGCGCCCGCGACCGTGACCCTGGCGGGCGACGCGGTGCCGGTCGGCACCGACCTGCTGTTCGAGGCGACCGACGTGCCCGGGCTCGTCGTGCACGCGGAGATCTGCGAGGACTTCTGGGTGCCCGTGCCGCCGTCCTCGCACGCGGCCCTCGCCGGGGCGACCGTGCTCGCCAATCTCTCGGGCAGCCCGATCACGATCGCCCGTGCCGAGGACCGCCGCATCCTCGTGCAGTCGCAGTCCTTCCGGTGCCTGGCCGCCTACGTCTACGCCGCCGCCGGACAGGGCGAGTCGACCAACGACGTCTCGTGGGACGGGCAGACGATCATCTACGAGAACGGCACCCTCCTCGCTGAGACCGAGCGCTTCCCCGACGGTCCGCGTCGGGCCATCGCCGACGTCGACCTCGACCGGCTGCGCCAGGACCGGCTGCGCCAGGGCACCTTCGAAGACAACCTGCGCACGACCGGGGCGCAGGTGCGCCGCATCCCCTTCACCGTCGCCCCGTCGGCGTCGGTCCGGGGCCTGCGCCGCCCCCTGGACCGGTTCCCGTTCGTCCCCGACGACCCCGCCCGACTCGACCTCGACTGCTACGAGGCGTTCAACATCCAGGTGTCCGGCCTCGAGCAGCGCCTGCGGGCGATCGGACAGCCGAGGCCCGTCATCGGGGTCTCGGGCGGTCTCGACTCGACGCATGCGCTGCTCGTCACCGCCCGCGCGATGGACCGCATGGGACGTCCCCGGAGCGACATCCTCGCCTTCACGATGCCGGGCTTCGCGACCGGCGACCACACGAAGTCGAATGCGATCGCCCTCGCCGAGGCCATCGGCGCGACGATCGAGACGATCGACATCCGGCCGATGGCGACCGAGCTCCTGGCCGGCCTCGGACACCCCTTCGCGAAGGGCGAGCCGGTGTACGACGTGACGTTCGAGAACGTGCAGGCGGGCGCCCGTACCGACTTCCTGTTCCGCCTCGCGAACCAGCGCGGCGGCATCGTCATCGGCACCTCCGACCTCTCCGAGCTCGCCCTCGGGTGGGCGACCTACGGCGTCGGCGACCACATGGCGCACTACGGCGTCAACGCCGGCGTGCCGAAGACCCTCATCCAGCACCTCATCCGGTGGGTCATCGCGCACAGCGACGAATCCGGTACGACCCTCACCGACCGGGCGAAGGAGGTGCTGCAAGCCGTCCTCGACACCGAGATCAGCCCCGAGCTGGTGCCGGCGGACGCCGACGGCAAGGTGCAGTCGACCGAGAGCACCATCGGACCGTACGCGCTGCACGACTTCACCCTGTTCCACGTGCTGCGCTACGGGTTCCGCCCCTCGAAGATCGTGTTCCTGGCCGAGCAGGCCTGGGCGGACGCGGATGCCGGGGCGTGGCCGCCGGGCTTTCCCGAGGAGGAGCGGTACGCCTTCGACCGCGAGACGATCGTGCGCTGGCTGCGGGTGTTCCTGCAGCGCTACTTCGGCTTCGCGCAGTTCAAGCGCAGCGCGGTGCCGAACGCGCCGAAGGTGTCGCCCGCGGGCTCGCTGTCGCCGCGCGGCGACTGGCGGGCGCCGTCCGACGGGAACGCCGCGGCCTGGCTCGCCGAGCTGGATGCCGCCTTCCCCCGCCCTTCGGACTGATCGCCGGATGGGATGATGGATCGGTGAAGCTCCTCGTCGCCGCTCTCGATTCCGAACTCGTCGCCTTCCCCGAGGAGCTCCCCGGCTTCGACCGGCTCGTGACGGGCCCCGGCAAGCTGCAGGCGACGTACGCCCTGACGCGCGCGCTCGACCGGGCCTACTACGACGAGATCGTCGTCGTGGGGACGGCGGGTTCGGTGGATGCCGCCGCCGTCGGCGTGCACGATGTGACCACCGCACTTCAGCACGACGTGTCGGACGTCGACGGCATCGCCGGTCAGCACGTGTCGCTCCCGACGACGGTGTCGATCGCGGGGCGCGAGGGGACGACGATCGCCACGGGCGACCACTTCGTCGACGACGCCGACACGGTCGAGGCGATCCGCTCCCTCGGCGGCACGCTGGTCGACATGGAGGCCTACGCGTACATCTGGGTGGCGCAGCAGTTCGGCGTCCCGATCCGGGTGCTGAAGGCCGTGTCCGACAGCGCGCAGGACGACGCGATCACCGACTGGCGGGAGGCCGTCGCCGCGTGCAGCGTCCAGCTGCGCGAGCGCATCACCGAGCTCTACGGCGTCTGAGCCCGCGGTCGTCAGGCGTCGCGGCGCGCGAAGAGCGAGCGCAGCACGAAGAAGACGATGAGCGCGACGATCGCCACGACGACCAGCTTCGCCGCGAAGAAGACGAGCTTCAGCACGACGTCGACGACGATCCACGCGATGACGATCGCGACGATGACGCCCAGGACCGTCCAGATCATGCCCTTCTTCATGGTCCCAGCCTAAGGGGCGTGGCGCTCATCCGGCGGCGGGGCTCAGCGCCTCCTGCCGCACGACGCTGGGGCCCTCCGGCGTCGCCTCGACGACGAGTTGGGCGGGGATCTGGTCCTTCATCGCCTCGACGTGGCTGATGACCCCCACGATCCGCCCGCCGGCGCGCAGCTCGTCGAGCGTCCGCATCGCGAGCTCGAGGGTCTCGGGGTCGAGCGAGCCGAACCCCTCGTCGATGAAGAGGGTGTCGAGCCGGATGCCGCCGGCGCGCGAGGTGACCACCTCGGCGAGTCCCAGCGCGAGGGCGAGGGAGGCGAGGAAGGTCTCCCCGCCCGACAGCGACTGCGGCGAGCGGAGTCGACCGGTGTGCGCGTCGAGGACCTCGATGGACAGACCGGATGCCGCGCCCCGCGCCTGCTTGGCATCGGAGTGCCGCAGCGTGTACCGGCCCGACGACATCTCGGCGAGCCGGAGGTTCGCGGCGGCGACGATCTCCTCGAGCTCCGCAGCCAGCACGAACGTCTCGAGGTCCATCTTCATCGTGTTGGGCGCGCGGCCCGCGACGGTGTCGGCCAGACGCGTGACCGCCGCGGCATCCTTGGCCTGCGTCGCGACGGCACCGATGGCCGTCTCGATGCGCTGGAGGAGGTCGCGCAGCCCCGTCGCCACGCCCGCGGCATCGGCCTCGGCGGCGATGGCGGCGGTGCGCGCCTCGTCGGCCGCCGCCGCCGCATCCGCTGCGGCCTCGACCGCCCCGGGGTCGAGGGTCTCGTCGACGGCGGCGAGCTCGAGCTCGAACGCGCGTGCCTTCGCGGCGGCGAGGGCGGCGGCGTGCGCGTCGATGCGCTCCGAGAGCCGGGTCAGCTCGGCGGCGGCAAGGAGCGCGTCGAGGACGTCGGCCGGGCCGGCGAACGCGGAGTCCGCGAGGCGTTCGTCGCGGTCGCGATCGGCGGCGTCCGCGGCCTCTCGACGCGTCTGCTCGTGGCGTCGGGCCTCGAGCAGGCGACCGGCGAGCCGGCGGTGGTCGTCGTCCGCCGCGATCCGCGCGGCGACGCTGTCGTAGTCGCCCCGGGCCGCGTCGACGGCTCGCCGTGCCGAGGCGAGCGCGCCCTCGGCCGCGGCGATCTCCTCACGGAGTGCGCCGGCGCGCTGGCGCAGCTGCACCGCCTCGCCCTGGGCGGTGGCCTCGAGCTCATCGATCTCAGCGGCGGCCTTCTCGAGACCGTCGAGACGGTCGCGGGCGGCGAGGGCGGCGGTGAGCTCGGCGTCGAGGTCGGCCAGCGCGGTCGCGAGGGCGTCGACGTCCCGCTCGCCGGCGGCGGCCGCGGCGGCCGCAACGGCCTCCCGCGCGGCGGTGGCCGCCTGCGCGGCATCCCTCTCCGCGGCGGCGACGTCGTCGCGGGCGCGCTCGGCGGCGGCGAGGTCGTCGTCGGTGACGTGCGCGGTGTCGTGCGCGGCGGGGCGGGGGTGCGCGGTGGCGCCGCAGACGGCGCACGGCTCGCCGTCGACGAGGGATGCCGCGAGTTCGCCCGCGTACCCGCGCAGGCGGCGGCGGAGCAGCTCGCCCACGTGCGCGGAGGCCGCCGCGGATCGCGCGTTGGCCTCGGCGTAGGCCGCGTCGGCGGCCGCGGCGCTGGGCGTCAATCGTTCGAGGGACCGTGCCGCGTCGAGGCGGGTCGCGAGCTCGGCCCGCGCCCCCGCGAGGTCGTCGTGCCTGCCCGCGACGGCACGGGTCTCTGCGAGGTCGGTCGCCACGCGCTGGCGGCGCTCGGGCACGGCGGCGAGCGCGGCGTCGAGCGCGCCGAGCGCCGCGTCGACCTCGGCCAGCTCCTCGCGGCGCAGACGCTGCGCGTCGGCGAGGGCCGCGGCATCCCGCTCCTCCTCGGCGGCGGCCTGCGCGCGGGCGATGCGGCCGGTGAGGTCCTCGATCACGGCGGGCAGGTCGTCGTCCGCGGAGCCGCCCGCGGCGACCCACTCCCCCTCGGCCGCACGGCGCGACTCCTGCGCGGCGGACCATTCGCCCGCGGCACGGACGGCAGATTCGACGGGAGCCCGCAGCGCATCGGCGGCGCGGGCCCGCTCGACCCGCGCGCGGAGGGCGGCGACCTCGGGGGTCTCCGCCTCGCGGGCGGCGAGGTCGTCCCGCGCGGTCTGCAGGTCGGCGAGCCGCCGGGCGACGTTGAGGAGTCGTCGATGTTCGGCGACCGCGGCGTCGGCGTGAGTGGTCGCGAGCGCTCGTTCGTTGCCGCGGGCCTCGACCCGGTACTCCGCCCGGACGAGCGCGCGCTCGACCGCGGACGTCCGCGCGAGCACGTCCACCTCGGCCGGCGGCTCGCCGCCGTCGGCGGGATGGAGTCCGTGCTCGGTGATCTCGCGCTCGGCGACGTCGAGCAGCGTCCGGACGCGGGTGCTGCCCTCGTCGAGCCGCTTCTGCGCGTCACGGCGGCGCTCCTCGAGCGCCTCCTTGTAGGTCTCGAAGCGCCTCGTACCGAAGAGGGTCCGCAGCAGCTGCTGCCGCTCGGCGTTCGGTGCGAGGAGGAATCGCGAGAACTTGTTCTGCGCGAGCAGGATCACCTGCTGGAACTGCTGCGCGCTGAGCCCGAGCACCTCGTCGAGGGCGATCCCGACCTCGCGCTGCTTCGCCGCGCGCCCCACCCATGCGCCGTCGACCCACTCCTCGAGCTCGGCTCGCGCGGGCTCGAGGGTGAGGCCGCCGCCGCGTTTGGCGGGACGCTCGTACTCCGGCGCGCGCGTGACTCGCCACCGCGTGCCGCCGACGGTGAACTCGAGCCGCACCTCGGTCGGGTCGGTCAGGAAGCTGTGGTCGCTGCGCAGCCGGCGGTCGCCGCCGTCGTACCGGGGCACCGAGCCGTAGAGCGCGAAGCTGACCCCGTCGAGGATGCTGGACTTGCCGGCGCCGGTCCGCCCCGAGATGAGGAAGAGTCCGTCGTCGTCGAACGCGTCGAAGTCGACGCTCTGGCGCTCGCGGAACGGCCCGAAGCCGGTCAGTTCGAGGCGGTGCAGCTTCACGCGAGCGCCTCCTGGCGCACGCGCTCGTCGAGCACGTCCTCGAGGATCTCGGCCTCGCGCTCGGTCGCCCCCTGACCCTCGCGCACGTGCGAGAGGAAGGCCTCGACGAGCTCGCGGTCGGTGCGCGCCGCGCGCACCCGCTCGACGTAGCTCTGCCGGTCGCCCTGCCGCACCACGGCGGGGGCGTGCACGACCTTGGCGCAGAACGGGAAGCGCTGCTGCAGACGACGCAGCGGGTCGGCTTCGGGCAGGTCGTCGGTGTACTCGACGCACACCCAGGCGTCCTCGGCGTCGGCGTGCGCCTCGTCCGCCAGGATGTCGGCGAAGGGGCCGCGGAGGGTCACGAGCCGGCGCGGCACCGGCAGCGCCAGCCACTCGACGGTCGAGAGTCCGTCGGCGGCGAGGTCGACGAGCCACGACCCGCGGGGTTTGTCGCCCTCGCCGAAGCTGTAGTGCAGCGGCGCCCCGGCGTAGCGGACGTGGTCGGCCAGTCGCTGTCGGCCGTGAATGTGCCCCAGCGCCGTGTAGTCGACGCCGTCGAAGGTCGACAGCGGCACGACGTCGAGCCCGCCCTGCTGGATGTCGCGCTCGAGGTGCGGCGTCGGCTCGACGCCCGCGGCGAAGCAGTGCGCGATCGCCACCGAGCGGCCACCCCGCTCGGCGAGGTCGGCGCGGACGAGGTCCATCGCCCGGCCGAGGACCGCGGCCTGGGTGCGGACCCCCTCCCACCGGTGCCGCAGCAGCGCGGGCTCGAGGTACGGGATGCCGTAGAAGTGCACCGGCCCGTGGGCGTCGTCGATCGTGAGCGGGGTGCCGACGGCATCCGGATCGGTCAGGACGTGGATGCCGTCGCGCAGCAGCCCCGCCTGGAAACCCAGCCGCGCGGCGGAGTCGTGGTTGCCGCTCGTGACGACGACCCGGGCGCCGGCGTCGGCGATGCCGCGAAGCGCGTCGGAGAGCAGGGTGTAGCACGCGGCCGCGGGGGTCGCGGAGTCGAACACGTCGCCCGCGACGACGACGACGTCGACGTCGTGCGCGCGCACCTGGGCGGTCAGCTCGTCGAGCACTCCGCGGAGCGCATCGAGCGTGGAGTGACCGTGGAAGGTCCGCCCGATGTGCCAGTCGGAGGTGTGCAGGATGCGCATGCTCACACGGTAGATCGGGCCTCGGACATCGCCGTCGAGGCGTGCCGGGACCGCGTCAGTCGGCGCCCGGAACGAGGGTGCCGCGACGTCGCAGCCCGATGAGGTCGACGACCGAGACGAGGGTCGCGATCGCCAGGAAGACGCCGACCGCGGCCATGCCGTAGGCGTACGCGTCGTGGTACACCGCGAGGGAGTCGAGCCCGGCATCCTTCTCGCGGTAGATCGACGCGTAGAACAGCGACAGTCCGATCGCGGTGCCCACCGCCGTCCCGACGCGCTGCCCGAGCTGGCCGACCGAGCCGGCGAGGCCGCCCTCGCGCACGGCGATCTCGGACAGCGTCAGGGTCTGGTTGGGCGAGACGACGAGCCCGCCGCCCGCCCCGGCGACGAGCAGCGCAGCGGCCATGCCGTAGGCGACGGTCTCGCGGGGCATCGTGTAGGCGACGATCGTCAGCGCGACGACGCTCACGAGCACCGTCGCGAGCCCGATCGTCACGAGCTGCCGGCCGAGTCGGTTCACGAGCAGACCGCCGTAGTACGAGCTCGCCGCGCTCGCGACGGCGAACCCGATGGAGACCATGCCGGCGAACACCGGCTCGAGGCCCACCCCGAGCTGCAGGAACAGCGTGCCGAGCAGGAACATGGGCGGGATCGCCGTGAAGTAGGCGACGACCACGAGCGTGCCGTTGCGGAACGACCGGATGCGGAACATCCGGAACGGGATGAGGGGCTGACGACCGGATGCCGCGTACCGCCGCTCCCACCAGAAGAACAGCGCCGCGAACAGGACGAATGCGGTCAGCAGCCACCAGCGGTTCGGGTCGTCGTCGGGCGAGCCGGTCGTGAACAGGAACGGCCACATCAGCGAGACGATCATCAGGCCGAAGATCACGATGCCGACCGGGTCGAGCTGCAGCGGCAGGCCGCTGGCCTGACGGGTCTGCGGGAGGATCCAGATCACCCCGGCGAGCACGAGCAGGCACAGCGGCACGTTGAACCAGAAGATGCCGCGCCAGCCGTCGGTCTCGCCGCCGATCGCGATCATCAGGCCACCGAGCGTGGGGCCGAACGCGGTGGCGATGCCGATCGTCGCCCCGAACAGACCGAACGCGCGGCCGCGCTCCTTGCCGGTGAACAGCTGTTGGATCGTGCCCATGACCTGCGGCATTTGGATGCCCGCCGCGATGCCCTGGACGAGCCGCGCCGCCATGAGCACCTCGATGCTCGGGGCGAGCGCGCAGACGGCGCTCGTCACGGTGAACAGGCTCAGCCCGACGATGAACAGCGCCTTGCGGGACCGCTGGTCGCCGAGCCGCCCGAAGGGCACGAGCGCGAGCCCGAACGTGAGGATGTAGCCCGAGACCACCAGCTGCAGCTGCGTGGACGTCGCGCCCAGCGACGCCTCGATCGCCGGGAGACCGACGTTGACCTTGCTGAGGTCGAGGATCGTGAACGCCGCCACCGAGACGCACACCCAGAAGGCCCGCCAGCGCTGCGAGGAGGAGAGGGGGATGCTGGCGGTGGCGGGGGATGTCATGACCGTCCCACGCTACCGGCCCGGCGGTGGCTCGAGGCGGGCGCACTCAGGATGCCGCGGCGCGCCCGCCCCCGCCACCCGGGTCACTCGGCGCGACGCTCCGCCTGCTCGTCGGTCAGCACGTCGGGGTCGAGCCCCTGCTGGATCTCGGCGCTCTCGACGAACGGGTCGGGGGCGGCATCCGGCATGGGCGCACCCTCACCGCGACCGCGGTCGGCGGCATCCTGCTGTTCCTTCTCCTCGTTCGTCACCGCGCCTGCGGCGACGATGGAGGACTCGTCCTCCGACCAGCCGCCGGCCGGGGCGGTCTCGCTCGTCCGGTCGTCCGCGTCGTGTTCCATGGCCGTCTCCTCCGTCATCTGGTGCAGCCATCGTCCGGTGCGGCGGCGTCGCCGTCGACGGGCTTGACCGCGTCGCCGAGGGACGGCTACGAACGAGGAGGACACGGAAAGGGAGCAGGATGTCGGGACACGGGCGCGACACGGCGGGAGGGCCCTTCGTGGTGACCCTCGTCGTCGATCTGCCGATCGCCAAGCCGGACGCCCTCGAGACGATCGCGTTCGCGTGCGACGGTGTCGTCGAGCATGCGCGCACCGCCCACCCGCGCGTCAGCCTGTCGCCGGGGGCATGGGCCGAGGTGCAGATCCCGAAGTTCGGCGATCCGCCGCCCCTCGCGATCGACGTCTGCTCGGACGAGTCGGGCGAGGTCGCACGGGCCGCGGCCGACCGCCTGAAGGGCGCACTCGAGCGGGTCGGGTGGCGGATCCGCGATCCGCGACCCGGCGAGGCCTGATCGCTCAGGCCGTGCGACGCTCCTGCAGGAGCCTCTCGTGTCCGGGGTTCGCCTCGAACCAGTCGGCGACGTACCAGCAGACCGGGATGACACGACGGTCGCCGCGTCGCTCGAGGTCGTCGACCGCGCGGCGCACCAGCTCGCCGGCGTAGCCCGACCCTCGGAACGTGGGGATCGTGTAGGCGCGCGTGAGGGCCACGGTGCGGCCGTCGTCGTTGTAATCGAGGACGCTGACGAGGTCTTTGCCGCGGTGCAGGGTGTAGCGCGCGGCATCCTTCTCATCGGTGAAGATCAGGTCGCTCATGCGATCACGCTACGCCGATCCGGCGACGCGCGGACGATGCCCAGCGGATTGAGCAATCTGTCACATTCCGTCATGCGGACGCTGTCGAGGGCGGGCGGTTTGACACATGGCGACGCGCTTCGTCATAATCGGCCACATGACTGACTTCGCACGCACTCTGTCCGCCCGGGAGGCGAACGGAACTGCCGGCATCATGATGCCGCAGCGTGCTGTCATGTGTTGCCGAATGTGTCGCTGACACGGTGATCCCCGCCGGGTCGCGCCGCCGTTTCTGAACACGGCGTCGTCCGACCCCCGAGGCTCCGGTTCCTCCGCCCACAACGCGGATGCCGGTGGTCTCGCACATCGGCCCCAGTGAGGCCATCCGCGCAACACTCCCGAACCCGCGTCCCGCTCCGGGTTCCCCCCTTCGAAGGACATCGCCATGTCGACCTCCGCTCTCCTCTCCGCTCCCACCGCCCCCCGTCACCTCCGCGCCGTGGAGGACATCGCTCCGGCCCGCCCCGCCGCGCCCCGCCCCGCGCCGTCCGCGAGCGGACTGCCCGCCGGAACCGCGCCGCGGGGCTTCGCCCTCTACGTCGGCCTCGA
The DNA here is from genome assembly GCF_049545525.1 of Microbacterium sp. NPDC064942. Taxonomy (NCBI): domain Bacteria; kingdom Bacillati; phylum Actinomycetota; class Actinomycetes; order Micrococcales; family Microbacteriaceae; genus Microbacterium; species Microbacterium sp. NPDC064942. The sequence goes on along the minus strand of NZ_JBMWDR010000002.1, from coordinate 373,661 downwards.
CGAGCTGAAGGCCGCCGCCGACGGTGTCAGCCTCTCCGTCATCGTCGACGCGCTCCGCCGCACCATCGCCGAGCTCGCGCCCTCCGCCGAGACGCACGCGACCGTCGCCCTCGCCCCCGTCGGCGCCGGCGGCCGTGACGTCGACGTCGTGCGCCTCGCGCTGCACGAGCCGGCCGCCGTCGCCCGCACGAAGCCCGAAGAGCCGCTCGACGAGCACGTCCCCGGCGGCGTCACGATCGACATCTCCCGTCGTCGCGTGCACATCGACGGTGAGACCGCCGCGCTCACGTTCAAGGAGTTCGAGCTGCTGCAGTACCTGGTGCTGCGCGAAGGTCGCACGATCGAGCGCACCGAGCTCGTCTCGTCGCTGTGGAGCCACGCCGACGGCGACGACACTCCCGGCGAGCGCACGATCGACGTGCACGTGCGCCGCCTGCGCTCGAAGCTCGGCCGCTACGAGGACATCGTCCGCACCGTGCGCGGAATCGGCTACCGGTTCGACCGCCACGCCGACGTCGTCATCCGCTACGGCCACGGCACCCCTTCGCCTGACCGCTTCTGACCACCGCGCCGGGTGCGCTGTCAGCACCCGGACGTAGGGTGTCGGCATGAGGACGGGACTGCGCGAACGGATGCCGCATCCGCCGCCGCCCTCGTCGGTGAAGCCGCTGGAGGCCGAGTACCGACCGAAGGTCCCGACCGATGTGGCGGGCGCGATCCGCTACCAGCAGCGGGGCGCGCACGACCCGTCGCAGACCACGGTCGACGGCGTGATCTGGCGCGCGACGCGGACACCGGAGGGCATCGCCACGGTCGCGATCCGGCCCGGGCTCCGGACGGTGCGTGCGGCGGCGTGGGGTCCTGGCGCGGCGTGGACGCTGGATCAGTTGCCGCGGCTGTGCGGCGCGGGCGACGACCCCGAGGGGTTCGACGCGTCGCGGCATCCGCTCATCGCGGCGACCCACCATAGGCGACCCGACCTGCGGATCGGCGCCACCGACCTCGTCTTCGACGCGCTGGCGAGCAGTGTCTTCGAGCAGAAGGTGACGGGGCTGCAGGCGTTCGGCGCGTGGCGCTGGATCCTGACGCACCACGGCGAGCTCGCCCCCGGCCCGACGCCGCGGCCGATGTACGCGCCCCCGGCGGACTGGCGCATGATCCCGAGCTGGTCGTGGCATCGTGCGGGGCTCGAGCCACCGCAGTCCCGAACGATCGTGGATGCCGCCCGCCGCCGCACCTCGATCGAACGCGCCGCCGTCGCGGCGACCACGGGCGACGAACGCGACAGGGTGTTCACGAGCCTGCCGGGCGTCGGCGTCTGGACGAGCGCCGAGACCCGCATCCGCGCCTTCGGCGACCCCGACGCCGTGAGCTTCGGGGACTATCACGTCGCCCACCAGGTGGGGTACGCGCTGACCGGATCGCGCGTCGACGACGACGGGATGCGGGAGCTGCTCGAACCGTGGAAGGGCCACCGGCAGCGGGTGATCCGCCTGATCGGTGCGAGCGGCGTCGTGGAGCCGCGGCGCGGTCCGCGCCTCGCGCCGGAGGATCACCGGGCCCGCTGAGGACCCCGCCCGTAGGCTGGGCGCATGGCGCAGCCGCAGCGGGGACGACGGTTCTGGGTGATCGGCACGGTGCTGCTGTTCGTCGGCGGCATCCTGTTCGGACTGATCCTGCAGAACGTGTGGATCGGTCTCGTGCTGGCCGCGGCGATCTCGATCGGCTGGCTCATCGCCTACGAGTCGCGCCGCGGGCGCAACGAGGGCATCTACGACCGCGACGACGACGGCGCGCAGCTCTAGTAGTAGACGGCGAGGGGCCCGCGCGGGCCATCCACGACATCGACAGGTGTCTCGAAGATGTCGGTGAGCACGTCGGCGCGGATGATCTCGCCCGGCGTGCCGAAGGCGGCGACCCGGCCGTCCTTCATCGCGCAGACGCGGTCGGCGTAGTGGCCGGCGAAGTTGATGTCGTGCAGGACGACGACGATCGTGCGTCCGAGCTCGGTCGCCGCCCGCTGCAGGTGGCTCATCATCTGCACGGCATGCTGGATGTCGAGGTTGTTGAGCGGCTCGTCGAGCAGGACGTACTCGGTGTCCTGCGCGAGGACCATCGCGACGTACGCCCGTTGGCGCTGTCCGCCCGAGAGCTCATCGAGGTACCTGCCTTCCAGCCCGTGCAAGCCGAGGAAGTCGATCGACCGATCGATGATCTCCTCGTCGACGACGGTGAGGCGACCCTGCGAGTGCGGATAGCGTCCGAAGCCGACGAGCTGACGCACCGTGAGCCGGGTGACGAAATGGTTCTCCTGCCGCAGGATCGCGATGACCTTCGCGAGCTCACGGGACTTCGTCGCGGCGACGTCGTGTCCGCCTACCGAGATCGATCCCTTGTCTGCGGCGAGGAGGCGTCCGACCATCGTGAGGAGCGTCGACTTCCCGGCGCCGTTGGGTCCGATGAGGGCGGTGATGCCACCGGCGGGCAGGTCGAGGGTGACCGGGCCGATCGCGACCTCGGTGCTGTAGCGCTTCTCGACGGCGGTGAGCGAGATCACAGGCGTCCCTTTCGGAGCAGGTGGATGAGGAAGAGCGTGCCGCCGACGATCTCGACGATGATCCCGACCGAGCCGGCGGCGTAGAAGACGTGCTTGAGCACGACGTAGGCGCCGCCGAGCACGACGAAGCCGACGAGTCCGGAGAGGGCGAACATCCGCCGATGGTCGTAGGTGTCGGCCAGCTGATACGTGAGCATCGCGACGAGGAACCCGAAGAACGTCATCGGACCGATGAGCGAGGTCGACACGGCCATCAGAACCGAGACGAGCAGGAGGGCCAGGATCGAGTCGCGCCGCTGGGACGACCCGAGGCTCAGCGCGACCTCGCGCCCCAGGCCGAGGAGGTTGAGTCGCCCGCCACCGAAGGCCAGGAGGCCACCGGCGGTGACGACGAGCGGCAGCGCGATGGGGAGGTAGGTCGCGTCGGCGTTCGCGACGCTGCCGATCAGTCGCGCCGTCAGCAGGTCGAACTCGGTGGGCGTCAGCAACCGTTGCAGGAACGTCGAGAAGGCGGCGAGCGCGCCTCCGAGGATGATGCCCACGAGGAGCATGATCTGCACGTTGGCATAGCGCCCCGACAGCAGCCATCCATACAGGGCTCCCGAGAAGGCGAGCATGGCCGCGATCTGCAGCAGGTAGGGACCGGGCCCCTGCACGAGGAGCGCACCGGCGGCCCCGAGGAAGAAGATCGCCGCCGTCGAGATCGCGGTGTAGAGGGACTCGAAGCCCATGATCGACGGCGTGACGATGCGGTTCGCGGTGACGGTCTGGAAGGTGATGGTGGCGATCCCCTGGCACACGGCGACGATCGCGATCACGATCACACTCGTGACGCGCAACTGTGCGATGCGCCAGAAGCCGTCGCTGCCCGTAGGGGCAGGGTTGTCCCAGAGCAGAATGCCGGCCGCCACCGCCACGGCGAGGACACAGAGCACCGCCACGGTCACGGCGTAGCGGCGCGCGCGGGTCGCCGTCGGGAAGGCACCGGAGAGGGCGACGACCTCAGCCACGTCGACGCTGCCTCAGCAGAAGGCCGATGAACACGACGGCGCCGACCATCGCGAGGATCAGCGAGACGGGTACTTCGAAGGGCGCGTTGACGACGCGGGCGAGGATGTCGCAGGCAGTGATCAGTGCGATACCGCCGAGCGCGACCCACGGGAGGTTCGACCGCAGATCATCCCCCCGGATCAGCGAGACGACGTTCGGGACGATGAGTCCGAGGAAGGGCAGGTTGCCGACGACGACGGTGACGACGCCGGCGGCGAGGGCGATGAGCACCGTGCCCAGCAGAACGATGCGCCGGTAGTCCAGTCCGACGTTGGTCGCGATGTCCTCGCCGAGCCCGGCGATCGTGAAGCGGTCGGCCGCGATGAAGACGGCGATGACGACGACGAGCACGATCCACAGCGGTTCGTACTGCCCGCGGAGGACGGAGGTGAACGAGCCCGTGAACCAGATCGCCATGCTCTGCAGCAGGTTCGTCGACAGCGCGAGGAAGGTCGAGACCGCGCCGACGACAGCGCCGAGCATCATCCCCACGATCGGCACGATGACCGAGGAGGTCAACATGACCCGGCGCAGGAACAGGAAGAAGAGCATGGTCCCGACGAAGGCCATCGCGACCGCGCCGATCATGCGCACCACGAGGGGCGCGTCGGGGACGAGCAGCATGACCAGCAGGAGTCCCAGGCCCGCCCACTCGGTGGTCCCGGTGGTGGTCGGTTCGACGAACCGGTTCTGGGTCAGCAGCTGCATGACCAGTCCGCACATGGCGAGCGCTGCGCCGGCGAGGACGAGGCCGACGGTCCGAGGGATGCGCGTGATCGCGAACATCTCCGCCCCGTCGGCCTCCCCGATCACGTCGTAGACGCCGACGAAGAGGGAGAGCGCCACGAGGCCGGCGACGACGACAGCGCCGAGCAGAAGCGGCCCGGTGAACAGGCGCCCGCGCGGGCGCCTGTTCACCGGGTGCTCGAGAGTGAGGGTCACCGGCTCTCGAGGGCGTCCGCGAGGTCCTCGAAGAACGTCGTGTACGTCTCGATCCCCTCGTTCAAGTAGGTGCCCTGCGGCATGTAGACGATGTTGCCCTCGCGAACGGCGGTCACGTTCTGCAGCGCTTCGGATCCGGCGAGGATGTCGGTCGCCGGGGTGTAGGCCTCATCGGTGTTGACGCTGACCGCGGCATCCCGATCCATCACCAGGAACCAGTCGGGGTCTGCGGCGGCGAGCGCTTCGACCGAGATGTCGTCGCCCTGGTGATCGGTCGAGCCGTCGGACTCCAGCGCCGGCGTCAGCCCGAGGATGTCGTAGACGGGTCCGAGCGTGCGACCCGTGGTCGGCGCGGCGTAGTTGATCTCACCTCCGGACGTGATCACACCCATGACGGTCTCGCTGTCGTCGTAGGCGGCCAGGACCCGTTCGATGGCAGCGTCGAAGTCGGCGACGAGGGCGGCGGCCTCCTCCTGCTTGCCGAAGATCTCGCCGAGGGTCGTGACCTGGCGACGCAGCTCCTCGTCGAGGGGCTCACCGTCGCGCGGATCGAGCTCGACGATGGTGGCGTCCGGGACGAGCGTCTCGAAGTCGGCGTAATAGCTCGCGAAGCGCTGCCCGTTGACGATGAGGTCGGGGTCGGCGGCCACCACCGCTTCGAGGTCGGGTTCGTTGTGGTTGCCGAGGTTCGCGACGGCGGGGTCGTCCTTGAACGACAGACCGTCGGGGAAGATGTCGAGCGGCGCCCCGACGACCGGGACCCCCCAGGAGTCGAGCATCGAGATCGTGCGGTTGTCGGTGGCGACGACCCGCTGCGGCGGGGTGGTGACGGTCTGCTCGCCGTGGTTGTCCTCGACGGTGACCGTGTCGGTCTCGGCGGCCGGCTCGGCGTCGGCGGCGGTGCCGGCGCACCCCGCAAGGGCGAGCGCCGCGAGAGCGACGAGCGGAGTGGCGGTCAGGGGACGGATGCTGCGCATGTGACTGCTCCTGTCGTCGACGGAGCGGGCGTGTATGAGCACGCTGGCGCCGTCGGTCGGAAGGGGATCGCCGGCGAGTGCCAGGCAGTTTTTAGGTTAGCCTTACCTGTGTGAGCTTCGTCAAATCCGCCCCCTCCTTCCGGCTGGAGCGACAGCCGCTCAACCTCCGCTTCCGCCGCGCCGTCCTCGCGGCACGGACGTGGGAGACATCGACGTACATGCGCGTCCGGCTCGAGGGCGACGACCTGCGCGGTTTCACGTCGCTCGGCAGCGACGATCACATGCGCCTGTTCTTCCCCGCCGAGTCCGCCGTCGACCTCGACGCGATCCGACAGTCACCCAGCCGCGAGTACACGCCGCTGGCGTGGGATGCCGAGGCCGGGTGGCTCGAGGTCGAGTTCGCCGTGCACGGCGATCAGGGCATCGCGGCGCCGTGGGCGGCATCCGCTCCCCTGGGCTCGACGATCGGTGTGGGCGGACCCCGCGGCTCGATGGTGATCGCGGGCCGTCCCGACGCCTGGTTCCTCGCCGGCGACGAGACCGCCGTGCCCGCGATCCGCCGGTTCGCCGCTCTGATGGACGCCGACGCGGTCGGCCGCATCCTCATCGAGGTGACGGATGCCGCCCACGAGCTGCCCGTGGCGACGCCGCGCGGGGTGGACGTCGGCTTCGTGCACCGTGGCGACGCGTTCCCGGGTGTGGCCCTCGCCGCCGAACTCGACCGCTTCGCAGAGCAGGATCGCCCCGACGGCGACGTGTTCGGCTTCGTCGCCGCCGAACAAGGGATCATGAAGTCCGGGCGACGCCTGCTGCTCGAGCGGTGGGGTCTGGCATCCGACCAGGTGGTCGTGAAGGGTTACTGGAAGAGCGGCGAGGCCGAGTACCACGCGCCCCACTGACGACGCCCACGGTGAGCACGTGCGGGGCGGTCAGCCTCCGTGACGGATGCTGGGGCTACCGCGCTCAAGACCTACCCCACGCGGGAGCGACGGTCAGCGGCGTCCCTGCCACACGTCGCAGGCATGCGCACGATCGACCTTTGACGCGACACGCCCGGGCCGCTAACGTAGCAGGGCTGTGCCGACCGGCACGGCGAGAAACCGGAGGACGCCATGACCACGCAGCAGCGTGATCTGCTCCAGCGGAACGAGACCAAGGTCCCCTTCCGCTACGAGCCGTACCCTCCGGCGCGCGCCGTCTGACGCCATCACCGTCCGACGCCCCGCACCGCACAGGTCCGGGGCGTCTTCTCGTGTGTTCCTCTCCGCACGAAGGCTCCCGGGCCCTCCACGAAGGAAAGGAACCATGGAGAAGCTCTCGAACAGGCTGCTGTCGTGGGCGAGCATCATCGACGACAAGACCGTCGAACAGGCTCGCACCTCGTCACGCATGCCGTTCATCCACCCGCACCTGGCGCTCATGCCGGATGCGCACCTCGGCAAGGGGGCGACCGTCGGCTCGGTCATCCCGACGCTGGGCGCCATCATGCCGGCGGCCGTCGGCGTCGACATCGGATGCGGCATGATCGCCGTCCGCACGCAGTTCACGAAGGCGCAGCTCGTGGAGCGCGACCTCGCGGGCCTGCGGGAGCAGATCGAACGCGCGATCCCGCTGTCGGCCGGCCGCGACAACCGCAAGATCGTCGCCACCGCAGAGCCGCGCGTCGCCGAGCTGGAGGAGCTCGCCGCGAAGAACGGGTTCGACCCGGCATCCTACGCGGGGCACTGGCGGAACCAGCTCGGGTCACTCGGGTCGGGGAACCACTTCATCGAGATCTCGGTTGACGAGACCGACGCGGTGTGGATGTTCCTGCATTCCGGCTCGCGCGGCGTCGGCAACAAGATCGCCACGCATCACATCGCCGTCGCGCAGCGGCTGGCGACGCAGTGGTGGATCGACCTGCCCGATCGCGATCTCGCCTACCTCGTAGAGGGGACGGACGAGTTCTGGGAGTACATCCGCCAGCTGCGGTGGGCCCAGCACTTCGCCCTCCTCAACCGGGAGGAGATGATGGACCGGGTCTCGCGGCAACTCTCCGAGGTGATGGGAGAGGACGTCGTCGAGCACGAGCGGATCAACTGCCACCACAATTTCACCGAGCGCGAGAAGCACTTCGGCAAGGAGGTGTGGGTGTCGCGGAAGGGCGCCATCCAGGCGGACAAGGGACGGCCCGGGCTCATCCCGGGGTCGATGGGCACGGCCTCGTACGTCGTCTCCGGACTCGGCAACCCGCTCTCGCTGAACTCCTCACCGCACGGCGCAGGGCGGGAGTACTCGCGGTCGGCAGCACGTCGGACGTTCACGCACGAGCAGCTGCGGGAGGCCATGACGGGCATCGAGTTCCGTGACACGGACGCGTTCATCGACGAGATCCCGCAGGCGTACAAGCCGATCGACCGGGTCATGGCCGACGCGGCCGACCTCGTCGAGATCCGGCACACGCTGCGCCAGCTCGTCAACGTGAAGGGCGACTGACCGGCGATCCCTCCGGGCGGCGGCCCCTACATCTCCTCGTGGGTGTCGGGGTCGCCGTCCCACAGCCGGCCGCGCTCGAGGGCCGAGATCGCCGCCACCTCGTCGTCCGTGAGCGAGAACCCGAAGACGTCGGCGTTCTCGACCTGGCGGACGGGATCGGCGGACTTCGGGATCGGGGTACTGCCGAGCTGCACGTGCCAGCGCAGCACCGCCTGCGTCGGCGTCACCCCGTGGGCGGCGGCGACGTCGAGCACGATCTGCTCGCTCAACAATTCGGAGCGTCGCGCGAGCGGGCTCCAGCTCTCGGTGCGGATGCCCTGCGAGACGTGGAAGGCGCGCAGCGCCGCCTGCGGGAAGTAGGGGTGCAGTTCGACCTGGTTCACGGCAGGGACGACACCCGTCGCGTCGATGACGCGGGAGAGCATCGGCTCGGTGAAGTTCGAGACGCCGACCGATCCGACGCGGCCCTCCTTCTGCAGCTCGACCATGGCGCGGAAGGTGTCGACGTACTTGTCGACGCTCGGGTTGGGCCAGTGGATCAGGTACAGGTCGATCCGGTCGAGCCCGAGCCGTTCGAGCGAGCCCTCGGCGCTGCGGCGGGTCTCGTCGTAGCCGTGGTCCCGGCCGGGGACCTTCGTCGTCACGATGAGGTCGTCGCGGATGCCGCTCTGCCGCACGGCCTCGCCGACCTCGCGCTCATTCTCGTAGTTGACCGCCGAGTCCAGCAGGCGGTACCCGCCCTCGACGGCCGCGACGATCGAGCGGATGCCGTCCTCGCCACGCAGGTTGTACGTGCCGAGGCCGAGCTGGGGGAAGGCGGTGCCGTCGTTCAGGGAGACCGTGGGAATGGTGACCATACGTTCACGCTACGCCCCGCACGCGCTCCCCCGCTCGCGGCAGCAGTCCGGCCAGGTCGTCGGGCGTGTCGAGGTCCCACCGCAGCCCCGATGTCGCCCGCACCGGCATCGGGCGGCAGCCGAGCGCGAGGTGGCGTGCGAACGAATCGGGACCGTACGCCGACGCCCAGGGCACACCCGCGCGCGCGGTGAGGAGCGTCGTGCCGGTGCCTGCGGCATCCGGGATCACGGCTCGCGGCGCCGCCGACGCCATCGCCAGTGCGGCCGACAGTTCCGCGGGGGCGAGGGCGGCGAGGTCCGCCGGGAGCGCCGCGCGAGGGCGGCGCAGTCCGACGCGGGCGGATGCGGCGGCCAGCGCCGCGTCGATCCCGGTCGCGGCGCGTTCCCGGATGAGCTCGACGCCACCGGGGAGGAGATCCGCGAGGGCCGCATCCGCCGTCACGACCAGGACGCGCGCCACCCCCGCCGCCCGGGTGGCGACGTCGATCGTGTCGAGGGCGAGCGCCCGGGCGATGTCGCCGCGGCGCGCGTCGTCGCCGAGGCGCGACTTCGCCGCGGCAGCCGGCTTGACCGGGATCATCACCGCCCAGCCGCGATCCCTCACGCGAACCTCCGGCGCAGTCGCGGCAGGATGTCGTCGGCGTACCGCTGCAGGAAGGCGCGCTGGTCGGCGCCGGGATCGTGGAAGACCAGGTGCCGGAACCCCATGTCGACGTACTCCGCGATCCGCTCGACGTGCTCGTCCGGGTCGTCGGAGACGATGAATCGCGAGGCCGCGCGATCGATCGGCAGCGCTGCCGCCCGACGCTGCATCTCGCGCGGATCGTGGATGCCCATCTTCTCCTCGGCGGAGAGCGCGAGCGGGGCCCAGAACCGGGTGCGCTCCCGAGCGACGTCGAGATCGGGATGGTACGACACCTTGACCTCGATCATGCGGTCGATCTCGTCGCCCCGCTCCGACTTGGCGTGACCGTCGGCCACGGCCGGCAGCAGCGTGTCCGTGTAGAGGCCGCGGGCCTTGCCGCTCGTCGTGATGAATCCGTCGGCCACCCGCCCCGCCAGGCGCGCCGCGGCGGGACCTGCTGCACCGATGTAGATCGGCACCGGCTGGTCCGGCCGGTCATAGACGGTGGCGTCCTCGACCTTCCAGAACGCCCCGTCGAACGTGACACGCTCGCGGTCCCAGAGGTCGCGCATGAGCGCGATCGACTCCTTGAGCCGCTGGAAGCGCTCCGGCGGGTCGGGCCAGTCGAGCCCGAGGGTCACCTCGTTGAGCGCCTCGCCGGTCCCGACGCCCAGCACGATGCGCCCCGGGTTCAGCACCGCGAGGGTCGCGACCGACTGGGCGACGACGGCCGGATGGTAACGGAAGGTCGGCGTGAGGACGGAGGTCCCCATGAGGATGCGGGAGGTCCGGGCGCCGAGCGCACCGAGCCACGGCAGTGCGGCGGGCGCGTGACCGCCGTCGTGCATCCACGGCTGGAAGTGGTCGGAGATGAAGACGCTGTCGAACCCGGCATCCTCCGCCGCGACGGCGAACTCGAGCAGGTCGACCGGCCCGAACTGCTCCGCCGACGCCTTGTACCCGAATCGGATGGGGACGCTCATCGTGCTCCTCCTGTCAGCGCGGACCGCTCGGTCCGCGACACGGCGCTGCGTGCGGCATCCGCCATCGCCGCCGCCAACTCGGCGACCGTCCCCGGCCAGAGGACGCCCACCCCGCCCGACCGGGCGTCGAGATACCAGCTCTCGCAGCCGCCGAGCCACGCCGTGCCGGCCGCGCGTGCGGCGACATCGAGGCTCGCGCGGGCCTCGGCATCCGCGTCGACCCGGACCACGCCGCCGCCCGCGATCGTGCGGCGGATGAAGTCCGCCTGCCGCTCGAGGACGAGCAGCGACGAGGCGTGCGGCAGGGCGGAGTGCGGCCCGTTCATGACGAAGAGGTTGGGGAAGCCCGCGACCATGGTCGAGGCGACGGCGCTCATGCCGCCCGCCCAGTGCTCCGCGAGGGTCACGCCGTTCTCGCCGCGCACGATGCCGGCGTACGGCTGGTGCGTCGTCTCGAACCCGGTGGCCAGGACGATCCGGTCGATCCCGTCGTGGACCGCGCCCGAGGCCCCGGTGAGACGGTTTCCGGCGACGGACGCCAGCGCCGAGGCCTCGAGCGTCACGGCCTCGCCCGCGACGGCGGGGTAGAACGTGTCCGAGAGCACGACGCGCTTGCAGCCGAACGGATACCCGGGCGTCAGCGCTCGTCTCAGGCCGCGGTCGGGCACGCTCGCGGCCAGGTGCGCGAGTGCCGCGCGCCGCGCCCGGGCGGATGCCGCGCCCCGCCCCGATCGCGCGGCGAACCGCTCGTCGTCGCCCGCCGCGAGCCTCCGCCGCTCGCGCGCGATCGCCCCGGGCGCCGAGAACAGCTCGGCGTCGCGCGCGTCGTACCGGCGCCCACCGCGCGGAAGCACCCACGCCGGAGAGCGCTGGAAGAGGACCACCTCGGCGCCCGAGCGGACCAGCTCGGGAACGAGTTGGGCGGCGCTGGACCCCGTCCCGACGACGGCGATGCGGGTGCCGGCGACCGACCCGGTCGCGTCCCAGCGCGCCGTGTGGCCGACTGCTCCGGGAAAAGAGGGCAGACCGGGGACGTCGGGGATGCGGGGCTCGGACAACCGCCCGCAGCCGAGGACCAGCACATCGGCCGAGTCGGGGCCGCCGGCCGAGAAGCCGAGCCGCCAGCGCTCGGCGACGGGGTCCCATTCGGCATCCGTCAGTGCCGTCCCGAAGCGGATCGCGTTCCGCAGACCCTCGCGGTCGACGACCCCCTCGAGGTAGGCGGCGATCTCGGCGCCCGGGGCGAACTCGGCCGACCAGCCGGGGTGGGGGTGACGCTCGAGGCTGTACAGGTGCGCCGGGACGTCGCACGCGACGCCCGGATAGACGTTCTCGCGCCACGTCCCGCCGACCCGATCCGCCCGCTCGACCACCACCACGTCGTGGCCGGCCTCGCGCAGCTCGATCGCGGCCGCGATGCCCGCGAAACCCGCGCCGACGACGACGACCTCGGCGTGGCCGCTCATGCGGCCGCCTCCGCCGGTGTCCCGTAGGTCGTGGTGCGTTCGCGCAGCCGGCGGCGCAGCGACCCGGCCAAGCGGGAGGCGTCACCGAAGGGCAGCTCAAGCCCCCGCTCGACCCCTGTGTCGGGGCGCATGCGCCCGTCGAGGAGGGTGCCGCCCAGATCGTCGCCGCCGCTGCGCAGCAGCTCCGCGGTGATCGCCCGCCCGTGTCGGGTCCAGGGGATCTGGATGTGGCGGATGCCGTCGTTCAGGAGCAGGCGCGCGACGGCGACCATCGCACGGTGCTCATCGAGGTCCGATCGCTCGGCGGTGCGCGTGCCGCCGCCGGGGAGCGGGATCGGCACGAACTCGGTGAACCCGCCGGTCTCGTCGTGCAGTCCGCGGAGTGTCAGCAGGTGGGCCACGCGGTCGGCCGCCGATTCGATGTGGCCGTAGAAGAGGACCGAGCTCGTTCGCATGCCGTGCGCATGCTCGGCGCGGATGATCTCGAGCCACCGATCGACGTCGAGGTCGCCGGGGGCGATGCGGCGCCGGATGTCGTCGTCCAGGACTTTCACCCCCGTTCCGGGCATCGTCCCCACGCCCGCCTCGCGGAGGGCGGCGATGGCGTGCGGCACACCGATGGTCGTGCGGTCGGCCAGGTCGGCGACATCCTGCGGGCGGAAGGCGTGCAGGTGCAGCGACGGCGCGGCCGCGCGCACGGCGTGCACGAGGTCCACGTACAGGCGCGGGTCCTCCCTGGGGTCCAGCCGCCCCTGAATGCAGAGCTCGGTCGCGCCGAGGGACGCGGCATCCCTCGCGATCGCCTCGACGTCGGCGAGCCCGAACGCCCCCGCACCGACGGGTGCGCGGTGCAGACCGGACGACGTCAGGTTGCGGTTGACGACGATGCTCACGGTGTCGCCGATCGTCGTGCGCCGCAGGTCGTCGGCGGTGCGGATGAGTCGTTCCAGATCATCGCCGGTCGCCGTCAGCAGGTGCTCCCAGTCGGCCGCATCGAGCTCGCGCGGGGTCGTCGCCGCCGTCTCGAGCAGCGCCGTGCCGCGACGACGCCGTGACGTCGCGGCGCGCGCGCGGCCCGCAAGACCCGTCCCCGGCTCGGCGAGCGAGGCGACGGCGGCGTGGAGGGCGGGGTCGATCCAGGCGGCGGGCGCCCGCACGTACTCGGGGTGGGCGGTCAGCCGCTCGACGAGCGTGAAGCCTGCCGCAGCGGTGTGGGCGGCGAGGTCGTCGAGATGCGGCCACGGCCGCTCCGGATTGACGTGATCGGCGGTCAGCGGCGAGACCCCACCCCAGTCGTCGACCCCCGCAGCGAGCAGCGACGCGAGCTCCGCTGGATCGGAGAGGTTCGGCGGCGCCTGGATGCGCATGCCGGGTCCGAGGATGAGTCGCGCGACGGCGATCGCCGCGAGGTAGGCGTCGCGATCGGCATCCGCCACCGCCGCCATCGCCGTCCGGGGCTTCGCCCGGAAGTTCTGCACGATGACCTCCTGCACGTGCCCGTGACGGGCGTGCGCGTCGCGCAGCGCGAAGAGCGAGGCCGCGCGGTCGGCGAGGGTCTCGCCGATGCCGACCAGGATGCCGGTGGTGAACGGGATGCGGGCTCGCCCCGCATCCTCGATCACGGCGAGACGGAGGGCGGGATCCTTGTCGGGAGAGCCGTGGTGCGCGGCGCCCGGGGTCTCGAACAGGGCGCGCGAGGTCGTCTCCAGCATCATCCCCATCGACGGCGACACCGGGCGGAGCGCCGCGAGCTCGGCGGCGGACATGACCCCCGGGTTCGCGTGCGCGAGGAGCCCGGTCTCACGGGTGACCAGCCGCGCCGCATGGGCGACGTAGTCGATCGTCGAGGCGAAGCCGTGCGCGTCGAGCCACGCCCGCGCCTCGGGCCAGCGGTCCTCGGGCCGGTCGCCGAGGGTGAGCAGGGCCTCCTTGCAGCCCTGCGCCGCGCCCGCGCGCGCGATCCGGAGGATCTGCGCGTCGTCGAGGTAGGCGGGCGCCTTCTTGCGGAGGAGCTGGGCGGGGGTGTCGACGAACGCGCAGTAGTGGCAACGGTCCCGGCAGAGCGTGGTCAGCGGGAGGAAGACCTTGCGCGAGTAGGTCACGACGCCGGGACGGCCCGCGGTGGCCAGGCCCTCGTTGCGGACGGCGGCGGCGCGCGCCAGGAGCATCTCGAGCTCGCGCCCGGTCGAGGCCAGCAGGCGCTCGGCCTCGACCGGGTCGGTGAGGATGTCGTCGGTGGGGTGGGACATCGGCGGCCTTAGTCGTGCTGCGGGAAGCCCAGGTTCAGGCCGCCGTGCGACGGGTCGAGCCAGCGCGAGGTCACCGCCTTCTCGCGGGTGAAGAACGCGAACCCCTGCGGACCGTACGCCTTCGCGTCGCCGAACAGCGACGCCTTCCAGCCGCCGAACGAGTGGTAGGCCACCGGCACCGGGATCGGGACGTTGACCCCGACCATGCCGACGCTCACCTCGCGCTGGAAGCGGCGGGCGGCACCGCCGTCGTTCGTGAAGATCGCGGTGCCGTTGCCGTACGGGCTCGCCTCGATGAGCGCGAGACCCTCCTCGTACCCCGCCACCCGCACGACCGAGAGAACCGGCCCGAAGATCTCATCGGTGTAGACGCAGGACGAGGTCGGCACCTTGTCGATGAGGGTGGGACCGAGCCAGAAGCCATCACCGTCGGCATCCGGGATCACGTCGCGGCCGTCGACGACGATCTCGGCGCCGTCGGTCTCGGCGATCGCGAGGTATCCGGCGACCTTGTCACGGTGCTCTCGGGTGATGAGCGGTCCCATGTCGCACCCACGCGTGCCGTCGCCGGTGCGCAGCGTCGCGACGCGCTCGGCGATCCTCGCGACGAGGGCGTCGGCGATCGGCTCGGTCGCCAGCAGCACCGAGATCGCCATGCAGCGCTCGCCCGCCGACCCGAACCCCGCGTTGACGGCGGCGTCGGCGGCCAGGTCGAGGTCGGCATCCGGAAGCACCAGCATGTGGTTCTTCGCGCCGCCGAGGGCCTGCACGCGCTTGCCCTGCGCACTCGCCCGCTCGTAGATGTAGCGGGCGATCGGGGTGGACCCGACGAACGAGATCGCGCGCACCGTGGGGTGGTCGAGGAGCGCGTCGACGGCCTCCTTGTCGCCGTGGACGACGTTGAGCACGCCAGCCGGCAGCCCCGCCTCGACGAGGGCACGCGCGATCCAGTCGGACGCCGACGGATCCTTCTCGCTCGGCTTCAGCACGACCGTGTTGCCCGAGACGAGCGCGATCGGAAGGAACCAGAGCGGCACCATCGCGGGGAAGTTGAAGGGACTGATGACCCCGACGACGCCGACGGGCTGCTTCACCGAGTAGACGTCGACGCCCGTGGAGACGTTCTCGGAGTACTCGCCCTTGAGGAGGTGACCCGCCCCGCAGGCGAACTCGACGACCTCGAGCCCGCGGGCGATCTCGCCGAGGGCGTCGGAGAGCACCTTGCCGTGCTCGGCCGTGAGGATCGCGGCGAGCTCGTCCTTGCGCGCGTTCAGGATCTCGCGGAACGAGAACATGACGCCCTGCCGCTTCGCGAGACTCGCGTCGCGCCACGCCGGCAGGGCGGCGGCGGCACGGTCGACCGCGGCGCCCACGTCGGCAGTGCTCGCGAGGCGGACCCGGCCGCTGACGACTCCGGTGGCGGGATTGTGGATGGGGGCCGTGCGGTCGGACTCGCCGCTCCACGCGGCGCCGTCGACCCAGTGCTCGAGCACGGCGACATCAGGCTGGTCGGTCATGGTTCCTCCGATGGGGTGGGTCAGAGCGCGGCGAGCGCCGCGTCGTAGATCTCGAGCGCGCGTCGCACCTCGTCGTCGGTGACGACGCAGGGCGGGACGACGTGGAGGCGGTTGTCGGCGGTGAAGGGCAACAGGCCCCGGGCCATGAGGTCCTTCTTCAGCGCGCCGATCACGGCCGGGGCGACGGGTTCGCGGGTGACGGGGTCGGCGACCAGTTCGAGAGCCCAGAAGACCCCCTCACCCCGCACCTCCCCGATGATCGGATGCTTCTCGGCGAGAGCGCGCAGCCCGGGACCGAGGACGGTCTCCCCGATGCGGCGGGCGCCTTCCACGATGCCCTCCTCCCGCATCGCGTCGAGCGTCGCGACGACCGATGCGGCCGCGAGGGGATGCCCCGAGTAGGTCAACCCGCCCGGGAACACCCGCTCGTCGAACGTCGCCGCGATCTCATCCGAGATGATCACCCCACCGATCGGGACGTACCCCGAGTTCACGCCCTTCGCGAACGTGATCAGATCCGGGACCACGTCGTGACCCTCGAACGCGAACCACCGGCCCGTTCGGCCGAACCCGCTCATCACCTCGTCCAGGATCAGGACGATGCCGAACTCGTCGGCCAGACGCCGCACCCCCGCGAGGTAGCCGGGCGGGGGGATCATGATGCCCGCCGTCCCCGGCACCGACTCGAGCAGGATCGCCGCGATGGAGCTCGGGCCTTCCGCCTCGATGACCCGACGCAGGTGGTGCAGCGCGCGCTCGCACTCCTCCTCCGGGGTGGTCGCCCAGAACTCCGACCGGTACAGGTAGGGGCCGAAGAAGTGCACGTGGCCCCGCGCGTACTCGTTCGGGATGCGGCGCCAATCCCCCGTCGCGACGATCGCCGCCCCGGTGTTGCCGTGGTAGCTGCGGTAGCGCGAGAGCACCTTGTCCCGCCCGGTGTGCAACCGCGCCATCCGGATCGCGTTCTCGTTCGCGTCCGCTCCGCCGTTCGTGAAGAACACCTTCGAGAACCCGTCGGGCGCCAGATCCACGATCCGCTTCGCCGCCTCGCCCCGGGCGAGGTTGGCGGTCGAGGGGGCGACGGTGGTCATGATGTCGGCCTGCGCCTTGATCGCGTCGACGACGGCGGGATGCTGGTGCCCGATGTTCACGTTGACGAGCTGGCTCGAGAAGTCGAGCAGGCGTGTGCCGGCGTGGTCCCACACGGTCGCCCCCGATCCGCCCGCGAGGGGGAACGGGTCGATGAGCGCCTGCGCCGACCAGGAGTGGAAGACGTGGGCGCGGTCGAGTTCGCGGGTACGGAGATCAAGGTCTTCGGAGGTCATCTGAGGAGTGCTCTCTGTCAGGACGGTCCCGGGGCTCGCACCCCGGGACCGTCGTGGTGGTGCTGCTACTGTCCACCCTCGGTGAGGGTCACGTCGATGGGCGTGTACTCCCCGTCGAGGCTGACGCCCTCGTCCTCCAGCTCGGCGATCGCCTTCTCGATGTACTCGTTCGAGAACGCGGATGCCGGGGGTTCCTCGGTGATGAGGTTCATGCCGTCCTGGTTCACCGCGGCGAGGGCTCCGTCGACCGTCTGGTCCCACTTGTCCTGCTCGACGGTCCCGAAGGGCGCGTCGGTCCAGATGAGCTTGTTGACCTCGTTGAGCTGCCACAGCTGGTGCACCGGTCCGACCGGGAAGGCCGCTTCTGCATTGGAGGCGACGTCCCACACGAGCGAGGCGGCGTCCTCGACGTTGTCACGCGCGTACAGCCAGCCCTTCGCGACCGCCTTGAGGAACCGCACCGCCGCATCGGCGTAGGCCGGGTCGTCGGCGAGCCGCTGCGTGTCGGCCCAGATGGCGTCCTGCAGCATGGCCCCCTCGGTGTCCTCGTAGTAGATGACGTCGAGGTCGTCGAGCGTGTAGAGCTTGCCCGTATCGGGGTTGACGACCTCGAGCACCTGGGCGAGCTCGTTGTAGGTCATCGCCTGCGCGGCATCCACGTCGCCGTCGAGCAGGGCGTTCATCGAGAAGTCCTGCGTCGTGATCGACACGGTGGAGGCGTCGAGGTCGTCCGCCGCCATCGCGGCGAAGATCTCCCACTCGTTGCCGAAGCCCCACGAGCCGATGCGCTTGCCTTCGAAGTCCGCGACGTCGGTGATCCCGTCGCCCTTCCATGAGACCTGCGTCGTGCCCGAGCGCTGGAAGACCTGCGCGATGTCGGTGAGCTCGACGCCCGTGGACTCGATGGTCCCGAGCACCTTGGGGACCCAGGCGACGGCGAAGTCGACGTCACCGGCGGCGAGCGCGTCCTGCGGCACGATGTCGCCGCCCGAGGGCACGATCTCGACGTTGTCGAAGCCTTCCTCCTCGAAGTAGCCCTTCTCCTGCGCGACGTAGTAGCCGGCGAACTGCGCCTGCGGCAGCCACTGCAGCTGCAGCTTGATGTCGGTGATCGGCGTGAAGTCGGCGTCATCACCGCCGGCGGTGGGTGTGGTGCTCGTGGTGCCCGCGCACGCGGACAGGGCGAGGGCGCCGGCGGTCAGGGTCGTGACGACTGCCAACCGGCGTCGGGTGCTGTGACGCATGGTGTTCCTTTCGGGTTCGGATGGTGCGGGTGGTGCGGTGGGTGGGTGGAGCGGACCGGGCCGACGGGTGTCAGACCGGCCTCCGCCTGGTCACGATGCGTTCGAGGAGCACGGTGACGAGGAAGAAGACGAGACCGACGGCGATGGCCGCGCCGACGTAGGTCCAGGCGACGGCCGCGTTCCCGGTCTTGGCGTAACTGGCGATGGCCGTGCCGAGGCCGTCGGTGGGACCGCCGAAATACTCGGCGACGAGCGCGGAGATGACGGCGACCGAACTGGCGATGCGGATGCCGGTGACGAGGTAGGGCAGCGCGACGGGGAGCGTGAGGCCGCGGAACTGCTGGCCGGGAGTCGCCGCGTAGGCGAGGAAGAGGTCTCGCTGCACGGGGCGGGACTGCCGCAGGCCGCGGAGGACGTTGACGAAGACCGGCACGAAGGCGGCGACCGCGGCGACCACCTGGCGTCCCGTCTGCGCCGAGGCCCCGAGCATCGTGTTCAGCAGCGGGGTGAGCGCGACGATCGGAACGACCGCGATCGCCGCGACGAGGGGCGCGAGCATGCCGTCGACCGGACGCAGCCACGCGGCGAGCGCCGCGAGGGCGACGCCGAGCACCGTACCGGCGACGAGCCCGACGAGCGTGTTGCCCCCGGTGACCAGCGCGTCCTCGGCGACCACGCCGCCGATCCGCAAGGCGGTCTCGGCGACGTCGGCGGGGGCGGGGATCAGCGCGAGCCGCCCGATCTTGACGCCCGAGAGCACCTGCCACAGGACGAGGAGCAGGATGCCGGTGGCCACCGGTGCAGCGATGCGGGCGATCCGCTCGGTCGCGGTCATGATGCCGTCACCGCTCGTTCGCTCGGGCGACGGGCGTGCCGTGGAGCGCTTCGCGCACCTCGGTCACCTTCTCGAAGAACTCCGGCGACTCCCGCAGGAGGTCGGGACGATCGTGCCCG
Organism: Microbacterium sp. NPDC064942; assembly: GCF_049545525.1. Taxonomy (NCBI): domain Bacteria; kingdom Bacillati; phylum Actinomycetota; class Actinomycetes; order Micrococcales; family Microbacteriaceae; genus Microbacterium; species Microbacterium sp. NPDC064942. The sequence goes on along the minus strand of NZ_JBMWDR010000002.1, from coordinate 354,440 downwards.
AACGGCACGGCGACGAGATCGGTGATGCGGCCCGGTCGCGGCGACATGACGACGACGCGGTCGGACAGGTAGACGGCTTCGGGGATCGAGTGCGTCACGAAAACGACGGCGGCGCCGGTCTCCCCGGTGATGCGGGTGAGTTCGGTCTGCATCCGTTCGCGCGTCATCTCGTCGAGCGCGCCGAACGGCTCGTCCATGAGGAGGAGCTTCGGCCGCGCGGCGAGGGCGCGAGCGATCGCGACGCGCTGCTGCATGCCGCCGGACAGCTCGTCGGGGTACCGCTTGCCGAAGTCGGTGAGGCCGACGAGCTCGGCGAGCTCTGCCGCGCGGGCCCGTCGTTCGGCGCCGCCGACGCCGTGCAGCTCGAGGGGCAGCACGATGTTCTCGAGCACGGTCCGCCACGGCAAGAGCCCGGCCTGTTGGAAGGCGATGCCGTAGTCCTGGTCGAGGCGCGCCTTCTTCGGCGTCTTGTCGAAGACCTCGAGCGAGCCCGCCGTGGGCTGATCGAGGTCGGCGATCAGCCGCATGAGCGTCGACTTGCCGCATCCGGACGGACCGATCAGCGACACGAACTCGCCTGCCGCGATCTCGAGGTCGACCCCGGTGAGGGCGTGCACCTCAGCGGTGCGGCGGCCTCCGAAGGTGCGGCCGACGCCGGTGGCGCGGACGGCGATCTCGCTCATGCGGACGTTCCTCTCGGGTGAGGGTGGGGGATCATGCGGATGCCTCCCCGCGGCGGTAACGGCGAAGTCCCGTCGCGAGCAGCGCGACGACCCCGGCGACGAGGAGGCCGAGCAGGACCGCGCCGAAGATGGGGCCCCACGGGAGTGCGGGGTCGGCGGAGGCGGATTGCGCGGCCTGCAGCAGCATCCGTCCGAGGCCGCCGCGCATGCCGATGGACACCTCGGCGACGATGGCGCCGACGACGGCGTTCGCCGCGGCGAGACGGGCTGCGGGGATCAGGTACGGGACCGCGGCGGGGAAGCGCAGCCGGCGCAGGGTCTGGCCGTAACCGGCGGCGTAGCTGCGCATGAGGTCGAGATGGATCGCGTCGGGCGACGACAGGCCCTTGAGCGCACCGATCGAGACCGGGAAGAAGGCCAGGTACGAGGCGATCACCGCCACCGACAGCCACTCCGGCCAGGGCAGCCCGGCTCGGTCGATCTGCGACCCGATGCGGGCGACGAGGGGGGCGAAGGCGATGAGCGGCACGGTCTGCGAGACGACGATCCAGGGCAGGAGTCCGCGCTCGACGATGCGCCAGCGCTGCATCAGCAGGGCGAAGCCGACGCCGACGACGACGCCGATGACCCACCCGACGAGCGCGATGCCGAGGGTGAGCAGGCCGGCACTCGCGACGGTCGCCCACAGCGGTGGCGTCGCGGCGCCGCTGGTGGGGTCGAACAGCCGCGCGATCATGTCGGTGACGTGGGGCATCGCACGGTCGTGGGTGCGCGGCAGGACGCGCAGGCCGTCCTCGCCACCGAGGACGAGACCGTCGGCGGGTCCGAGCCACTTGTACGCCTCCCACAGCGCGACGAGGGCGAGGACGCCGACGACGCCCCACCCCCACGCGGCTGCTGTGCGTCGCGTCATGACTTGGCCGCGATGTGGTCGGAGAGCGCGGGGATCACGGTCTCGCCGTAGACCCGCATCGTCTCCTCCTTGTTGTCGTGCTGCAGGTAGCCGGCGAACTGCGTCACGCCGAGCGCTTTGAGCTGCTCGAGCTTGGCGATGTGGTCCTCGGCCGTGCCGAGCAGGCAGAACCGGTCGACGATCTCGTCGGGGACGAAGTCGACGTGGTCGTTGTCGCTCTTGCCGTGCGAGTTGTAGTCGTACCCGGTGCGGCCCGCGATGTAGTCGGTGAGGGCCTGGGGCACATCGCCGTCCGCGCCGTACTTCGCGACGATGTCGGCGACGTGGTTGCCGACCATCCCGCCGAACCAGCGGCACTGGTCGCGCATGTGCTCCCAGTCGTCGCCGATGTACATCGGGGCGGCGACGCAGAACGCGATCGAATCGGGGTCACGGCCGGCGGCCTCGGCGGCATCCCGCACCACCTTGATCATCCACGCGGCGATGTCGACGTCGGCCAGCTGCAGGATGAACCCGTCCCCGACCTCGCCGGTGAGCTTCAGCGCCATCGGGCCGTAGGCGGCGACCCAAACGTCGAGCTCGGATCCGCGGCTCCAGGGGAACTGGAGCGTCGCCCCCTTGTACTCGACGGGCCGGGAGTTGGCGAGCTCGCGGATGACGTGGATCGACTCGCGCAGCTCCCGCATCGTCACCGGCTTGCCGTTGGTCACGCGCACCGCCGAGTCCCCGCGGCCGATGCCGCAGATCGTGCGGTTGCCGTACATCTCGTTGAGGGTCGCGAAGACGGATGCCGTGACGGTCCAGTCGCGGGTGGCGGGGTTCGTGACGAACGGCCCCACGGTGATGCGCTTGGTCGCGTTGAGGATCGCGGAGTGGACGACGTACGGCTCCTCCCAGAGGAGGTGCGAGTCGAAGGTCCAGACGTGGCTGAAGCCGTGCGCCTCGGCGAGCGTCGACAGCTGCACGGTGCGCGAGGCGGGTGGGTTCGTCTGCAGGACGACGCCGAAGTCCATGGGTCCTCTTTCGGGTGTTCGGGTCAGATGAGGTACTGGCTGAGACCGCGCTTGACGAAGCGGCCGTCGCCCTTGCGCCCGAGGTAGGCGCCGTCGTCGACGATGACCTTGCCGCGCGAGAGGACGGTGTCGACGTGCCCGTCGATCTCGAAGCCCTCCCACGCGGAGTGGTCCATGTTCATGTGGTGGGTCTTCTCGTAGCCGATCGAGGTGTGACCGTTGGGGTCGTAGATGACGACGTCTCCGTCGGCACCCGGGGCGATGACGCCCTTCTTGCCGTACATGCCGAACATGCGCGCCGGGGTCGTGCTGGTGAGCTCGACCCAGCGCTCGAGGGTGATCTCGCCCGTCACGACCCCCTGGTACATGAGGTCGATGCGGTGCTCGACCGACCCGATGCCGTTGGGGATCGCCCGGAAGTCGCCCTTGCCGAGCTCCTTCTGGTCCTTCATGCAGAACGGGCAGTGGTCGGTCGAGACCATCTGCAGGTCGTTCGTTCGCAGCGCCTGCCACATGTGGTCCTGGTGGCCCTCGGCGCGGGAGCGGAGCGGCGTCGAGCAGACGTACTTGGCGCCCTCGAACGACCCCCACTCCTCGCTCCTGGCGCCCAGGTGCTCCTCGAGCGACAGGTAGAGGTACTGCGGGCAGGTCTCGCCGAAGACGTTCTGCCCCTTGTCGCGCGCCCAGGCGAGCTGCTCGACGGCCTGCTTCGCGCTCACGTGCACGACGTAGAGCGGTGCACCGGTGATGTTCGACAGCATGATCGCGCGGTGGGTCGCCTCCTCCTCGGCCTGCCACACGCGTGCCTTGCCGTGGAAGTACGGGTCGGTGTTGCCGGCGCGGACGAGCTGTTCGGCGAGGACGTCGATGACCGGGCCGTTCTCGGCGTGCATCATCGTGAGCAGTCCCGTTTCGGCCGAGACCTGCATGGCCTTCAGGATCTGCGCGTCGTCGGCGTAGAAGACCCCCGGGTAGGCCATGAACATCTTGAAGCTCGTGATGCCCTCATCGATCAGGGTGGGGAGCGCGGCGAGCGAGTGCTCGTCCACCCCGCCGATGATCTGGTGGAAGCCGTAGTCCACCGCGCACTCCCCCGCGGCGAGCGCATGCCAGGCGGCGAGGCCGTCCTCGACCCGCTCGCCCTGGCGCTGCACGGCGAAGTCCACGATCGTGGTCGTCCCGCCCCAGGCGGCGGCGCGAGTGCCGGTCTCGAAGGTGTCGGAGGCGCTCGTGCCGCCGAAGGGCAGCTGCATGTGCGTGTGCGCGTCGATGCCGCCGGGGATCACGTACTTCCCCGTCGCGTCGATGACGGTGTCCACGGACGCCGCGAGGTCGTGCCCGAGCAGGGTGGAGCCGGGCGTCAGCACGGCGACGATCGTCTCGCCGTCGATGAGGACGTCGGCGGGGCCGCGGCCGGTCGACGAGACGACGGTGCCGCCGGTGATGAGCGTGGTGGGCATGGGTCCTCCGATGGGCCGTGGATTACGGGGCGACGATCTCGGCGTACGAGTCGGGGCGGCGGTCGCGGTAGAACTGCCAGTCGTCGCGCATCTCGCGGACGAGGTCCATGTCGAGGTCGCGGATGAGGATCTCCTCGTCCGTGCCGGAACCGAGCGCGCCGACGTAGTTGCCGCGCGGGTCGACGATCTGGCTGGTGCCGTAGAAGGTGACCGCCTCGTCGCCGTACTCGTTGTCCTCGCGGCCGACGCGGTTGGGGGCGAGGACGAAGTAGCCGTTCGCGACGGCGGCGGCGGGCTGCTCGACCTCCCACAGCCGGTTCGACAAACCGGGCTTGGTGGCGTTCGGGTTGAAGGCGAGGTGGGCGCCGTTGAGACCGAGCTCGCGCCACGCCTCGGGGAAGTGCCGGTCGTAGCAGATGATGACGCCGACCTTGCCGACCGCGGTGTCGAAGACGGGGTACCCCAGGTTTCCCGGACGGAAGTAGAACTTCTCCCAGAACTTCTCGACGTGCGGGATGTGGTGCTTGCGGTACGAGCCGAGGATCGTGCCGTCGGCATCCACCACCACCGCCGTGTTGTAGTACACGCCGGTCTGCGCCTCTTCGTAGATGGGGAGGACCATGACCATGTTCAGCTCCTTCGCGAGCGCGGCGAAGCGCTGCACGATGGGGCCGTCGACGGGCTCGGCGTAGCGGTAGTACTTCTTGTCCTGCGTGATGCCGAAGTACGGACCGTAGAAGAGCTCCTGGAAGCAGATGACCTGAGCGCCTTGCGCTGCGGCCTCCCGCGCGAATTGCTCGTGCTTGTCGAGCATCGACTCCTTGTCGCCGGTCCACGTCGTCTGCGTGATCGCCGCTCTCACCGTTGCCATCTCGGTCTTCCTTCCCTCGGTTCTGTTACTGTCCTGCTTGAACATTTCTCGACAGTTTCCGGATGTGTCGCGGTCGTTAATCCTCTGGACACCTCCCCGTACGTGAGGACGACGGATGCTGCGCCCCGAGTCGCTCGAGTCCCGCACCCCGCTGGGCATGGCGGGCGAGATCGCGCGTCTCGTGGCCGACGGCTCGCTCGAGCCGGGCGAGCGTCTGCCGACGGTGCGCGAGATGGCGGCGGCCCTAGGTGTCTCGGCGGGCACGATCGCGGCCGCGTGGCGCGCGTTGTCGGATGCCGGGACGATCGTCTCGCGCGGTCGCGCCGGCAGCTTCGTGCGCGCCGAACCGCGCGAGTGGCTGAGCCCGCGCGTGCAGGGCCTCGCCGGGAGCGCACAGCCGGTGCGGCTGGATCTCTCGCACGGCACACCCGACCCGGCGATGCTCCCGGCGCTCGAGAACGCCTTCTCGCACGTGGCGCCCCGCGCCGACACCGGTCGCTACCACGACCTGCCGGTGCTGCCCGAGCTCCACGCGCACATCGCCGAGACGTGGCCGGCGCCGGGCATCGAGACCTTCACCGTCGTCGACGGGGCCCTCGACGGCATCTCGCGGACCCTCGAGCAGGTCGTCCGCTTCGGTGACCGCGTCGCGGTGGAGTCCCCCGGCTTCCCGTACTTCTTCGACCTGCTCGATGCCCTCGGCGCCGAGCCGATCCCGCTGGCCCTCGACCGCGACGGCGTGACGCCCGGCTCGCTCTCGCGAGCGCTCGCCCGGAAGCCCACCGCGATCGTGCTGCAGCCGCGGGCGCAGAACCCGACCGGCATCTCGATGACCGTCGAGCGCGCCCGCGTGCTCGCGCAGCTCATCATGAACACCCCCGACGGGCGTCGCGTGACGGTGATCGAGGACGACCACTCCGCCCTCATATCGTCGGCCCCCGATGTGACCCTCGCACGATGGATCCCGGGGCAGGTCGTGCACGTCCGGAGCTTCTCGAAATCCCACGGCCCCGACCTGCGCATCGCCGCCCTGGGCGGCCCGGCGCGCGTGGTCGAGCGTCTCGTGGCGAGGCGGATGCTGGGCCCCGGGTGGACCTCGCGCCTGCTGCAGACCGTGCTGCTGGGCCTGCTCACCGACCCTGGCGCGGTCGCGCGGGTGCGCACCGCACGACTGATCTACCGCGACCGCCTCGACAGCATGGCCTCTGCACTCCGACGGTTCGGCGTGGACGTCGGCGACCCGGACGGCATCAACCTGTGGGTGCCGGTCGTCGACGAGCGCGCCGCCCGGATGCGGCTCGCCGTCTCGGGCATCGCGGTCTCGGCCGGCGCCCCCTACCGCGCGCCGACCGACGAGGTGACCACGCCGCACATCCGGGTCACCGCGGGTGCCCTCACCGCGAACGTGCGCCTGGTCGCCGAGGCGCTGGCCGAGGCGGCGCAGGCCCCGGCGGTGGGCTGAGGGCGGCGTTCGCGCTCAGAGCCCCGCGGCGCCGAGCGCGGCGACGGCGAGCGCGCGGGTGCGGGCGGCATCCGACATCCAGAGCGGTTCGACATGCGCCGCGATGCCGAGGGCGTCGACGGATGCCGCGGCCGCCGCATCCTCTTCGGCGATGAGCCACGCGTCGAGGACGCCGCCGCCGCCGCGCGCGCCGTAGTGGCCGGCGACGCCGGCCGCCGTGCAGGGCACGCCCGCGACGCGCAGGCACACGTCGGCCATGCCGCGGACGGGCGCGTCGCCGATGATCGGCGAGACCCCGACGACCGGCGCGGACGCGGCACGGAGCGCGTCGGCCAGGCCGGGGACGGCGAGGATCGGACCGATCGAGACGATGGGGTTCGAGGGGGCGACGAGAATCGCGTCGGCCGCCGCGATCGCGTCCCGCACGCCGGGCGCGGGGACGGACGCATCGATGCCGGGGCTCTCGAAGCGGACGGGCTCGAGCCTGGCGCGGTGGCGGGTCCACCACTCCTGGAAGTGCATGCGCCCGGCATCCAGCACGACGTGGGTGTCGACCTCGGTGTCGGTCATCGGCAGGAGGGTCGCGCCGAGGTCCCACCGGGCCTGCAGCCGCGCGATCGCCTCGGTCGGGGTGAGGCCCTCGCGCAGCCACGACGTGCGGGCGATGTGCGCGCCGAGATCGAGGTCGCCGAGCAGGAACCACTCCCAGCCGACGTTCCACGCGGCCAGTTCATCGGCGACGCGGCGCGAGTCGCCGGCGCGCCCCCACCCCTGCGCGAGGTCCTTCACGCCGGCGAGCGCGTAGAGCATCGAGTCGACGTCGGGCTGCAGGCGGAGCCCGCTCAGCCACAGGTCGTCGCCGGTGTTGCAGACGACGGCGAGCTCGCCGCCCCGAGCCCGGAGCTCGTCGCGGAGGCCGGTGGCGAAGGTCGAGCCGCCGACACCGCCGGCGAGCAGGACGACGCGGGGCGCAGCAGTCGGGGGCACTCCCCCAGGGTACGGTCGCCGTATCCTGGGCCGATGCCCGACACCCCCGCCCCGCTCACTGTCTGGCCGCTCGTCGGCATCGGCGAGATCACGCCCGGCGTGGACCTCGTCGACGAGATCGTCCGGGCCGCGGCCGGCACGCTCGCGGACGGCGACATCCTCGTCGTCACGAGCAAGATCGTCTCCAAGGCCGAGGGCCGCTACCGTCCCGCCGCCGAGCGGGATGCCGCGATCGCTGAGGAGACCGTGCGGATCGTGGCCGAGAACGACGCCGGCACGGTCCGCATCGTCGAGAGCCGCCTCGGCATCGTCGCCGCCGCAGCGGGCGTCGACGCGAGCAACACCCCCGACGGGCTCATCCTGCTGCTGCCCGAAGACCCCGACGCCTCGGGGCGCGCGCTGGCCGCCGGCATCCGCGAACGGACCGGCGCCCGCATCGGCGTGATCGTCTCGGACACCCTGGGCCGCGCGTGGCGCGAAGGCCAGACCGACAGCGCGATCGGCGCGGCCGGAGTGGTCGTCATCGAGGACCTGCGCGGCGCGACGGATGCCTCGGGCCGCCCCCTCGCCGTCACGCTCCCCTGCGTCGCCGACGAGCTCGCCGGCGCGGCCGACCTCGTCAAGCGCAAGTCGAGCGGGATGCCGGTGGCCGTCGTCCGGGGCCGCGGCGACCTCGTCGGCGACCTCGACCTGCCCGGCGCCCGCTCGATCGTGCGGCCCGCCGAGCGGGACCTGTTCGGTGAGGGAACGCGCGAGGCGTACGCCCGCGGCCACGCCGACGGCCTCGCCCAGGCCGGGGGATAACCCGAACGGAGGTCTCCGGACGGCCCCGATGTGGCCCGCGGACCCCGCCCCTAGCGTGGTGACATGACTTCCGACACCTCCGTCCCGCCCCGACGGCTCCGGCCGCTGCGGCGCCTCGGCGCCCTCGCGCAGCTGGCCGCCGTCGCGGTGGCGGGCACCGGCATCCTCACCACCGTCGTCACCCTGGTCAGCACGGGGATCGGTACGGTGCTCGTCCTCGGCATCGGCATCCTCTTCCTCATCGCGGCGCTGTACCTCGCGTGGGCGGCGTCGTGGCTCGAGCACGAGCGCGCCGAGGGCCTGTACCGGCACGGCATCCCGCCGCTCCGGATCCGCACGAGCGGGCAGCCCGGGTTCCGCGGACTGCTCCGCACCCTGTGGCTGCAGTTCGTCGACGGCGGGATGTGGCGCGGCATCGGCAGCCTCGCGATCGCCACCGTCCTCGGCTGGATCGTCATCGGGGCGACGTGGGCGGTCATCGGGTCGGTCAGCCTCGCGTTCTCACCGCTGACCGGGGATGCGGGCGGCACGCTGCCCCTTACCGGGATCGCCGTCGCGGACGGCTGGGCCGTCGCCGGGGGCATCGTCGCGGCCCTGGTGGGCCTCGGCATCCTGTTCGGCATCTCGCTCCTCGACGACCTGTTGACCCGGTCGATCCTCGTCCCCTCGCGGGAGGCCGTCCTCGCCGAACAGGCACGCACCGCGGGAGCCCAGCGGGCCGGCGCCGTGCGGGCCAGCGAGGTCGAGCGCACCCGCATCGAACGCGACCTGCACGACGGCGTCCAGCCGCGGCTCGTCTCGGTCGGGATGACCCTTGGGCTCGCGCAGCAGAAGATCGACTCCGACCCGGTCGCCGCGAAGGCGCTGATCGACGAGGCGCACACCTCGACGAAGGCCGCCATCACCGAGCTACGACAGCTGGCCCGCGGCATCCATGCGTCCGTCCTCGACGACCGGGGACTGGATGCCGCCCTCTCGGCCCTCGCGGCACGGTCGCACGTGCCCGTCGCCCTCAACGTCCGCCTCGACGAGAGGTGCAGCGCCACCTCGGAGGCGGCGGTCTACTTCGTCATCGCCGAGTCCCTCACCAACGCCGCCAAGCACGCCCGCGCCACCGAGGTGCGCGTCGTGGTCCGCAGCCGCGGCGACGCCCAGACCGGCCGGCTCATCTGGGCGCGCGTCGAGGACAACGGCATCGGCGGAGCGCGTGTGCTCCCCGGCGGCGGCCTCGACGGGATCATGAACCGGGTGCTCGCCGCCGGCGGCACCGCGACACTCGACAGCCCGGCCGGTGGGCCGACGTCCCTGGAGGTGACGGTCCCGTGCGCATCCTGATCTGCGAGGACTCCACGCTGCTGCGCGAAGGCCTGGTGCGCGTGCTCGAGGACGCCGGTCACACCGTCGTCGCAGCCCTCCCCCACGCCGACGCCCTCGTCGACACGGTGACCGAGACCGGGCCCGAGCTCTGCATCCTCGACGTGCGGCTGCCGCCGACCTTCACCGACGAGGGCATCCGGGCCGCGCTGACGCTGCGGGCGCAGCATCCGACCCTCCCCGTCCTGGTGCTCAGCCAGTACGTCGAGGAACGGTACGCGAGCGACCTCATCACCGGCCAGAACGCCGCCCTCGGGTACCTGCTGAAGGACCGTGTCGCCGATGTGCGGGACTTCCTCGACTCGATCGATCGGATCGCCGCCGGCGCGACGGTCCTCGACCCAGAGGTGGTGGCGCAACTGCTGACGCGCCGCGCCCGGGATGAGCGGATGTCGCGCCTCACCGATCGCGAACGCTCGGTGCTCGCGCTCATCGCCGAGGGCAAGAGCAACGCCGCGATCGCGGCGGCGCTGTTCGTCTCGGAGGCGAGCGTCGAGAAGTACATCACCTCCCTCTTCCAGAAGCTCGGCCTCGAACAGGACGAGCACGGCAACCGACGGGTGCTCGCGGCGCTCGTCCACCTCGAACACAGCGCACCGCCCGCCCCCGGGCATCCCGATCAGAACGGAACACTCCGATGAGCATCGACCTCACTCCCCCGCCCACCGCGTCGGCACCCACCGGCACGCAGCCGCCGCAGCCCCAGCCGCCGCGCCCGTCGGCGCAGATCGTCGCCATCATCGCGATGTGCCTGGGCGGCGTGCTGCTGCTCGGCGCACTGGTGTCGGGAATCGGCTCGATCGCCTACGCCGCGTCCGTTCGCGGCACCGGCGGCGGAACCGCCGACACGAGCGGGGTGGACGCCCTGTCGCTCGACGTCTCGGCGGGCCACGTGGTGGTGCAGTACGCCGACGTCGACCAGGCGATCCTCGACGTCGCCGGCGGCGACGGGAACTGGAGACTCGAGCGTCGCGACGCTACCCTCAGCCTCAGCAACGACCGCCCCTGGTGGGCGTTCCAGGTCGGGTTCGGCTGGGACGACAACCGGGCCACCCTGACCCTCCCCGCCGCGATGGAGCAGCAGCGGCTCGACGCGGACTTCGACGTCTCGGCGGGCTCGCTCACCGCCGATGGCACCTACGGGCGCCTGGAGCTGCACGTCGGCGCGGGCGATGCGGACGTCTCGGGCACCGCCGACGACGTGCGGGTCGACGTGAGCGCCGGCGAGGCGGATGTGCGCGTCGACGGCGCCGCGCGCGCGAACCTCACGATCGGCGCCGGCCAGATCATCGCCGACCTGACGGGCACTGCGCTCGACGAGATCCGAGCCGACGTCAGCGCCGGCACCCTCGTTGCGACCGTCCCGAACGAGCCGTACGACGTGACCTCCGACGTCTCGGCGGGCTCGTTCGACAACCAGCTCGACACGTCCGACGGCGCCACCCGCACCGTCGACGTGCAGGTCTCGGCCGGCTCCGCCACCTTCCGCCCCGCCGACTGACCCGCCTCGCGCCACGAGCCGACGCGACGTGCGCTCCACACCCCGTGGAGGCAGCACTTCGCGTCGGCTCGACGCTGTGCGGGTCAGCCCACGACGGCGATCTCGTTGGGGACGTGGTCGGGGGCGACGGTGTGCACGATCTCGTCCGTCTCGAGGTCGACGACGACGAGGCCCTCGCGCAGGACGCGGCTCTGCTGCTGCTCGACGAGCCGACGAGCGGTCTCGACGACGCGTCGCGGCGGGCCGCGGCATCCGCTCTGCGCGTCGCGACGGGCAGGGGCGCGGCGGTCGTCGTCGTGACGCACGACCTCGGCGAACTCGGGGAGGTCGATGAGGTGGTGACACTGGCGGAGGGCCGGATCGGCGCGTCTGTCATGCGTGGACGGAGCCTCGAGAACGTGAGTAGCGTTGAGGGGTGACCAACGCTCCGATCGATGCCACCACCACCTCCGCCTGGGCTGAACTCGAGTCGCTGAAGGCGGGCTTCACCCCGGACCTCCGCGGCTGGTTCGCGTCGGACCCGGAGCGCGTCGCCAAGCTGACGCACGACGTCGCGGATCTGCACGTCGACCTGTCGAAGAACCTCGTGACCGACGAGGTCGTCGCCGCGCTGGTGCGTCTCGCCGAGCAGACCGGTGTCGCCGAGCGGTACGCCGCGATGCTCGCGGGCGAGCACATCAACACGACCGAGGACCGCGCCGTGCTGCACACCGCGCTGCGCCGTCCGGCCGACGCCGTGCCGTCGCTGACGGTCGATGGCCAGGACGTGGACGCCGATGTGCAGGGCGTGCTCGACGCGATGGCGGAGTTCGCCGGACGGGTGCGGTCGGGTGAGTTCACCGGCATCACGGGCAAGAAGGTCGAGACGGTCGTCAACATCGGTATCGGCGGGTCGGACCTCGGCCCGGTGATGATCTCGGCGGCGCTGGAGCCGTATGCGGATGCCGGCATCTCGGCACGCTTCGTCTCGAACATCGACCCGTTCGACATCGCGTCGAAGACGAAGGACCTCGACCCCGAGACGACGCTGTTCATCGTCGCGTCGAAGACGTTCACGACGCTCGAGACGCTGACGAACGCGCGCCTCGCGAGGGACTGGCTGTGGGAGGGCCTCGCGTCGGCGGGGGCGATCGACGGCAGCGACGAGCAGAAGAAGGATGCCGTCGCCCACCATTTCGTCGCGGTGTCGACGGCGCTCGACAAGGTCGCGGAGTTCGGGATCGACACGGCGAACGCGTTCGGCTTCTGGGACTGGGTGGGTGGCCGCTACTCGGTGGATTCGGCGATCGGGCTGTCGCTCGTGATCGAGTTCGGACCCGACACGTTCCGCGAGCTGCTGGCCGGGTTCCACGCCGTGGACGAGCACGTGCGGACGACGCCGCTGGCGCAGAACGTCCCGGTCCTGATGGGGCTGTTGAACGTCTGGTACACGAACTTCCTGGGCGCGCAGTCGCACGCGGTGCTGCCGTACGCGCAGCAGCTGAGTCGGTTCGCCGCGTACCTGCAGCAGCTGACGATGGAGTCGAACGGCAAGTCGGTGCGGTGGGACGGCTCCCCCGTCACGACCGACACCGGCGAGGTGTTCTGGGGTGAGCCGGGGACGAACGGGCAGCACGCGTTCTACCAGCTGATCCACCAGGGCACGCGGCTGATCCCGGCGGACTTCATCGCGTTCGCGAACCCGGCGTACGCGCTGACGGACGGTGATCGTGACGTGCACGGGCTGTTCCTGGCGAACTTCCTGGCGCAGACGAAGGCGCTGGCGTTCGGCAAGACGGCCGAGGAGGTCGAGGCCGAGGGCACGACCGGCGCGCTCGTCGCGGCGCGGACGTTCCCGGGCAACCGTCCGACGACGTCGATCTTCGCGCCGTCGTTGACGCCGCGGGTGCTCGGCGAGCTCGTCGCGCTGTACGAGCACATCACCTTCACGCAGGGCGTGATCTGGGGCATCAACTCGTTCGACCAGTGGGGTGTGGAGCTCGGCAAGCAGCTCGCGATGCAGATTGCACCGGCGATCGAGGGCGACAGCGACGCGTTCGAGTCGCAGGATGCCTCGACCAAGGCGCTGCTGGAGTACTACCGCGACCACCGGGCCTGAGGGGCCTGATGCGCCTCGAGATCGAGGTCGGTGGCTGGGAGCACGGCTGCTGCGGCCCTGAGCTCGTCCGGTTCACGAACGTGGAGTGGACCGTGATGGCAGCGCCCGATGGCCGGCTCGTCGAGACGCATCACGGCTTGGATGAGACGGAGGGCCTCAAGGTCACCGACGTCACCGGCACGATCGTGGAGCTGGAGGCCATCGAGCGAGATGGCTCGCGTACGACGATCGCACGAGTGCCCAGCGGGCGCGCCCTCCGCGGGATGGACGAAGACGACGCGGGTGACGTCATCGAGCTGTACACCGACCGCCTCATCGACGTATCTGACGATGGCTTCATCGTGACCGTAGAGGTGACGGACTGACCCTCGGCTAGAACGGTGGCGGTCCGGGTGGGTCGGTGGCGAAGGTGGGGATGCGGCGCTCGGGCCTCACGAGGTAGACCCGGCCGGCGGGTGAGGTCCATTCGAGTGCGCCGCCGGGTTTGGCTCTGACCTGCCAGTCGGAGTGGTGTTTGAGGGTGTGATGCCCGCGGCACAGCGGGGCGAGGTTGTCGGCGGCGGTGGTCCCGCCGTGGTGCCAGTCGATGGTGTGGTCGAGGTCGCACCGGTCGGCGGGGATCCCGCAGCCGGGTGCCATGCACCGGGCGGCCCGCCAGGTGACCAGCCGTCGCAGGTCTGCCGGTGGGCGATAGGTGTCTCGCCCGACAGAGAGGACGACACCGGTTTCGGGGTGGGTGAGCACCCGCATCCACCCGGATGCTGCTCCGCACAGTTCCCTCGCGCGGTCGATTGGGATGGGGCCGACGCCGTCGACCTGGGCGGCAGGGCCGTCGCCGGTGAGGAGGGTGAGGGCGGGCACGGTGACCGCCACAGTCGGGCGGATCCCTCGCGCGGTATCGGGGAGCGCGTCGGTCTCACCGTCGAGGAGGAGGTCTCCGAACACGTCCGCGCGTTTCTGGTCCAGGGTGCGCTCATCGTCGGCGGAGTGGAGGGTCTTCGCGATCGCGGTGAGCCTGCCGGCGATCGCGTGCGCTTCCACCGCGGGCAGGTGCGCGCTCAGCCACGCCATCCCATCCACCCCCGCATCCACCCGCACGTACCGGTGCGCGACCGCGGCGGCGTGCTGCTCAGCGAGGGTCGCTTCCTGCTCCCGGTCGACGATGCGTTTCATCGCCCGCCGGAACGGACCCGTCGGCAACTCCTCCGCAAGGCTCAGCACCTCAGCAACCAACCCCGCCGTCACGTCGTCGAGCTGATCCAAACCGTCGACGATGATCGTCGCGTGGGTGTCGGTGATGTCCGCGCGGCTCATCGCCTCCCACACCTGCGGGTACCGACGCATCAGCGCGTGCCCGACACCCATCAACCGTCCCGCGGCGTGCTCGGTGATCCGCAACGCGGCTGCGACTTCGAGCCGCACCGCCCGTTCCACGAACGCGACGGGTTCCTCCCGGCGGCGGGCGTCGGCGATCGCGTCATCCCACAACTCGACGATGCACGCGTACCGCTGCGCGGCGTGCACGGTCGCCATATCGGCGCACATCACCACCCAGTCCAGCGTCGACGGGATCCCCTCCGGGACCTCATCGCGACCCTCAACCGAACTGGACATAGTCCCAGACTAGGAGGGGGTTCCGACATCGCTTTCGGCACCGTGGCCTCGCGCTCGACACCCCGAACCGCCAGCCTCGCCGCCCCCGGCATCCCCCTTCCCCTGAACGGCACCGGGCCTCTCCACCACCGCTCCCCTGTCACGAAGTGCAGGCCACCGCGGCATGTTGCGACAGGCGAGCGAACCACGCCCCCCGCCTTCCCCCGTCCCAAAGTGCCGCAGGCCACCGCGGCGTGTTGCGACAGGGGAACGCCGCCCCTGCCCGAACCACACCTCTCCGCGACGGCACGCGCTAGCGTGCAGGCATGCGCGGGCGCAGACTCACCTGGACGATCGGCGGCGTCGGACTGATCGCCGCGGGTGTCGCCGGGATGCTGCAGGGTGCCGCCCTGGGAACGCCCCTCACCGGCACCCTCGCCCTCCTCGTCGACATCCTGTGGGCAGAGTCGGTCCTCGTGTTCGCGATCGGCTCGTCGTCGCACGACAGCGTCACCGCGCGGAGGCCGCTCGGCACGATCGCGCTCATCCTCCTCGCGCTCTGGTCGCCCGCGATGCGGGTCATCGGCCTGTTCCAGGACCCGACGAACCCGACGCCGATCGTCCCGTGGGAGGTCACGATCCTCGTCCCGCTCGCGCTCAGCCTCGTCGCCGTCGTTCAGATCGCACGCGCGGGCGTCGTCCCGCGCCGGTGGCGGTGGATGCCGGCGATCGCCCTCGGTGTGCAGGTGGCATCGGTCGCCCTCGGCCAGCTCCTCATGATGGATCAGGCGACCGCGATGCAGACCGTCGGACTCGTCTCCGCCCTCGGGATGATCGGCTTCCTCGCCGGCACCCTCGGTCTCGGCATCGTCGCGCTCCTCGCTGTCGCCTCAGGACGACCGGCATCCGTGCCCGTCTTCTCCTCACCGAGCGACGCCGAGAACGGCAACGACTGACCCTGGATAACTCCCAGCCGCAGCGGGACCCTGGTCGCACACCTCGGCGAAGGAGACGACCATGTTCCGGGTAGACGGCGCGTCCAGCGGCTTCGCGGTCGACGACATCGAGGCGGCGCGAGAGTTCTATGCCGACACCCTCGGCCTGGAGGTCGTCACACTCGACAACGGCTTCCTGCAGCTCCGCCTGGCGTCGGGAGCCGCTGTGCTCATCTATGCGAAGCCGCACCACGGGCCCGCCGACTTCACGATCCTCAACTTCCCCGTCGACGACGTCGACGCCGCCGTCGACGAGCTCAACGCGAAGGGTGTCGAGACCGCGATCTACGACGACATGCCCACCGACTCGAAGGGCATCATGCGCGAGACGGGCGGGCCGGTGATCGCATGGTTCCGCGACCCGGCCGGCAACGTGCTCGCCGTGCACGAACGCTGAGGCTCAGGACTCCCAGTACCCCACCGCGCACAGCAGCCGCGTCTCGTCGTCGGCACCCGCGGGCGGTTCGATCGCCGGCGGGAACACACCCCATTGGCGCCACTCGTCGGCGTGCGGCACGACGTGCTCGTTCAACCCCGCGATGAGCTCGGGCGACAGGTGGAACGGGATGCCGAGCCGTTTCGCGATCAGCCACGCCTGGAACGCGCGGTACGTCGCCAGGTGCGCATACCCCTCGTTCGCGGGATAGTCGCCGTACTGGAAGCGGAACACCGTTCCCGGCGCGACGCCCTCGCGCACCGCAGCGGTCGCGGTGTCGTTCAGCCGGTCGTACGACCCGATCGGCTCGTCGCCGAGCAGGTCCGCATCCCGGAAGTCGTCGCCGTCGGCGACCGACTTCCCGGCGAGGACATCGGGGACCCACGCCTCGTCGTACGCGTGCGCGAAGAGGATGTCGCGGAAGGTGGGGTCAGGGGTGGACGTCCACTCCTGCGGCGCCGGCTTCGACAGGTCGGCCGGGTCGATGCGATCGATGACGGAGCGCAACGCGGCATCCGCCTGGAGGAACAGCTCATCGGCTTCCATGGCGACACGGTACGACCGGTCCCCGACACCGTCACGCCCCGTGCACGTGGATGCGCTCGCCCGACGCGCTGAAGATGCTCACCACCTCGGCCGGGCCGTCCGAGGTGGCGCTGATGCTGTGCGGCAGGCGCGTGTCGAACTCCGCCGCCTCGCCCGCCCCGATGAGATGCTCCCGCCCGTCGAGCACGAGCCGGATCGTGCCGCTCAGGACGTAGAACCACTCCACCCCGTCGTGGACCTTCGGCGACGGCGCGGCACCGGAGGCGGGGAAGCGGATCTTGTACGTCTGCACCGGCGAGTGCTCGAGCGTGAGCGGCGCGACCACTCTGCCGTGCCGCCGCTCGGTCGCCCGCCGCACCCGCGGGTCGGCGGGCTCCCCGCGCACGAGGTCGTCGAGACGCAGATCGAGGACTGACACGAGGGGCAGCAGCAGTTCGAGGGATGCCTGGCGTCGCCCGGACTCCAGCCGTGAGAGCGTGCTCGTCGACATCCCCGCCTTCGACGCGAGGTCGGCCAAGGTCCATCCGCGCTGCTGCCGCGCCGCGCGCAGCCGCGCACCGATCCGACTGAGATCCATCGCCATGCGGATCAGTTTGCCATCTCCGCAAGACCGTTTGCCGAAAGCACCGCCTCCGACACAGGGTGGGGGCCATGACAGACATCCGCTACGACGCCGTCATCGTGGGCGGCGGCACCGCCGGCCTCAGCGCCGCCCAGATGCTCGGCCGCGCCCGACGCCGCACCCTCGTGATCGACGCCGGCGCGCCCCGCAACCGTTTCGCCGCGCACATGCACGGCGTCCTCGGTCACGACGGCCGCTCCCCCGCCGACCTCCTCGAGACCGGACGCGCCGAAGCACGCGCCTACGGGGTCGAGTTCCTCGACGGGGCCGTCCTGTCGCTCGCCGACGACGGCGACCGGATAACCGTCACCCACGAGCGCGGAGAGGTCTCCGCCCGGGGCGTCGTGCTCACGACGGGTGTCGTCGACGACCTGCCCGAGATCCCCGGGCTCCGCGAGCAGTGGGGCCGCGGCGTCTTCCACTGCCCGTACTGCCACGGCTACGAGGTCGCGGGCCGCCGCCTCGGCGTGCTCGCGACGTCGCCCGCGAGCCTGCATCAGATCGAGCTCATCCGGCAGTGGAGCGATGACGTGACGGCGTTCACGGCCGCGATGGGCGAGCTCGACGAGACGGTCGCGGGCCGCCTCTCGGCGCGCGGCATCCGGATCGTCACCTCCCCCGTCACCCGACTGCGCACCGAGGACGACGCGATCGTCGCAGCCGTGACGGCGGACGGGACCGCGCACCCGATCGACGCCTTGCTCACCGCGCCGACGCCCCGGCTGAGCCTCGCCTTCGCCGAGAACCTGGCCCTCGCCGTGTCCGACACCCCGGGGGAGGGGCTCCGTGTCGACATGCGCGGCGCCACCAGCCACCCGCGCGTGTTCGCCGCCGGCAACGTCGTCACGCCGTTCGGCAACGTGCCGCTGTCGATGGGGCAGGGATCGATGGCGGGTGCCGGGCTCAACGCGGCGCTCGTGACGGAGGATGCGGCGCGCGCGTCACTCCTGCGCGGCTGAGGCAGCCGCCGCGGCGGCACGTGCCAGCCACGC
Source organism: Microbacterium sp. NPDC064942 (assembly GCF_049545525.1). NCBI lineage: Bacteria > Bacillati > Actinomycetota > Actinomycetes > Micrococcales > Microbacteriaceae > Microbacterium > Microbacterium sp. NPDC064942. The sequence continues at coordinate 336,090 of NZ_JBMWDR010000002.1, read as the reverse complement.
GGGTGGCTCGCCGTACCGCTGGAACGGCACGAGCCGCCCGGCCGCGCAGTCCTCGACGAGCGTCGCGAGCCGGTCGGCGCGCGTCTGCTCGCGCTTGGCGCTCTGCACCCAGTTCGCGACCGCCCGCCGGTAGGACGGCGTCGCGGCATCCCAGAACGCCTGGGCGGCGGGGTTCGCGGCGAGGGATGCCGCCTGCTCCACCGTCAGCTCGTTGCGCTGCTCGTGCGAGTAGACCCCGGTGAGGTCGGCCGTGCGCTTCTCATAGGCGGCCAGCCCGGCCGGATGCATCCGTCCTTCGGCGTGCAGGCGTTCGACGTGCGCGATGTTGACGGCGCTCCACACCGAGCGAGGTTTCCGCGGCGTCCACCGCTGGATGCGGGCGCCGTCGCCGATGCCGCGGCTGATCGAGTCGATCCACCCGAAGCGCAGCGCCTCGGGCACCGCGTCGGCCCACGTCAGCCCCTGACGCGGGTCGCCCTTCTTGTAGAACACCGTCCACACCTCGGGAGCGGTCGCGTGGTGCGCCTCGAGCCAGTCGCCGAACTCCGTCGCCGAGGCGAAGAAGATCGGTTCGGATGCCGGTTCCACCATGCCCGCGAAGCTACCACCGGCATCCGACTCCGCTCAGCGCAGCTGCAGGCTGTTCCAGGCGCCGGGCTCGTCGAGCTCGCCGTAGACGACCTCGGCGCCGCCTGCGGAGACGGATGCCGCGCACACGAGCAGCGACAGCGTCGGATACCCGTGCGGCCGGTTGTCGCGGATGATCGCGCGGTCGTCGGTCGGGGGCAGCGCCGTCGTGCGCTCGAGGGCACCCAGCCAGTCCGCCACCCAGTCGTCGTCCGCCGGCGCGGCGAAGGCGTCGTGCCACGCGACGATGCGCGCGGTCTTCGGGTCGTCCACGTCGTCGTGCGCGATCATGTGCACGCCCGGGGCGAGGCCGACGGCGCGGACGGCGGCGCCGTCCCACATCGCGACGCGCGCACGACCGGGGGTCACCGTCAGGAGGTTGAAACCGTGGGTAGGCGGGGCGTCCGGCAGTCCGCCCCCGGAGGCTGCGTCGAGCACGATGTGCCCGCGCGAGCCCGTCGCGAGGGTGTCGTCGATGAGGTCGGCGCGGTTGAGGACGACGGCCAGACGCGCACCGGCGGGATCGGCCGCGAGCCACGCGCCGCCGGCGCGGGTGTCGCGCACCCCGATGACACCGGGACGGTTCGGCCACCAGGCGCCGAGCGGATCCCATGCGCGCCCCGGGTCCTCGTCGCGCACGGCGAGCAGCCGGATCGCCGCGGCGGGATCCTCCGGGACGTGGACGATGACGGTGCACATCGTTCCGGCCTTTCGCGTCCGACCCCGTGGGAGGATCGGACCATGTTCGTCGTCGTGGGCGTCTCGGGCGGCATCGCCGCGTACAAGACGGTGCAGGTGGTCCGTGCGCTGGTGACCAACGGGCACGAGGTGCACGTTGTTCCCACCGAGGACGCGCTCCGCTTCGTGGGGACCGCCACGTGGGAGGCGATCAGCCGCCATCCTGTCACGACGAGTGTGCACGACGACGTCGCCGAGGTGCGCCACGTCACCCTCGGCACCAGCGCGGACCTCGTGATCGTCGCGCCGGCGACCGCCAACACGCTCGCGAAGATGGCCGCCGGGATCTCCGACAACCTGCTCGGCGTCACCCTCCTCGCCACGACGGCTCCGGTCGTCGTCGCCCCCGCGATGCACACGGCCATGTGGGACCACGCCGCGACGCAGGCGAACATCGCCACCCTCCGCGAGCGCGGCGTGCACATCGTCGGGCCCGCCGACGGACCGCTGACCGGCGGCGACAGCGGCCTCGGCCGCATGGTCGAGCCCGACGAGATCGTCGCGGCCGCCCTCGCGGCCGTCGACGAGCAGACGACGGATGCCGGTGCCCCCCACGACCGCGATGACCTCCGCGACCTCGACGGCCTCCGCGCCGTCGTGTCGGCGGGTGGCACGCGCGAGCCGATCGATCCGGTGCGCTACCTCGGCAACCGCTCGAGCGGACGACAGGGCGTGGCCGTGGCGGTCGCGGCGGCCGACCGCGGCGCACGGGTGCACCTCGTCGCGGCGCACGTCGACGACGGCGTGCTCGGCGATGCGGAGCAGCATCCCGGCATCACGATCGAGCGCGCCGGGACGGCGGCGGAGCTCGACACGGCCGTCCGGGCTGCGGCGCCCGAGGCGGACGTCGTCGTCATGGCCGCAGCCGTCGCGGACTTCTCGGTGCCCGAAGTCTCGGACGTCAAGATCCGCAAGGAGGACGGCGCCGTCACCCTCCACCTCGTCGAGAACCCCGACATCCTCGCGGGCCTGGTCGAGCGCCGCCGGCCCGGGCAGACGATCGTGGGCTTCGCCGCCGAGACGGCCGACTCCGACGACGAACTGCGCCAACGCGGCGTCCGCAAGCGGGCGCGGAAGGGCGTCGACCTGCTGACCGTCAACCGCGTCGGCTGGGAGCAGGGCTTCGAGGCCACCGAGAACGCGGCGCTGTTCATCGACGGGACCGACGAGGTCGTCGCGGAGGCGTCGGGATCCAAGCGCGCCGTGGCCGACGCCCTGTGGGACGCCGTGCGTCGACTGCGCTGACACGCTGGAGGGGTCCGACGATCCGGGGACCCGGGGCGCCGCGTGCCGGCCGTCCAAGCGACCAGTTGCGTCCCCGGAACCGACGCCGCCGGCGTTCCGGGGACCCGGGATGCCGCGCCCCGGCATCCGACGCGACCAGTTGCGCCCCCGGAACACGCCCCCGCCGCGGCGCCCTCGCGTCAGCCGAGCCCGGCGACCTTCGGCGCGGGCTCGCCGTGCACGTGCTCGCCGAGGAAGCCGAACACCGTCTCGTACCAGACGACGGCGTGCTGGGGCTTCAGCACCCAGTGGTTCTCGTCGGGGAAGTACAGGAACCGGTGCACCGTCGTGCCGTCGTCCTCGCCGAAGTGCTCGTTGAGCTCCGACCAGAGGCGCAGGCTCTCGCCGATCGGCACGCGGTAGTCGCGGTCGCCGTGGATCACGAGCAGCGGCGTCGAGATGTCCCGCACGAAGCGGTGGGGTGAGTTCTCGATCATCGCCTCGGGCGTGAAGATCTCCTGCCAGTAGGACGAGCTGTCGGTCGTGCCCGCGAACTGGTCGAGCGCCCACAGGCTCGCGTGCGTGACGATCGCGCGGAACCGGTCGGTGTGGCCGGCGACCCAGTTGGCCATGTACCCGCCGAACGAGCCGCCCATCGCGGCGGTCTTCGTCTCGTCGATGTCGGCCCGTGCCACGACCTCGTCGGTGATCGACATGAGGTCGGTGTAGGGCTTGGCGCCCCAGCTGTTCCAGCCGCGCGCGATGAACTCGAGACCGTACCCGGTCGACAGCGCGGGGTCGGGCAGCAAAACGGCGTAGCCGCGGGCGAGGGCGAGCTGCGGGTTCCAGCGCCAGCTCCAGGCGTTCCAGCTGTTCAGCGGCCCGCCGTGGATCCACAGCAGCAGGGGTGCGGGGGATGCCGCATCCGCCCCCTCGGGCAGGAGCAGCCAGCCGCGCACCCGGGCGCCGTCCTCGGCCGTCGTCTCGACCTCGGTCATCGCGCCGGCGGGCGTCGGCAGCGGAGCCGGCGTCGCCAGCACGGTCACGGTGCCGTCGGGGTCGATGCGGACCGGATGCGGCGGCACCATCCACGACGAGCGGAGCGCGACGAGCGCACCCGTCGCGCGGTCGACCGACACGTTCGAGTACGCGTGGTCGTCGGTCGTCAGCTGCACGGGGGCGCCGCCGTCGAGCGGCACGCGGAACACCGGGCCGCGCCCGTCCTGGTCGGCCGTCACGATGAGCGCGGTGTCGTCGTGCGCCCATGCGATGCTCGTCGGCCAGCGGTCCCAGCCCTCGGCGAGGCGGCGCGGCTCGGAGCCGTCGATCCCGGCGACCCACAGCTCCTGGTCGGCGGGGCCGGTCGGGTCCGAGAACGCGGCGCGGCCGTAGGCGATCAGCCGGCCGTCGTGGCTGATCGCGGGCGACTCGAAGTACGTCGAGCGCTCCTCGAACAGCGTCGTGCGCTCGCCCGAGGCAACGTCGATCGAGACGATCGCGAACCGCTCGGCGCGCCCCTGCGGAAAGCGCATCGCGGCGATGAGCGAGCGCCCGTCGGGGGTGAGCGCGGCGCCGGCGGTATCGGCCGTGCGGCCGGGCGCGGGCATCAAGTCGCGCGGGCGCGGAAGGGATGCCGGGTAGGGGGTCGTGGCATCCGGTTCGTCCTCGGCCGTGTCGGAGGCGGCGAAAGACCGGACCGAGTCGGAGAGGTCGCCGAGGTCGAGCGAGAGCAGGTGCGGCTCGGCGGGGCCGAGGTCGTGGTCCCAGTACCGCACCGGGTAGGTCGTGTGGAGGATCGCCGACAGCTTGCGCTTCTTGCGCTCGGCACGCAGCGTCGCGTCGGCCTCGAACGAGTCGGCCGAGGGCAGCAGGTCGGCCGACAGGACGGCGACGGATGCCGCATCCGCGACCGCCGCGATCGCCGACACTCCCCCGGCCAGCCGTGTGATCGCTCGCGCGTCACCCCCGCCCGCGGGCAGCAGCCAGAGCTGCGCCGCGTCGTCGTCGCCGTCGCCCTCGGCGTCGGGGCGGGCGCTCACGAACAGCAGGTCGCCGTCCGCCGTGAACACGGCGCCCTGCTCGCCCTTCGCCGACCGCGTGAGCCGCCGCGCCGAGCCGCCGCCTGTCGCGGGGACCTCCCACAGTGCGCGGTCGTACCCGGTCTCGTCCTTGTTCAGCGTCGCGACGGTGAGGACGGCGCGGGTGCCGTCGGGCGACAGCGCGACGGCGTCGACGCGGGGCAGGGCGATGTAGTCCTCGAGCGAGGCGAAGGGGGTATGCGGCATCCCTCCACGCTAACCGCGCACCCGCTGGGGCGACAGGACCCGGCTCAGCGCAGCAGGTCGGCGGTGGTGACGACCGTCGCGAACTCGCCGTCGAGGTTCGTCGCGGTGACAGCCGCCAGTGTCGCGGCCGGGACGATCGTGCCGTCGGGCGCCGTGCGGTCGAACGTGTGGGTCGCGTCGAGGGCGAAGTACACGTCGTACCCGAGGTTGCCGCCCACGCGCGCCGTGGTCTCGCAGCAGTGGTTCGTCGAGATGCCGGTCACGACGAGCTGCGCGATGTCATTCGCGCGCAGCCACGCGTCGAGGTCGGGCGACCCGTGGAACGAGGAGTTGACGCTCTTCGTGACGAGCAGATCCGGCGTGCCGGTGACCTCGGGCTTGAGGTCGTTGCCCGGCTGCCCGGGCCGCAACGGCGAGGCATCCGACGTCGAATCGTGCCGGACGAACACGACCGGCCACCCCCGCTCGCGCCACCGGGCCAGGAGCGCGGCGATGTTCGCCTCGCACGCCGGATTGTCACGCTCGCCCCAGTGGGCGGTGTCGTCGAACCCGCGCTGCACGTCGACGACGAGGAGGGCGGCACGGTCGAGGGCGATGTCTCGCGGCGGGATCTGCACGCTCCGAGCCTGACATGGGGTGTCACCGAACGGCGGTCGGGATGCGGCGGGATCCTGCCAGGACTGGTGCCCGCGGCAGCGGGTGTCAAGGGTGTCCGCGGATGCCGCATCCTCGACGACCGTGGAGGGATGCCACGCCGCTCCACCTCTGCACCGTCCGCCCCCGATCGCGCCGAAGTCGAGCGCGTCGCCGCCGAGCGGTTCGGACTGACGCACCTGCGCCCGGCCCAGCTCGACGCGATCGAGGCGGCCGCCAGCGGGCGCGACGTGCTCGTGGTCTGGGCGACGGGATCGGGCAAGTCCGCCGTCTACCAGGTGACCGCGGCCCTGCGCCCGGGCGTGACCGTCGTGGTCTCCCCGCTCATCGCCCTGCAGGAGGACCAGCTCGCGGGGCTCGAGCACGCACCCGACGCCCCGAAAGCGGTCGCCCTCCACTCGGGTCGCGGCGAGAAGGCCCGCGCCGACGCGTGGCGTCGCCTGCGCGCGGGCGAGGCGACCTACGTCCTGCTCGCTCCCGAGCAGCTCGCCAACGACGAGGTCGTCGCCGAGCTCGCGAAACTCGACATCGCCCTGCTGGCCGTCGACGAGGCGCACTGCATCGCCTCGTGGGGGCACGACTTCCGTCCCGACTACCTGGCCCTCGGAGAGGTCGCGGCGCGGCTCGGGCGGCCCCCGATCCTCGCGCTGACGGCGACGGCATCCACTCCCGTCCGTGAGGAGATCGCCGCCCGTCTCGGGCTCGACGACCCCTCCGTGCACATCGGCGACGTCGACCGGCCGTCGATCCGCCTCGGGGTGCGCCGTCACGGCGACGACCGCGAGAAGCGTGCCGCCGTCGTCGACGAGGTCGCGTCGCTGCCGGTCCCCGGGCTGCTCTACACCTCGACGCGACGCTCGGCAGAGCTCTACGCCGACGAGCTCGTCGGCCGCGGCAAGCGGGCGCGCGCGTACCACGCGGGCCTGCCGGCGAAGGAGCGCGCCGAGGTGCACCGGCAGTTCCTCTGCGACGACCTCGACGTCGTCGTGGCGACGAGCGCCTTTGGCATGGGGATCGACAAGGAGAACGTGCGCTTCGTCATCCACGCCGACGTCCCCGAGTCCATCGATGCCTACTTCCAGGAGCTCGGCCGCGCCGGCCGCGACGGCGAAGAGGCCCACGGCACCCTGCACTACCGCGCCGAAGACCTCGCCCTGCGCCGCTACTTCGCGACGAAGAACCCGGATGCCGCGGAGCTGCGCACCCTCATGCGCGCCATGTCGACTCGGGCCCGCACGAAGTCCGCCCTCGCGACGGACGCGGGCCTGTCACCCCGGCGCGTCACCGGACTGCTGACGCTGCTCGTCGACACCGGGTCGGCGCGCGCGTCGAAGTCGGGCGTCTCGCTACGGCGGAATCTCGACGAGCGCGCCGCCGTGAAGGCCGCGCTGGAACGGGTCGAGGAGCGCGAGCGCATCGAACGCTCCCGCATCGAGACGATGCGGGAGTACGCCGAGACGCGGCGCTGCCGCCGACAGGTGCTGCTCGGCTACTTCGGGCAGGAACTCGATGAGCCGTGCGGCAACTGCGACACGTGCGCGGCGGGAGCCGCCGACGCCGCGCGGGCCGCGGCATCCCCCTCCGACGCGGGCTTCGAGATCGACGCGAAGGTCTCGCACCGCGAGTGGGGTGCCGGCACCGTCGTCTCGATCGACGACGACCGGATGCGGGTGTTCTTCGACAGCGAGGGTTACAAGGTGCTGTCGCTCGAGATCGTCGAGCGGGAGCACCTGCTCAAGGCCGGTTGACGTCCCGAGTGCAGGTCAGCCGGCGGCTTCGGACAGCCACGGTCGCCACTTCTCCCCCTGAACCTGCGCTCGGCACAACCACCGCGGCTCAGGGTCGAGCTAGCCGCGGACCCCATCGCCGACGAGGGACCGGGCGTCACCGCGGCCGACGCGTGCCGAGTGCAGGTCAGGCGGCTGCATCAGGCCCGTACGGGCCCCGCAACGCACGCTGAACCTGCACCCGGCACACCCGACCGGACCCCGGAGGTCTAAGCCTCGATCCACCGATGATCTCGGGGGCGTTTCGGCAGCGCGACGCATGAAAGGCCGTCTGATCTGGGGTGGCTACTGGAGTGCTCGCCGCGATTCGCTCACCGAGTACTGCATCTCGCGGGTGCGGGCGATGGCACCTCGAACAGGACGTAAAGCAAACTTGACTGTAAAGCGCACTTTACATATGTTGGAAGGCAGGATCTTCGAGCCGCAGAGAGGCACAACCCCATGTCTGAACACGCAAACATCGATCGCCCTGCTCGCACCGGCAGTTCAATGCGACGCGTCCTCCTCATCGTCCTTGCTGCGGCTGTTGGGGCGGGCGTGTTCGGAGTGACAGCGTGGTTGATCGGGTTGCGGGATGACGATCTTTCCGCAGTCGGTCCGGCTGTCGCGGCGTTCAGCGTGCTGTGGTCCGCACTGATCGGCGGTGCGATGGCGGCCACGCTGGCGTGGGCGATCCTCATTGGCCGGCACTCGCCAAACGCGCGACGGGCTAATTCAAGAGACTCCATCGAGCGGAGCCAGTCGGAACGAGCTCGGGCGGGCGCGTTCACGGATGTTCTCTTCGTTGCGGCTGGTGGCCTGTTGCTCGTGTCGCTACTTCGGATTGACGCGTCAGCACTGCTGGCACTCTCATTGCTGATGGCGGTCGGGCTACTCGACTTCTCGGCGCGGTACTGGGTGTTGCAGCACCGGGAGTCCTGATGCGCAACGATCTGCGTGAGCGGCGCGCGGCGGCAGGTCTCTCTCAGGAGCGCCTAGCAGACCTCCTCGGGGTCTCGCGGCAGACCGTCATCTCTATCGAGCGGGACCGGTTCGATCCCAGCCTTGATCTCGCGTTCCGCATTGCTGCAACGTTCGACGCGCGGATCGAAGAGGTGTTCTTCCCTTCTCCTGCCTCGTAACCGCGGCAACGCGTTGAGCAGAGATAGCCGCCCACCGAGTCGAGAGGCGTCTCGTCGATGCAGTTCAAACATGCCCGTGCCGCGGTGTCTGCGGTGTTCGATGATCCGAATCTCGTGTCGGCCGCGGGGCTGGTCCCGATGCTCCGCCTTGCCCGTTCGGCGGGGCTCGACGAGCTCGCGCAGTCGCGGTTGAGCGTCCCGACAGACAAGGGCGCGAACGCGGGGGTGAAGGTGATGGCGCTGGTCGCGGGGATGCTCGCTGGGGCGGACTCGATCGATGACATGAACGTGCTCCGTCATGGCGGGATGAGCCGCTTGTTCGACCGGACATACGCGCCGTCGACGCTGGGCTCGTTCCTGCGGGAGTTCCGGTTCGGGCACGTCCGCCAACTCGACGCCGTCGCCTCCCGGACCCTGGTCAACCTCACCCAGTCCGCTCCGCTACTGCTGACGTCGAACGACGAGCGGGTGATGGTCGATCTGGACGACACGATCATCGAGGTCCACGGCTACCAGAAGCAGGGCGCCTCGTTCGGGTACTCCGGCGTCCGAGGACTCAACGCGTTGCTTGCGACGGCTTCGACCACCTCGTCAGCACCGGTGATCCTGGGGCAACGGCTGCGGCAGGGGAAGACCGGTTCCCCGAAGGGTGCCGCCAGGATTGTCGGCGACGCTCTCGCGACGCTGCGCCGCTTGAACCCCGGAAGCAGTGCCCGACCGTTGCTGCGTGCGGACTCCGCGTTCTACGGACACGCCACCATCGGCACCGCGATCAAGGCCGGCGCGGACGTGTCGGTCACCGTCCGGATGGACCCCGCGGTCAAAGCCGCGATCGCGACGATCCCCGAGGATGCATGGGAGATGATCGAGTACACCGACTCGATCCGAGACGAGGCCACCGGGCGGCTGATCTCCAAAGCAGAAGTCGCCGAAGTGCCCTTCACCGCGTTCCGGCCGAGGAAGATCGCTGAGCAGGTCGAAGGGCGACTGGTGGTGCGGCGGATCCCGGACCTGAACCCAAACAAGGTGGAGCAGCCGACACTGTTCGATGTCTACCGGCATCACGCGTTCTTTACCACCACCGACGAGCAGACGATGGGCACCGTCGCAGCGGACAAGACCCACCGCGGTCACGCGATCATCGAGCAAGTCCACGCAGACCTGAAGGGTGGCCCGCTCGCTCACCTGCCGTCGGGGGTGTTCAGCGCGAACAGCGCCTGGCTCGTGCTCGCCGTGATCGCGTTCAACCTCACCCGCACTGCGGGGCTGATCGCCGGCCACGCCGGCCGGCTCGCCAGAGCGACGACCGCGACGATCCGCCGCACCCTCATCTCGGTGCCGGCACGGCTGGCACGGTCCGCGCGGCGGATCACCCTGCACCTGCCGGAGGCCTGGCCCTGGCAGACCGCATTCGACCGACTCTTCACCGCCACCCACGCGCCGCCACCGTCAATGGCAAGCTGACCACCGCCGCGACGACGGCACGAGCGAGAACGAAGTGGACGACCGGGATGAGACGCCCGGAACTCAACCCTGCCCACGGCAGATCACCCCTCGCCGATCAGGCCGACGCCACCCGCCAAGGGCTCATCGGTGGATCGAGGCTAAGCCCGCCTCAGATGTCGATGCCGACCGCGGCGGAGCAGCGGGCGAGCTCGTCGGCCGAGAGCTCGAGGTTCCGCGCCTGGAACGAGTCGGTGATGGATGCCGGGCGGCTCGCTCCGGGGATGGGGATGACGGTCTCGCCGAGCGACAGCTCCCACGCGAGGACGACCTGCTGCGGGCTGACGCCGTGGTCGCGGCCGATCTCGGCGAACGCGGTGAACCGCTCGCCGACCGTGCCCGCGCCGCCGATGCCGCCGAGGGGGCTCCACGGCAGGAAGGCGATGCCGTGCTCGACGCAGTACTTCAGCTCGCCGTAGCTGCCCGGGTGCCGCGGCGAGAACTCGTTCTGCACGCTCGTGAGACCTCCCTCGCCGAGCACCTCCTGCGCGATCTGGATCTCTTCGACGCTCGCGTTCGAGATGCCGACCGTGCGGACGAGGCCCTCGTCCTGCAGGGTCTTCAGGTTCTGCATGATCTCGCCGTAGACCATCCACCGGTCGGGCCGGTGGTACTGGTACAGGTCGATGACGTCGACCTGCAGGTTCTGCAGCGACTTCTGCACGGCGCGGCGGAGGTAGTCGAGCGAACCGTCGCGCCCGAAGTCCTTCTCCGCGGTGCGCGTGATGCCGCCCTTCGTGGCGACGACGATCGACGACCGGTCGCCGTCCCAGCCGGCGAGCGCGTCGGCGACGATGCGCTCGTTGTGGCCCATCTCGTCCCAGCTGGGCGCGTAGATGTCGGCGGTGTCGATCAGGGTGACACCGGCGTCCAGCGCCGCCCGCACGGTCGCCACCGCGTCGTCGTGCGACGGGATGCCGTTGCCGTTCATCGAGACCGGCATGGCGCCGAGTCCGATGGCCGAGACGGTGAACGGTCCGAGGGTGCGCTGCGACATGGGTCTCCTTCGACGGGGTGGTGGGGGTGCGGCATCCACCCTGCCATCCACGGATGCCGGCGGCGAGAGCCCTTGACAGATCAGCGCGCGGTCAGCTGCTCGCGCACCTGACGGCGCAGCACCTTGCCGATCTGCGACCGCGGCAGGTCGTCGAGCTGCACGACCTTGCGCGGCACCTTGTACGACGCGAGGTGCGAGCGGGCGAAGTCCTTGAGAGCGGATGCCTCGAACGCCGCCCCCTCCTTCATCACGACCGCGGCGACCACGTCCTCGCCGCCGGTCGGCCGCGGCACGCCGACGACCGCGGCGGACTCGACGTCGGGGTGCAGGGTGAGCACCTGCTCGACCTCGCTCGGGCTGACGTTGAAGCCGCCCGTGATGATGAGCTCCTTGACGCGGTCGACGACGGTGACGAAACCGTCCTCCGAGACCGTGACGATGTCGCCGGTGCGCAGCCATCCGCCGTCGAGGAGGACCGCGGCGGTGTCCTCGGGCCGGCGCCAGTACCCCTGGAACACCTGGGGTCCGCGGATGAGGAGCTCGCCCGCTTCGCCCGCTGGACGGTCGACGGTCGGGTCGTCGGGGTCGACGACGCGGATCTCGGTGCTCGGGAAGGGCACGCCGACCGTGCCGGGGCGCCGCGTCGGGCCGATCGGGTTGCCGAGCGCGACCGGCGACGTCTCGGTCATGCCGTAGCCCTCGACGAGCAGACCGCCCGTCGCCTCCTCCCACCGCGTCACCGTCGGGACGGGCAGGCTCATGGCGCCCGAGATCGCGAAGCGGATCGTCGAGAGGTCGACGCCCTTGCGGCTGCTCGCTCGCGACAGGGCGTCGTAGATCGGCGGCACGCCGGGCAGGAAGGTCGGCGGCGACTTCTTGAGCGCGCCGACGACGAGGTCGACGTCGAACTTCGGGAACAGCACGATGCGCGCGCCGATCGACACCGCGAAGGTGAGGCAGAGCGTCAGCCCGTAGGCGTGGAACATCGGCAGGACGGCGTAGAAGGTCTCCTCGCCCTCGTGCAGGCCCGGCACCCACGCGCGCCCCTGCGCCGCGTTGGAGCGGAGGTTGCGGTGCGACAGGACGGCGGCCTTCGGCATCCCGGTCGTCCCGCTCGTCAGCTGCAGGAGCGCCGTGTCGTCGAGGACGGGGCGCGGGTGCTTATGCGAGAGGCGACGCGCCTTGGTGAACTGCGACCACCGGATGACGCCGCGGGCGGTGGGCTTCGACGTCATCGCCTCGCGCCGCTCCCGCAGCGCCGGCACCGGCACGCGCAGGGCCGTCCGCATCGCCCACGGCAGCGCGTCGGTCATGTCGACCGCGACGATGGCGGCGGGGGCGACGTCGCTCGGGAACTCCGCGACGATGTCGGCGACCTTGTCCCAGACGATCGCGACGACCGCCTCATGCACCTCGAACTGATGCCGCAGCTCGCGGGCGGTGTACGTCGGGTTGTGCTCGACGACGATCGCGCCGATCCGCAGCGCGGCGTAGAAAGCGACGATGTGCTGGGGGCAGTTGGGCAGCACGAGCGCGACGCGGTCACCGGGCCCGACCCCGAGCTTGCGCAGCGCGTTGGCGGCGCGGGAGACCTGTTCGCCGAGCTCGGCGTAGGTGGTCTCGGATCCGAAGAACTCCGTTGCGATCTTGCTGCCGTAACGCTCCACCGCATGATCGAGCAGATCCACGAGCGTCTCGTCGACGGGGTCGATGTCGCTCGGGACGCCGGGCGCGTACGCGGCCAGCCAGGGGCGGTCCTGCAGATCGGATGCCGGGGGTGTCGGGCTCATGCGGATGTCCTCCTCGGTGTCCCGCCAGCGTAGGGCGGCGCTCCATGCGTCGGCTGAGGGTTGACGCGGGGGGTAAACGGGGGCGATCGAACGCGGCGAGACCGGCCGACAGCGCCCGGATGACGTCGTCGACATGGGCGTCATCGCCGGTCGCGGGACTCTCCCCCTCGCGCCGCCGCCACGTGGTCGAGACGCTGCAGCGCGCCGGCCTCGTCACCGGCGACGGCCACGACCTGCGGGCCGACGCACCGCCTTCGCTCGGACGCTGGCCGAGACACCCGCCGCGCCGCGGCCCACGGGTGTCGAGCGGTTCCTGTCCCCCGACGGTCGGCTGTCGGGCTACCCGGCGCGGGCCGAGGAGAGGCGCCGCCTGCTCGCGCTCATCGCCGGTCGCATCCTCCGGCCCGGCGAGGTCGTCGACGAACAGACCGTCAACGAGCGCCTCGCCGCGATCAGCGACGACGTCGCCGTGCTGCGGAGATACCTCGTCGACCACGAGCTCGTGGAACGCACGCGTTCGGGCACCGAGTACGCGGTGGTGGCGGATCCGACCGCCGGGTAGCGCTCCGCGACCGTCACCCGACGTTCACCGTCGATTCACCCGGTCGCAGGAACAGCGACCGATCCTGGAGCGGTGACGATTCTGGAACCCCCCACCACCCGCACGTCCCTTCCTCTCGCGACCCACGCCGTCGGCAAGCGGTCGGCGGTGACCTGCCGGTTCAAGTGCGCCGACGCCTGCCTCGGTCCCGAGTGCAACGGGTCGGACAACCCGACGTTCCGCAGCGTCGCCGAGCTCGCCCTCTCGCGCCGGACGCTGCTCGGCGCCGCGGCGGCCGGCGCGGTCGTCGTCGCGACCGACGCCTTCGGCCTCGCGAACCCCGCTGCGGCGTCGGCCACGCCGGGCGGACTCATCGAGGCGACCCGTGGCTACGGCGGGCACGGCCACGGCCTGCCCTTCCAGCCGATCGCTCCCGTCCCGGCGTCCGTCGACGCGCTGACCGTGCCCAAGGGGTGGACCTGGTCGCCGATCATCCGCTGGGGCGACCCGCTCTTCTCGGACGCACCGACCTTCTCGCTCGACGCGCAGAGCCCGGCCGCGCAGGCCCGTCAGTTCGGGTACAACAGCGACTACCTCGACATCCTCGCCGACCGCAGCGGCAAGACGGGCGTGCTCGTCAACAACCACGAGTACGTGAACCCGAACATCATGTTCCCGCCGTCGACGGATGCCGCCGAGCTCCGCCGTCGCGGCGAGGTCTACAAGGCGGCGCAGGGCATGTCCGTCGTCGAGCTGAAGCGCAGCCGGCGCGGCCGGCCCTGGCGCTACGTCGTCGACGGCCGCCGCAACCGCCGGATCACGGTCGAGACGGTCTTCGAGCTGACCGGCCCCGCCGCCGGGTCCGATCTCGTGACCACCGCCGCCGACCCCGAAGGCCGCTGGGTCAAGGGGACGCTCGGCAACTGCGCCGGCGGCACGACGCCGTGGGGCACCATCCTCTCGGGCGAGGAGAACTTCAACGGGTACTTCGCGTGGGCGGCCGACACCCCGGGGCAGAAGCGCTACCAGGCGAGCGCCTCGCGGACCACGTCGACCGGATGGGAGCAGTACGACCCCCGTTTCAACTCGTTCGACCCCGGCTACGTCAACGAGCCCAACCGCTTCGGCTACATCGTCGAGATCGACCCCGAAGACCCCACGTCGACGCCGAAGAAGCACACCGCGATGGGGCGCTTCAAGCACGAGGGGGCGAACGTCATCGTGGCCGAGGACCGCCGCGTGGTGGCCTACATGGGAGACGACGAGCGCAACGACTACCTCTACAAGTTCGTCTCGAAGAACCGCATCAGCTCGTCGCGCAAGAAGAACATGACGCTGCTGTCGGAGGGCGACCTGTTCGTCGCCCGGTTCCGCGGGGACTCCCCCGCCGGGCAGATCGACGGCTCGGGCGCACTGCCGGCGGACGGCACGTTCGACGGCACGGGTGAGTGGGTCGCGCTCACGCGGAACGGGAAGAGCGTCGTGCCGGGGATGACGACGGAAGAGGTGCTCGTCTACACGCGACTGGCCGCCGACAAGGTGGGCGCGACGAAGATGGACCGCCCCGAGGACGTGCAGCCGAGCCCGCGGACCGGCAAGGTCTACGTCGCGCTGACGAACAACACCGACCGCGGCAAGACCTCGATGGTGGATGAGGCGAACCCCCGCACCGGCAACCGGCACGGTCACGTGATCGAGCTGACCGAGCGCCGCGGCCAGGCCGGGACGAGCTTCGGCTGGAGCATCCTGCTGCAGTGCGGCAACCCGTCCGACCCGAGCACCTACTTCGCGGGCTACCCGAAGGACAAGGTGTCGCCGATCTCGTGCCCCGACAACCTCGCGTTCGATGAGGACGGCACGCTGTGGATCTCCACCGACGGCGCGCCCAGCACGATCGGGTTCAACGACGGACTGTTCCGCGTTCCGCTCGAGGGTCGGGAGCGCGGGCGCGTGCAGCAGTTCCTCGCGGTCCCCCGCGAGGCCGAGACGTGCGGACCCGTCATCCACGCCCGCGAGAAGCTCGTCTTCGTCGCGGTGCAGCATCCCGGCGAGAACGGGACGGTCGCGGCTCCCACGTCGCTGTTCCCCGACTACGGGTCGACGCGACGGGGCGACGTGCCGAACGCGCCGCGCCCGTCGGTCGTGCAGGTCTACCGGGCCTAGGCTGCGCCGCAGCGCACGAGGGCTCGCACCCGGTCCGGGTGCGAGCCCTCGACGGCGTCCGGGTCGCGCTGGCCTCAGTGCACGCCGGGCCACCACTCCGGCATCAACCCGAAGATGCGGGCCTCGGCGGCTGCGGCATCGGTGTCGTCCTCGCGGATCAAGACGTCCATCACGCCGACCAGGCCCCCGGCGATGAAGGCCGCGGCCTCGTCGCGGTCGCGCGGGGACCGCGGTGCGTCGCGGACACCCGCCTCGGCGAGTTTTTCCAGGGCGATGTGGGCGCGTCGGCGCAGACTGTCGTTCAGCGCGGCATGCAGCGCGCCGCGGGCCGAGGACTCGAGCAGGGCGCGGTAGAGGTCGCGGCGCCCGGCGAGCCACTCGAGCAGGCGGCGGGTCACGGCGTGGTAGACGCGGGCCGCATCCGCTTCGGTGGCGATGTCCACACCGATCGCGGCGATCGCGTCGATCTCGTCGGTCAGCATCGTGACGGCGAACTCGTCGACGCCCGCGGCGTGCTTGTAGAACGTGGTGCGGTGCACGCCCGCTTCACGGCAGAGCTCCGCGACCGACACCGCCGCGAGGGGCCGGTCCGCCAGCAGGCGGACGAGCGCTGCGCGCAAGAACCGGGGGTCGAGGGGGTTCCAGCGCACCCCTTGCCCGTCCATCACAAATTGATAACAAGAAACCCTTGCCACCGTTATCTCGTCGTTATACATTCGTTGCACGGTAGATGTTTTGCTGTGGCAGCTACCGACATGTGATTGCAGGACACTCTTGGTGCAAAGGGACAAGGGCCGGCTGGATGCCTCTCCAGCCGGCCCTTACTTCGTGACGCGTCAGACGGTCGCGCTCCGACGGCGTCGCATCACCAGCAGGGCGCCGAGCGCGAGCAGCGCCGCACCTGCACCGCCCGCGATCCACACCGGACCCGACTGACCGCCGGCCGACGCGAGCTCGTCGCCGACGGCGACGACCTCTTCCGCGGCCACAGTGACCGAGGCCCAGCCGACCAACTCACCCGACTCGTCGACGACGGCCACCCGGTGACGGCCCTCGTCGCACGGGTCGCCCTCCGCGTCCACCGCCGATTCGAGGCTCGGCCGCAGCGGCTGACCGTCGTACTCGTCGGGGATCACCCGTCGGATGCCGCGGTTCTGGTCGGTCTCGGAAAACCGCGCCACGAACTCCTCGACCACCCGCATCCGACTCGTGCCGTCCTCGGCGCGGGTCAGCGTGTAATCGACGGTCAGACTGTCGAAGGAGAAGTCCTCGACGTCGGCGTTTGCCGCCGAGGGAGCGCCCACGAGAACGCCGAGCGCGACGGCGACGACGGCTCCGACACGGGCGAGACGACGGGACCAGGGCTGCACGCGGTCAACCCTATGAGCGACGCTACAGTTGACGCCATGACCGACCGCCGCCTCGCCATCGCTGCCTGGGAGAGCCTCTTCCGCGCGCAGCACGAGGTCCTGGCGGAGATCTCACGGGACTTCGAGGACGACGACCTCTCGAGCGCCGAATACGACGTGCTCCTGACCGTCACGCGCTGCGAGGGTCACACCGCGCGGCTGCGCGACGTGACGGCGAACATGCTCATCAGCCAGCCGAGCGTGTCGCGCCTGGTCGACCGGATGGTGGCGCGCGGGCTCGTCGCGAAGTGCCCCGACCCCAACGACGGCCGCGGCGCCGTGCTGCGCGCCACGGAGCAGGGCGCGGCGATGTTCCGCCGGCTCGCGACGACGCACGGCCGCACCATCGCCGAGCGGATGTCGGTGCTCACCGACGACGAACTCGCCGAGCTCGAGCGGCTCACTGCTCGCCTGCGCGGCGTCTGACGACAGGAAAATCGCCCCGCACCCGAGACGGGGTGCGGGGCGATCGTCGTCTCACCGCCGGAGCGGTGCGCCGGTCACTGGTCGATCGGCTGCGGCTCGCTCTCGCGCGCCGAGATGGTCGGGGCCGAACCGTCGGCGACGACCTCGACCTTGCGGGGCTTGGCCTTCTCGCTCACCGGGATGGTGACGGTCAGCACACCGTTGTTGTAGGTCGCGGTGATGGCGTCGGTGTCGATGCCCTGGCCGAGGTTCAGCTGGCGGAGGAAGCTCGCGGTCTCACGCTCGCGCGTGATCCACTTCACGCCCTCGCCCGACGACAGCGTGCGCTCGGCGCGGATGGTCAGCAGCTGGCCGTCGACGTCGATGTCGACCGATCCCGGGTCGATGCCGGGGAGGTCGGCGTTCAGCACGTAGTGGTCGCCGTCGCGATACAGGTCCATCGGCATCCGTCGCGGGCCGCGGCGCGTGTCGAAGAGCGTCGACGCCAGGCGGTCGATTTCACGGAACGGGTCGTAGGTCGCCATGATTCTCTCCTTTGTCCAAGTGGTCTGAAAGTTGAGCCCCTGCGGCTCAAGTACCTCCAGATTAGCACTCGCGCATGGAGAGTGCCAATGGTTCTCGCACGGCGAACGACGCGGCTGGGGTGCCCCGTAGGCTGACCGCATGAGCGCCCACGAGATCGCCCCCGAGCCCGCCGACCCGTTCCTCTGGCTGGAGGAGATCGACGGATCCGCCGCTCGCGCGTGGGCCGCGGAGCGCACCGCCGAGACCGAAGGCGCCTATGCGGGCGCTGCCCGCGACGCGCTCGAGACCCGGCTCACCGGCATCCTGCAGGACCCCGACCGCCTCGTCGTCCCGAGTCGTCACGGCGACCTCATGTACGACCTGTGGCGGGATGCCGACAACCCGCGCGGCCTCTGGCGCCGGACGTCCCTCGCCGCCTTCACGGCGGGCACCCCGGACTGGGAGGTCCTGCTCGACGTCGACGCACTGGGCCGCGAGGAGGGGAGGACCTGGGCCTTCGCCGGCGCGACGCACGGGCCGGCCGGCAGCAGCCGCGCGCTCGTGCGCCTGAGCCCCGACGGCGGAGACGCCGCCGTGGTGCGCGAGTTCGATCTGGAGACCCGCCGCTTCGTCGAGGACTCCCCCTTCGCCCTCGACGCGGAGAAGTCCATGATCGCGTGGGTCGACCGCGACACGCTGCTCGTCGCCACGGCCCTGCACGGCGGCGGCGTCACGGACTCGGGTTATCCGATCACCGCCCGCGCCTCGCGCCGCGGCGAATCGCTCGAGGACGCGCCGCCGATCCTCACGGGTGTCCCGTCGGACGTCGGCGTGTTCGCGCACGTCGATCACACCGGCGGCGCGGCGACGCCGATCGTCGTCATCGCGCACGACTTCTTCCACTCCGAGGCGTGGGTGTGGAACGGCGCCGAACCGCACCTGATCGCCGTGCCGCAGGACGCGCACGCCGACGTGCACGGCGACCTGGTCGCCGTCCGGACGACGACGCCGTGGCGCATCGGCGACACGACGCATCCGTCGGGCACCCTCCTGCTCGGCCCCCTCGAGACCGTGACGAGCGGGGACGGGTCGGGTCTCCGTGTCGCGTTCGCGCCGACGGACACCGCGGTGCTCGAGTCCTGGACGTGGACGAAGACCCGCCTCGTGCTGACGATCCTCGACCGCGTGCAGAGCCGACTGGTGTCGCTCGACCCGGCGACGCTGACCGGTGTCGACCTCGACCTCGGGCTCGGCGACGACGACCTCTTCAGCGCGAACGTCGCCACGGCGGACGACGACGAGGACGACCAGCTCTGGGTCGTCGCGCGCGGCTTCCTCACGCCGCCGACCCTGCTCGTCCTCGACCCGGGCGCGGAGCCGCGGGTCGTCGACCACAGCCGCGCGACGTTCGACGCGACGGGTCTCGTCGCCGAGCAGCACTGGGCGACGTCGGCCGACGGCACCCGTGTGCCGTACTTCGAGGTCGGCCCCCGCGAGCGTCGCGGGGCGCTGCCCGTGCTGATGAACGGATACGGCGGCTTCGAGCACGCGCTGACGCCGGAGTACCCGACGATCGTCGGCCCGGCCTGGCTCGAGCAGGGCCGGGTGTACGTCGTCGCGAACATCCGGGGCGGCGGTGAGTTCGGCCCGGAATGGCACCTCGCGGCGCTCCGTGAGAACCGCCACCGCGCGTACGAGGACTTCGCCGCCGTCGCCCGCGACCTCGTCGCCCGCGGCGTCTCGACCCCCGACCGCATCGCCTGCCACGGTCGCAGCAACGGCGGCCTGCTCGTCGGCAACATGCTGACCCAGTACCCCGACGACTTCGGCGCGATCGTGTGCGGCGTCCCGCTGCTCGACATGCGGCGGTACACGCGCCTGTCGGCCGGCGCGAGCTGGATCGCCGAGTACGGCGACCCCGACGACCCCGCCGACTGGGAGTTCGTGAAGACCTTCTCGCCGTACCACCTCATCGAGCCCGGGCGGCGGTACCCGGCATCCCTCATCTACGCGGCGGCCAGCGACGACCGGGTCGGACCGGTGCAGGCGCGCAAGATGGCGGCGCGGTTGGCGGACGAGACGGATGCCGAGGTGCACTACCTCGAGCCCGTCGAAGGCGGTCACGCGGGCACCATCGACGCGGCGGCCACCGCGGCGCTGCATGCGACGATCCACGCGTTCCTCGACAGCACGGTGGGCCGCGCCGACTGAGGCGGGAACGCTCGCCCTCTACGCTGGGAGCGGGAGGTCCACCGCATGAGCACCATGGGGGCCGTCGAGGAGGAACTCGCGGCCACGCTGTCGACCGTCGCGGAGCGCACCCGCGTCGACGAGGCCGCGGCGGACCGCATCCGTCGACACCTTCCCGCGCTGCACGCCGCCCTCGCCGAGCGGGCGGACTCCTCGTCGTCGCTGCTGGCCGACCTCGTGACGGCAGCGGTGGTGGCGGCGAACGGTCGCTCGCTCGAACTCAAGGTGCACGGCGAGCAGCGCGCGGCGCACACGCCGATGTCACGCTCGCGCTACGCACTCGGCGCGGCGTGCTTCGCGGATCGCTACGCCGGCAACCTCGCCGGGCTCCGCGACGAGATCCCGGCGCTGCGCGAACTCGGCGTGAGCGTGCTGCACGTGCAGTCGCCGTTCGCCCGGCGCGAGGACGGCACCGTCGACCTGCGCCGCGGCGACCCCGGACTCGGCTCGATCGACCGGCTCTCCGACCTGGCGGCCGAACTGCGCCTGTCGGGGATCGCCCTGGCCGTCGACGTCCCCGCCGCCTCGGATCTGCGCGTGTTCGTCGACGATCTGCTGTTCCTGGCCGGCCGCGGCGTCGAGGTCTTCCTCGTCCTCGACCCCGAGACGGCGGCGGTCACCGCCCCGGTGCTCGCGATCGGTGCGCCCGGGGTCGAGGTGCTGCCGGCATCCCCCGGGTCCCCGCCGCTGTGGCAGGCGTTCGCCACGGGGTACGCAGCTCCCCTGCAGCACGCGCTCGAGCGGCGTGACAGCCGCAGCGACGTGGTCGCGGTCCGCGACGCCGACGCTGTCGTATGGCAGACGGATGCCGCCGAGCTCACCGCGCGTTACACCGACGGCTCCGGCTTCGGCCGGGGGATCGCGACCGTCGGCGGCGTCGCGGGCACCACGGCCTCGCTCGCCGGCGTCGAGGCGGGCGACCCGCTCGGCGAGGCGCGGGTGGTGCTGGCCCACGCGCTCCTGCTGAGCGTGCCGGGCCTGCCGATGCTGTGGCTCGGCGACGAGGTGGGACAGCTCAACGACCCGACGTTCCGCGACGATCCGGAGCGACGCGACGACGCGCGGTGGACGCACCGGGGCCAGAAGCCGCGGGACGGCTACGCCCAGATGACGGATGCCGCCACCTCGGCCGGCCGGCTCCGGCGCGACATCACGAAGCTCATCGCGGTGCGTCACACGACGCCGGAATTCGACGGGGCGCGCCTCATCGGTTTCGACGTACCGGCGCCGTCGGTCGTCGGCTACCAGCGACCCGGCGACGGGACCGTCGTGCTGGTGCTGGCGAACGTCGCCGCCGAACCGGTGCACGTGCCGGCCGTGACGCTGTCGGGCTTCGCGCCGACCGCCCTCGATCTCGTCGAGGGTGTCGACGTCGGGATCGACGAAGGGCTCACGCTGCCCGCCTGCGGATTCCGCTGGCTGCGCGTGAGCCCTCTCGCCTGAGTCCGGTCCTCTGAGACCGGCCCTCTGAGACCGGCCCTCTGAGTCCGGCGGAGGTCAGTCCTCGACGACCGTGACGGTGACCTCGATGTTGCCCCGGGTGGCGTTGGAGTAGGGGCAGACCTGGTGCGCGGCATCCGCGAGCGCCTGCGCCTGGTCGTGCGGGAGGTTGGGGATGACGACCTCGAGCTGGACGGCGAGGCCGAATCCGCCCTGGCCGTTCGAGCCGATGCTGACGCGCGAACCGACGCTGGTGTCCTCGAGCGTCACCTTCTGCTGGCGCGCGACGGACTGCAGGGCGCTGTGGAAGCACGCCGCGTAGCCGGCGGCGAAGAAGAGCTCGGGGTTCGGGGCGCCACCGGCACCGCCCATCTCCTTGGGCACACGCACGTCCGTGTCGACGAGGCCGTCGACGGTGCGGACGTGACCGTTGCGGCCGCCTCCGGTTGCGAGGGCTTCGGCGGTGTAGAGGGCTTCCATGGGGATCCTTTCGTCAGGAGGCGATCGCCTCGTCGGTGGTGCGCATGACGCGGTTCAGGTCGTGGACCACGTCGAGCAGCATCCGTGCCTTCTCCTCGTTCAGTCCGGTGCAGCGCGCGATCTCCGCGCCGACGACGGACAGCTCCGAGCGGAGAGTGCGGCCGTCGTCCGTCAGCGCGACCTCGACGACACGCTCGTCGTGGGGGCTGCGCGAACGGGAGACGACACCGCGCGCTTCGAGGCGGCGGATGAGGGGCGAGAGGGTGCCCGAGTCGAGGAAGAGCTCTTCGCCCAGTTCCTTGACCGACCGGGGCTGCTGCTCGCCGAGAGCGACGATGACGAGGTACTGCGGGTACGTCAGCTTCCACGGCGCAAGCACACGCCGGTAGGCCTGCGTGAACGCGTGGCTGGCCGAGTACACCCCGAAGCACACCATCTGCTCGATTGCTCTCATACGACAATGGTGGCACGCAATCAAATTGTGCACAACTTAACTGGGTGAGCGTGGTCGCGAGCGACCCGCGATCTCCGGCGGTCGACGCCTTGACCGTGGTGGCCCACTCCCACACCTCAGCGCGGGTGCCGAGGACGACCGAGGTCTCCCACCGCCGGAAGCCGCGACCCGCGTCGGTCCACACTTCGTCAGCAGGATGCGTCCGCGTCATCGGCACCGCGCTCGTCACCGAACGATCCTGACACGGCTATGGCCCGCCGTGAGCGATCGCGCCGGAGAACAGGTAAGGCCCCGCCGAAGCGGGGCCTTACCTGGACTGTCTCAACACAGTGTGCGCCCGAAGGGACTCGAACCCCTAACCTTCTGATCCGTAGTCAGATGCTCTATCCATTGAGCTACGGGCGCATGGCCTGTTTCCGGGCCGAGGAACAGCATACGTCACCACGGGCCGCATCCGAAATCGAGGCCTATTCGAGCTCGCCCGGATCGATCCCTCCGTGGCCGGCCTCGAGGATCGGCTCGGGTTCGACGCCCTCTTCGCGCAGCGCCTGCTGCTTGGCGACGCTGCGTCGGTGCGCGCGGAGCTTGGGTAGGTCGACCAGGCGCAGCGCCTGCATGCGGGCCACCCGCATCCGCTCGTAGTCGGCGTCGAGGTCGGGGCGCGCCGCCGTGATCCGAAGGGACCGGTCGATGTTCTTCGACACCTCGGCCCAGGCCGCGTCCCGCGCGTCGACGACGAGCTTGCGCAGTTCCTCCTGGTCCTCGGCGCGGGCGCGCAGTTCTTTAGCGACGTGCAGCGACTGCTTGCGGCGGCGGCGGAGGTTGCGGACGTCGCGGCTGCGGTAGTCGTGCGTCCCGCTCGAGTCGGAGTAGCGCGTGCGCGCCGCCTTGCGTTCGCGGTCGGTGCGGGCGGCATCCGCTTCGGCCTCTTCGGCGAGTGAGACCAGGATGTCGCGGGCATCGCCGAGGAAGCGCTCCGGATCGAAGTCGTCACCGTCGACGAGGATGTCGACGAGGATGCGGTTCTTCAACGCCAAACGCGTCGCCGCGGACGCGATGTAGAGCCCCTCGGCGACGACGTCCCGGGTCCTGACCCGCTCATTGTCCGTCACGCTCACCCCTCACCGACGATTCTACCGAGGCAGGCGCAGCGGATGCCGGTCAGCCGAGCGACGGCAGCGCGTGACCGGCCGGGCCGTCGCCGCGCAGCGGCGGGAACCGCCAGGCGATCGAGGCCGCGCCGCCGGGGGCGATGTCGACGAGGAGCGAGTGCGGTGTCTGGATCATGCGCAACCGCGCGTGCCACGCACCGTCCGCGTCCACGCCCGCGACGGCGCGGAAGGGCACCGCGTCGAGCCCGTCGGCGGGCGCCGGCCACTCCCCCTCAGCCCACGTGCCGCGACCGACGGGAAGAGTCACATCGAGACCGTCGCCGAGGAACCGGAGAGTCCACCCGTCGCCCGCCTCGGCGACCTCGACGCGCTCAGCACCCGGCACGGCCTCACCGAACGAGAACGGGCCCACGACCGGCGACGACACGTCGGCGTCGAAGGTTCCCGCGAAGCCCGCATCGGTGTCGTCCGGCAGCGGGAGCGCCAGCGACGAGAGCCGCGCCGCGAGTGCCGCATCGGCCTCGGCGGTGCCCGCCCCCGTCATCGCGGGGCGCAGGTGCGTCGTGATGAGGCTCAGGAGCTCCTGCATGTCGATCGTCTCGCCGGTCGTGACGATCACGGCATCCTCTTCGGGCCACACGATGATGAACTGGCCGTACGCCCCGTCGCCGCGGAAGCCGTGCCGGTTCATCCAGTACTGGAAGCCGTACCCCTGCTGCCAATCGATCGGCTCGGGCGCGCCGGGGCCGCGGTGCGCGGTGTCGTTGTCCATCTGCTTCGACGTGGCGGTGGCGACCCACTCGGGGTCGAGGATCTGCTCGCCCTGCCAGCGGCCGCCGTCGAGGACGAGCTGCCCCGTCTTGGCGAGCGATTCGGTGAAGACGTGGATGCCGCTGAAGCCCATCTCGACGTCGCCGAGCATCATCCACTGCGCCTCGTGGATGCCGAGCGGCTCGAGCAGGCGCGGACGCAGGTAGTCGAGGATCGTCCCGCCCGTCGTCTTGGCGACGAGCCGCCCGACGCCGTAGATGGTCGGCTGACTGTAGGCGAAGACGCTGCCCGGCTCGCGCTCGGGCGGAACGCGGAAGAATCCGGCGAGCACGTCGCCGCCCGCACCCTCCGCCGCGGCTGCGGCACGGTCGAGCGCCTCGCTCTCGTGCCCGCTCGACATCGTCAGCGCGTGACGCACGAGGTATCGGCGGTACTTGTCGTCGACGTCGTCCGGCACCAGCTCGGGGAAGTGGTCGATCATGACGTCGTCGAGTCCGAAACGCCCCTCCGCGACGGCGAGACCGGCAGCGGCGGACGTGAACGTCTTCGACAGCGAGTACACGAGGTGCTTCAGATCGGGCGCGAACGGCGCCCACCATCCCTCGGCGATCACGGTGCCGTGGCGCAGCACCATGAGGCTGTGCATCTCGGCCTCGGTCTGCCCGACGGCGTCGAGCAGGCGTTCGACACCGGCGGCATCCACCCCCTGCGCGGACGGGGTGGACCGGGGCAGGGAGGTGGACGTCGACGTCATGTCGCCATCCTAGGGATGACGATGCAGGGTCAGATCGCCGCGATGCGCCACGAGGCCGAGAACTCGGCGCCCGGCTCGAGCACCAGCAGGCCCGCGTCGTAGTCGTACGAGGCGGCGTTGAACGCGTCGGGCGCGCACGTCATCGGCTCGACGGCGACACCGTTGCGGTGCGCCGGGTTCGCGGGCCCGTCGGGCTTGTCGCCCGTGTAGACCTGCACCCACGGGCACTCCGCACCCCAGGTGACCTCGACGCCGACACCCGACGGGTCGGTCAGGCGCAGGACGGCCGTACCGGCGGCATCCGTCTCGAGGTCGGTGAACGCGTGGTCGAGCTGCACGTCGCCGAGCGGCCGCGGCGCGCGCCGGTCGAACCGCTCGGGGTCGTGGTCGGTCACGGGGTGCAGCGCGACGGGGCTGAGCCGGTCGGGCGTGACTTCGAGGACGGATGCCGCGGGCAGCGCGAGCGTCCATTCGTCGAGCCGCGCGGGGCCGGCCTTCAGGTACGGGTGCGGGCCGGTGCCGAACGGTGCGGGCCGGTCGCTGAGGTTGCGTGCACGCACCGTCTGCGTGAGCCCGTCCGCGCCGAGGGCGTACGTCGTCTCGACGCGCACACGCCACGGGTACCCCGACTGGGGGACGACGGTCGCGCCGAGGGTCACCGCGCTCTCGGTGCCCGAGACGCGCTCGAAGTCGGCCCACGAGAGCAGGCCGTGGAGGGCGTGCGAGCGCTCGGGTTCGGTCAGCGCCGCCACGAGCTCCTGGCCGTCGAAGGTGTACGTGCCGTCGACGATGCGGTTCGGCCAGGGGGCGAGCGTCGTGCCGCGGTAGTCGGGGCGCACCTCGTCGGCGTCGAACGGGACGATGAGGTCGCGGCCGTCGTGGCGGAGGACGCGCAGCGAGGCGCCGGTCGAGACGATGACCGCCTCGTACGGGCCGAAGCGAAGGGTGTGCTGGGTGCCGGAGAGCGGCAGGGCGGAGGTCACGGGCGGAGCATCACTTTCAGGGCGGCGCGGTCATCCATCAGGCGGTAGCCGTCGGCGGCTTCGCCGAGGCTCAGTTCGCGATCGAAGACGGCCCCGGGGTCGACTGTACCGTCGAGGACGCCCGGCAGGAGGTCGTCGATGTAGGCCCGCACCGGTGCGACGCCGCCGGTGACCGTGACGTTCTTCTCGAACTGCACCCGCTGCAGCGGCGCGTCGGCGTACTGGGGCACGCCGACGCGGGTCACGGTGCCGCCGGCGCGCACGGCGCCGAGGGCCTGCTCGTACGCCGGCAGGTGACCGACCGCGTCGATGACGACGTGCGCGCCGAGGCCGCCGGTCAGCTCGCGAACGGCGGCCACGCCCTCGTCGCCGCGGGCCGCGACGACGTCGGTCGCGCCGTAGCGGCGGCCCAGGTCGGTGCGCGCCTCGTGGCGGCCCATGAGGATGATGCGCTCCGCCCCGAGCCTCTGCGCGGACAGCACGGCGAGCAGCCCGACGGCGCCGTCGCCGATGACGACGACGTCCGTGCCGGTCGCGACGCCGCCCGTGACCGCCGCGTGCCAGCCCGTGCCGTAGACGTCGCTGAGGGTCAGGAGGCCCGGCATCCGCGGGTCGTCCTCGGCGACGTCGACCCGATACAGGGTGCCGTCGGCGAACGGGGCGCGCCGACGCTCGGCCTGCGCACCGCCGGCGCCCGTGGGCACCGAGAGGCCCGCGAAGCGGCACGAGGTCTGCAGCCCGGCACGACAGAACTCGCACGCGCCGCACGAGAAGACGAACGGCACGATGACGACGTCACCGGGCGCGACCGTGCGGACCTCGGAACCGACCTCCTCGACGACGCCGATCATCTCGTGCCCCATCGAGCGCCCCCGCTCGGACGGGGTCATCGAGTGGTATGGGTGCAGGTCGCTGCCGCACACGCACGCGACGACGGTGCGAAGGACGGCGTCGGTGGGCTGTTCGATCCGGGGCTCGGGGGCGTCGATCACGCGGACGTCACCGGGACCGTACATATACGCAGCTCGCATCCTTGAATTCAACTACGGATGCCGGGGCGACGCGCTGTGCGAGGCTGTCGCCATGGCCGCACTCCACGATGTCGTCGTCATCGGCGCGGGCCTCGCCGGGCTCCGCTGCGCGACGCTGCTCGCCCGCGCCGGACGCGACGTCGTCGTCCTCGACGCGGCCGACGAGGTCGGCGGTCGGCAGCGCACCGACCGCGTCGACGGGTTCCTGCTCGACCGGGGGTTCCAGGTCGTGAACCCCCACTACGACGCGCTCGCCCGCGCGCTCGATCCCGCCGACCTCGACCTGCGCCCGTTCCCCGTCGGGGTGCGTGTCGTGCGCGGCGGAGGGTCGGACGTCCTCGCGCATCCGCTGCGGCACCCCGAGCTCCTGCCGGCCACCGTCGCGGGTGCGTTCTCGGGTCTCGTCTCGGCGCGGGATCTCGTAGCCGCGGCGCGGTGGCTCGTGCCGGCGCTGGTGCGCCCGGCATCCGTCGCCGAGGGACACGACGCGACCCTGCATGAGAGGTGGGACCGCGTCGGTCTGACCGGCCCGCTGCGCCGCTCGGTGCTCGAACCGTTCCTCACCGGCGTGCTCGCCGACGACGGCGCCGCGACGTCCGGCGCGTACGCGACGCTGCTCGCCCGGCTGTTCGCGCTCGGCCGCCCGGGCGTGCCCGCGCAGGGCGTCGCGACCCTGCCGCGACGGCTCGCCGACCTCGCCCGTACCGCGGGGGCCGACATCCGCCTCTCTCATGCCGTGCGCAGCATGGACGTCCGCGCAGACCGTGTCGAGCTCGACGGGGCCGCCCCGATCGCCGCGCGCGAGGTGGTCGTGGCCGTGGGCGGCGAGGCGCTGGCGGGGCTCACCGACCTGCCGGCACCGGCGATGCGGGGGCTGCAGACGTGGTGGTTCGGCACGGGGCCGGAGGCACCGGCATCCGCTCTGCTCGCGGTGGACGGCGAGCGCTCGGGACCGATCGTCAACAGCGTCGTGATGTCACGGACGGCCCCCGCCTACGCGTCGGCCGGCCGGCACCTCGTGGCGGCGAGCTGCCTGCTGGGCAGCGGTGCCGACGAGCGTGCCGTGCGCGCCCACATGGAGCGGATGTGGGGCGGCGAGGCGCGGAGCTGGGAGCTGCTGCGCCGCGACGACATCCCCCACGCGCTGCCGGCTCTGCCTCCGCCGCTGCGGCACGCGTCGCCGGTGCGCCTGTCGGATCGGGTCGTCCTCGCGGGCGATCACCGCGAGACGCCGTCGATCGCGGGCGCGCTCGTCTCGGCTGAGCGCGCGGCCCGGGCCGTCCTCGGCTGAGCGTTACGGGCGATCGCCGGTCGCGACCGGGCGGTCGGGGTGGTTCGCCCACTGGCTCCACGACCCGCCGTAGAGCGCCGCGTCGACGCCGGCGAGGCTCAGCGCGAATGCGGCCTGCGCGGCCGACACCCCCGAGCCGCAGCTGACGCCGACGGTCGTGTCGCCAGCGACGCCGAGCGCCGCGTAGCGCTCACGCAGGTGCTCGGGCGAGAGGAAGCGCCCGTGCTCGTCGACGTTGCCGCCCGTCGGCGCGTTGACCGCGCCGGGGATGTGCCCCGCCCGCGGGTCCATCGGCTCGACGTCGCCGCGGTAGCGCTCGGGCGCGCGCACGTCGAAGAGGATCCCGGATGCCGGCAGCGCCGCCGCCTCGTCGATGTCGAGGCGCGGCAGGTGTCCCGGCGTCAGCGCGACGTCGCCGCGCGCCGCGTGCACGGGCCCGGACTCGAGCGGGAGGCCGGCGCTGCGCCATGCCCCCAGTCCACCGTCCAGCACGCGAACGTCGGGCACCCCGGCATCCGTCAACACCCACCAGGCGCGCGCGGCGCCGAATGTCTGCCAGTCGTCGTAGACCACGACGGTGTCGCCCGTGTCGACGCCCCAGCGCCGGGCGGCGGTCTGCAGGTCGGCGATGTCGGGCAGCGGATGCCGGCCGTCCTCCGGCGCGCCGTGGGCGGCGAGCTCGTCGTTGAGGCTCACGTACACCGCACCGGGGATGTGACCCGCCTCGTAGTCCGCCCGCCCGTCGGGGCGGTCGAGCCGCCACCGCACGTCGAGGACCGTCAGCGGCGCGGCATCCCGCATCATCCGCTCGAGCTCGTGGGGGTCGATCAGTCTCGCGCGAGTCATGGCTCGACCCTACGACCGTCGGGGCGAATCGCGACCATCTGCGACGCCTCGCGGGCTCCGGGGTCCGAGCCGACTCGAACTGTTCGCATGCCGCCGCGATGACCGCACTTCGCGTCGGTTCGAGCCCGCCGGGAGGGAAGTGATCGACCGTCGCGAGAAGAGTTTGTTACCGCGCGGTGAACGTCTTCCGGACAAACTGTCGGCCCGTGCGCACGCCCGTCCGGATCCGTCCGATTCCCTTCCGGCCGCGTTGCACGGAACCCATCCGGACGTATTGAATGACGCGAAATGCGCCGCCCTCCGGCGCAAGAGCGGAGGACCCGTGACGATGGCACCCGAAGCCTTCCTGCAGGACGCGACCCGGACGAGCGCCCGAGAAGGCGCCGTCGTACTGACCGACGTCACGAAGCGCTACGGCGATCAGACCGCCGTCGACCGTCTCTCCCTCACCATCGAGCCGGGCGAGTTCATCTCGCTGCTCGGCCCGTCGGGATGCGGCAAGACGACCACCCTGCGCATGATCGCCGGTTTCGAACACCCCGACTCCGGACGCATCTCGATCTCGGGGGCGGATGTCCGGGGCACGCCTCCCAATAAGCGCGACGTGAACACGGTGTTCCAGGCGTACGCCCTCTTCCCCCACATGTCCGTCGCCGAGAACGTCGCCTACGGGCTGACGCAGCGGCGCACCTCGAAGTCCGAGATCCAGGAGCGCGTGACCGCCGCCCTCGACATGGTGCAGATGCGCCGCTTCGCCGGTCGCCGACCCACGCAGCTCTCCGGCGGTCAGCAGCAGCGCATCGCCCTCGCCCGCGCCCTCGTCAACCGGCCGTCCGTCCTCCTCCTCGACGAGCCGCTCGGCGCCCTCGACCGGCAGTTGCGCGAGGAGATGCAGCTCGAGCTCAAACTGCTGCAGTCGCGCCTGGGCATCACCTTCGTCTTCGTCACGCACGACCAGGGCGAGGCCCTCTCGATGAGCGACCGCATCGCGATCATGCGCGAGGGACGCATCGAGCAGCTCGCCGACGCCGACACGGTCTACTCGCGCCCGGCCACCGCCTACGTCGCGGCGTTCGTCGGGCAGCAGAACTTCTTCCGCGGCACGGTGACCGACGGCGGCGCCGGCATCGACAGCCCGCACGTGCGCGTCCGCGCGGCGGCGAGCGTCCTCCCCTCCGGCACCGGCAGCGCCGCGGTCCGCCCCGAGAACGTCACGATCGAGGGCGAGACGGATGCCGACGCGCAGCCGAACGAGGTGCGCGGAGAGCTCCTCGGCGTCTCGCACCTCGGCGAGACGATGCAGTACCTCGTGCGCCTGGGCGACGATCAGAGCCTCATCGTCCGGCGTCCGACGCCGCAGGCGCCGCGTCTGGCCCTCGGCGACGCGGTGGTCTGCCGCTGGCGCCCGCAGGACGTGCTGCTGTTCCCCTCGGACGACGCGGCCGCCGCAGCCGGGTACGTCGCCCCTCCCACCGAATGATCCCCGCACCGCACACTCACCGACCCGGAGGCACCCGATGACCGAGCCGAACCCGATCCGCGTCCTCGCCCACGCCGATGCCGTCCCCTTCATCCGTCGCGAGATCTCGCGGCGCCAGGTCCTCAGCCTGGCCGCGCTCGGCGGCACGGCCGCTCTGCTGGCCGCCTGCGCGCCGGGCGGCGGGTCGAGCACCGGCCCGCAGGCGCAGGCCAGCGGCGGGGCGCTCGAGGACGCACTCTCCGTCTATACGTGGGGCGACTACGACTCCCCCGACGTCGTCGCGGGATTCACGAAGGCGCTCGGCCCCAAGGTCTCGCTCGACTCGTACAGCTCCAACGAGGAGCTCATCGCGAAGCTCGTCGCCGCGAAGGGCACGAGCGGATACGACATCGTGGTCCCCACGGGCGTCTTCATCCCGCAGATGATCGAGAACGGGCTGCTCACGAAGCTGAACAAGGACCTCCTGCCGAACCTCTCGAACCTCGACCCGTCCTCGCTCGCACGCGCCTGGGACCCCGAGAACGAGTACTCCGTCTGCAAGGCGTGGGGCACGACCGGCTTCGTCTACGACAAGACCGTCATCACCCGCGAGCTGACGTCCTGGTCGGACTTCTTCGACGCCGCCCAGAACGAGGCGAGCGGCCGCACGAGCATGTCGGACGACCCAGCCGGCATCATCGGCGCCTACTTCTGGGCCAACGACCTGGACTGGAACACCGAGGACGCCGACGAGCTCGAGGCCTGCCGCGCGTTCCTCGTGAACGAGATCGCGCCGCACATCTCGGCGTTCGACTCCTACCCCGGCACGAACGCCATCCCGCAGGGCACGCAGGTCCTCATGCAGGCGTGGAACGGCGACGCCCGCCTGGGGCTGCTCGAATCGAGCGACCCCGACCGCTGGCAGTGGGTCCTCCCCGGCCCCGTCACCGAGCTCTGGATGGACAACTGGGCGATCGCGGCGGGCGCACCGCATCCCGAAGCGGCGCACGCCTTCATCAACTACTCGCTCACACCCGAGTCCCTCATGCTGTCCCTCGACTACATCGGTTACAACGTCGGCGGCAAGGACATGCAGAAGACGGCGGAGGACGCCGGGATGGAGCTGACCGATCTCATCTTCTTCACCGAGGCGCAGCTCGCGACCATGCACGAGCAGCAGCTCAATGACTCGCAGACGACGCGCGTCGCGATCTGGAACGAGATGAAGGCCGCTGCGGGTGCGTAGACGGTCGCTCGGCGGCCTGCTCGCGCTGCCCGCCTGGGCATGGCTGGTCGCGTTCTTCGTCGCCCCGGTCCTCCTGGTCGTGTGGTTCAGCTTCGGCTACAAGCCCGGGATCTTCGGGACGCACGCCAACGACGTGCTCTCGTTCGACCGCTACGTCGAGGCGCTGTCGCCGACCTTCTTCACGACGTTCCAGAACACCCTCTGGGTGGGGGTGCTCGGCACCGCCCTCTGCTTCGCGATCGGCGCACCGGTCGCCTACTGGATGGCGTTCAAGGTGCGCCCGCAGCGCCGCGGCATCCTGCTGGCGCTCATCCTCATCCCGTTCTGGACGAACTTCCTCGTGCGCACGATCGGCTGGCAGGTCATCATCGCGCCGGAGGGATGGCTGTCGTCGAGCCTGCAGCAACTGGGGCTGCTCGACGGTCCGCTCGATCTGCTCTACACCCGGGGCGCGGTCCTGCTGGGCGTGGTCTACAACTACCTGCCGCTGATGATCCTGCCGCTGTTCGTCGCGTTCGACCGGGTCGGTCCGCTCGTGCGCGAGGCGTCAAAGGACCTCGGTGCCGGCAAGTTCGCGACGTTCGCCCGCGTGACGCTGCCGCTCTCGCGTCCCGGCATCGTCGCGGGCGTGCTGCTCGTCTACATCCCGCTCATGGGCGACTACATCACGGCGACCGTCCTCGGGGGCGCGCAGGGCAACATGGTCGGTCAGCTCGTCGCGAGCCAGTTCCAGACCGCGCAGAACTGGGCGCTGGGCTCGGCGATGGCCGTCGTCCTGATGCTCGTCATCGCACTGAGCATCGGCGTCGCTGCGGGCCTCATGTGGCTCGTCCTGCTGCCGGCGCGACTGCGGAACCGTCTGGAGATCCCGGCATGAGCGTCACCACCAAGACCGAGGCGATCCTGCGTCGCAGCGACGGCACGCTGCCCGGCAGCGACCGCCGGCACCACCGCTCGTGGAGCGACATCGCCCTGAACGTCTGGGGCGTGCTGGTCCTCCTCTTCCTGTTCGCGCCGATCATCGTGATCGTCGTCTACTCGTTCAACACCGGCCGGCTGCTCGTGTCGTGGGACGGCTTCGGACTCGACGCGTTCGCGACGATCCTCGAGAAGCCCGCG
Source organism: Microbacterium sp. NPDC064942 (assembly GCF_049545525.1). Lineage (NCBI taxonomy): Bacteria > Bacillati > Actinomycetota > Actinomycetes > Micrococcales > Microbacteriaceae > Microbacterium > Microbacterium sp. NPDC064942. The sequence goes on along the minus strand of NZ_JBMWDR010000002.1, from coordinate 303,085 downwards.
GTGCAGAACGCGGTCCGGGTGTCGATCGTGACCGCCGCCTTCTCGGCGGCGATCGCGACCGTCCTCGGCACGCTCGCGGGAATCGCGATGGCCCGGCACCCCGGCAGGTGGGTGTGGTGGTTCCTGGGCCTGCTGCTGTTCGTCTCGGTCACGCCCGAGATCGTCGACGCGGTCGCGCTGCTCCCCTGGTTCGTCATGCTGGGGCAGGATGCCGGAATGGCGGTGTTCGACGACGGCATCGTCCGCCTGTCGATCGGCGCCTCGCTCTTCTCGACCGCCGTCGTCTCGTACCTCGTCCGCGCCCGCCTCGTCGGGCAGGACGCCAACCTCGAGGAGGCCTCGAGCGACCTGTACGCGTCGGCGTTCACGACGTTCCGTCGGGTGACCCTGCCACTGGCGGCCCCCGCGGTCTTCGCCGGCTTCCTCCTCTCGTTCACGCTCGGTCTCGACAACACCGTCATCGCCGCCTTCGTGCAGGTGTCGGGCTCGACGCCGTGGCCCGTCTACGTCCTCAGCGCCGTGCGGTCGGGGCTGCGTCCCGAGATCGCGGCGGTGTCGACGGTGATGCTGCTGCTGACCCTCGTGGCCCTCGCGGTCGTCGCGATCGTCCTGCGTCGGGCCGGCGACTCCGCCACCGACATCGCCCGCACCATGGGAGGAGGATGAGCCGTGGCATCCGCTGATCTCGTCTTCACCGGCGGACCGGTCTTCACCGCCGACACCGTCCGCTCGCGCGCCTCGGCCGTCGCCGTCGCGGGAGGGCGCATCGTGGCTGTCGGGCACCACGTGTCGGAGCTGATCGGACCGGGCACCGAGGTCGTCGACCTCGCCGGACGGCTGCTCGTGCCCGGCTTCCAGGACGCGCACGTCCACCCCGTCTCCGGCGGACTCGAGCTGCTCCGCTGCGACCTCGGCGAGGGCACCACCGAGGCGGACTACCTCGCCACGATCGCGGAGTATGCGGCATCCCACCCGGACGAGGAGTGGATCCTCGGCGGCGGCTGGGCGATGTCGGCGTTCCCCGGCGGGACCCCCACCGCCACGGTGCTCGACCGCGTCCTGCCGGACCGGCCCGCCTTCCTCCCCAACCGCGACGGGCACGGGGCATGGGTGAACTCCGCTGCGCTGCGCCTCGCCGGCATCGACCGCGACACCCCCGACCCGGACGACGGACGGATCGAACGGGATGCCGACGGCCACCCGACGGGCACGCTCCACGAGGGCGCGATGTCGCTCGTGAACCGGCTGATCGACGACCCCTCCCCCGCCTTCCTGCGCGAGGCCCTCCTCGCCGGCCAGCGGTACCTGCACTCGTTCGGGATCACCGCGTGGCAGGACGCGATCGTGGGAACCTACAGCGACCTCGTCGACCAGGGCGAGACCTACCGCGAGGCGGCCCGGGACGGCTCGCTCACCGGCAAGGTCGTCGGCGCGCTCTGGTGGGACCGCACGGCGGGGCTGGAGCAGATCCCGTCGCTCCTCGAGCGTCGCGAGCGCTTCAGCCACGGCCGTTTCCAGGCCACGAGCATCAAGATCATGCAGGACGGCGTCGCGGAGAACTTCACCGCCTCGATGCTCGCGCCCTACCACGACGGTCACGGCCACCCCACCGACAATTCGGGCATCTCGTTCGTAGACCCCGAGATCCTGAACAAGGCCGTCCCGCAGCTGGACGCCCTCGGCTTCCAGGTGCACTTCCACGCGATCGGCGACCGCGCCGTGCGGCAGTGCCTCGACGCCGTCGAGCACGCGATCGCCCGCAACGGTCGCACCGACAGCCGGCACCACATCGCGCACCTGCAGGTGATCCACCCCGACGACGTCGCACGGTTCCGGGAGCTCGGCGTCGCCGCCAACATGCAGTCCCTCTGGGCGACGTACGAGCCCCAGATGATCGACCTGACGCTGCCCTTCCTCGGCGAGCCGCGCATCGCGTGGCAGTACCCCTTCGGCGACCTCCTCCGCGCCGGTGCCGTGCTCGCGGCGGGCAGCGACTGGTCGGTCTCGACGCCCGACCCGCTCGCAGCGATCCACACCGCCGTCAACCGCATGGCCGCGCCGGGACACGAGGAGGGCGACTACGAGGCGTTCCTGCCCGAGCAGGCCATCGACCTCGCGACATCCCTCACCGCCTACACGGCCGGCTCCGCGTGGGTGAACCACCTCGACGAGACGACGGGCACGATCGAGGTCGGCAAGGCCGCCGACCTCGCCGTCCTCGACCGCGATCCGTTCGCCGGCCCCGCCGACCGGATCGGGGCGACGCGCGTGCTGCAGACCTTCGTCGACGGCACCCGCGTCTACGCGTCGGAGGACGCGTGAGCGCCCACACCACGGTCTTCGAGCGGCGGCCACCGGCAGCATCCGTCATCGACCGCAGTCTCGACGACAGTCGGCACGCCGTGTTCTGGACCGAGGACGTGCCCCGCACCCTGCGCCCGGACCGTCCGCCGCTGCGCGGCACCCACCGCGCCGACCTCGTGATCGTCGGCGCGGGGTACACCGGGCTCTGGACGGCGCTCCTCGCCGTCACCCGCGATCCGGGGCTCCGCGTCGTGGTCCTCGAGGCGAACCGGGTCGGCTGGGCGGCGTCGGGACGCAACGGCGGGTTCTGCGAGGCGAGCCTCACGCACGGGCCCGAGAACGGCCTGGCCCGCTGGCCCGACGAGATGCCGACCCTCGACCGCCTCGGCCGCGAGAACCTGGCCGCCATCGCGGCTGCGGAGGGCGACTACGGCATCGGTTTCCAGTTCGAGCGGACGGGCCAGCTCGCCCCCGCCGTCGAGGAGCACCAGCTGGCGTGGCTCGAGGACTGGGCGCGCGAGGACCCGCACGTCACCCTGCTCGACGAGGCGGCGACGCGACGGGAGGTCGACTCGCCCACCTACCTCGGCGCCGTGTGGGAGAAGGACACGACGGCGCTCGTCCACCCCGGACTGATGGCGGCGGAGCTCGCCCGCGCCTGCGAGGAGCGCGGCGTCGTCATCGCCGAACGCACCCGCGTCCGCGCGATCGAGACACCGTCCGCCGGCGGGGTGTCGGTCGTCACCGAGGAGGGGCGGGTGGATGCCGCGCACGCCGCGCTCGCGACGAACGTGTTCCCCTCGCTGCTGCGCCGCTACCGGCTCATGACTGTGCCGGTCTACGACTACGTCCTCATGACCGAGCCGCTCAGCGAGGCGCAGTGGGAGGCGATCGGCTGGCGCAACCGCCAGGGCATCGGCGACATGGCCAACCAGTTCCACTACTACCGCCCGACCCGGGACGGCCGCATCCTCTTCGGCGGCTACGACGCCGTCTACCATTACGGGCGCCGCGTCGACCCGCGCTACGAGGACCGACCCGAGTCCTGGCGCCGGCTCGCCAGCCACTTCTTCACGACGTTCCCGCAGCTCGAGGGGCTGCGGTTCTCGCACCGTTGGGCGGGGGCGATCGACACCTCGACCCAGTTCACGGCGTTCTTCGGCACCGCCCGGCGCGGGCGCGTCGCCTACGCCGCCGGGTTCACGGGCCTCGGGGTCGGATCGACGCGCTTCGCGGCCGACGTCATGCTCGACCTGCTCGGCGGTCTCGAGACCGAGCGGACCGCGCTCAAGATGGTGCGAAAGCGCCCGCTGCCCTTCCCGCCCGAACCGGCGGCCGCGATCGGGATCGAGGCGACGCGGTGGTCGCTGGATCGCGCCGACCATCGCCGCGGGCGCCGCAACGCACTCCTGCGGACCCTGGACGCGCTCGGCCTCGGGTTCGACTCATGAGCGCCCTCGAGCCGCAGACGGTGCAGGATGCCGCGGCCCTCGACATCCCCCTCTCCCCTCTCCCCACAGAGCAGGTCGTCGCCGGCGCGCCCGAGACCGGGTGGGTCGAGCTGACGGAGTCGGTCGGCGTGTGGGAGCACACCCCCGGCACCTCGACCGACGTCGAGGTGGACGAGGTGTTCGTCGTGCTGTCCGGCCGGGCCACCGTGCGGTGGGCCGGCGGCGAACTCGTCCTCTTCCCCGGCGCGGTCGGCCGCCTCTCGGCCGGGACGGCGACGGAGTGGACGGTCACCGAGACCCTGCGTAAGGTCTACGTGACGGACGGCGCCTGACGTGGACTCAGCCGACCGTCGCGCGACGCACGAGAAGCGCGAGGTGCAGCGCGGTCTGCACCTCGCCGTCGTCGAGGTCGGCGCCCAGCAGCTCCTGGATGAGCGCGATGCGCTGGTAGAACACCGAGCGCGAGAGGTGCGACGCGGATGCCGCGGCCGTGCGGTTGCCGGGATGGGCGAGCATCGCCTCGAGCACATCGAGGAGGTCGCCCGACCGGGCGAGGTCGTAGTCGATGAGCGGCGCGAGCATGCGTTCGCCGTGCTCGATGACGCGATGGTCGTCGCGCAGGGCCGTGATGAGCCGGGCGAGCGGCCGGTCCTCCGCGCGCCGCAGGTGCGGACCGCCGGTGCGCGGCGCCGTCGCGCCGCGGGCGAGGTCGATCGCCTCCTGCAGCGAGGCGAGCCCGGCATCCAGTCCCGTCGCGGCCGAGCCGATGGACAGGACCGTGCGATCGGGATCGCCTCCGAGGGCGACCGCGAACGCGCGGGCGGTGTCGTCGTCGAACGGGTCGCGCGTCGGCAGCGACAGGAGCATCGCGACGCCGCTGCCGGCAGGAGAGCCGGCGAGCGCGCGACCGCCCAGACGGCGCGCCGCGTCGTCGGCGACCTGCGGATCGGGCAGGACGCCCGTCGCGACCACTCCGCGCAGCTGCGCTCCGTCGACGGGGAGCCCCGCCGCCTCGACGCGCGCGGTGACCGGGCCGCGGGCGCCGAAGCGGCCGCGGATGAGCCGGTCGAGCAGCTGACTCCGGCCGATGCGACCCCACTCCTCGGCGCCGCCCTGGGTCAGCCGGCCGAACGAGAGGGCCAGCGCCCCCTGCTCGACGACGTTGAGCCGGCCGGCCGGATGCGGCGGGCCGGGCAGCGCGATGAGGTGACCCCAGCGGATCCCCCGCGCCTCGACGGGCACGATGAGCCAGTCCGGTTCCCCCGCGCCGCGGTGCGCGAGCCGGGAGCGCACTTCCCACCGGGTGAGGGTCTCCTCCTCGATCGCAGCGGGGACCGCCGCGACGACGACGTCGTGTGCGAGCGTCTCGAGGACGACGGGGGCGGACAGCACGTGACCGACCTGCGCGACGATGTCGTCGGCCGGGGCACCCCGCAGGGCGAGCGCCGTGAACCGCGACCGCACCTCCTCGCGGACCCGCAGCGCGGCCGACTGATCGTCGATGATCCGGCGGTGCACCGCCTCGGTGATCCCGACGAACTTCACCTCGTCGTGCAGGGCTACCAGCGCGAGACCGTTCGCGCGGGCGGCCGAGACGACTGCGGGTGGCACCGCGGCGTGGTGGGTCCCGAGCTCGAGGACGAGACACGAAAGCCCCGCACGAGCGAGCTCGACGACGAACTCGGCCAATCGCTCGGGGTCGTCGGGCCACGCCGACCCGGTCGACAGCAAAAGCTCTCCGCCGTTGAGCAGCCGGGCGACGCCCGGGCTGTCGGAGACGTGCACCCACCGCACGAAGGCATCCAGCGCCGGACCGCCGACGAGCACCTCGGGCCTACCCGACTGCAGCGCACCGAGGGCGAGCACCTCCCGCACCCGGGGCAGGCTGACGGCGCCGTCCGGACGTTCGGTCCGCTCCGGCATCCGATCGTCGTCGGTGTCAGGCATCGATACTCGCCGTTCGGGTTCAGGGAGCACAGGTGGGCACAGCCTAACCGCTCCGGACGATCCGTCCGGATGACCGCCGCCGCGTCCCGACGCGGCTCTGCACCGAAGGAGACCCCGTGAGCACCACCCCCTGGACCCCCGCGAACATCATCGGCGGCGAGCGCCGGACGCCGTCGGGCGAGGTGCTCGACCTCGTGAGCCCGGTCACCGGCGAGGTCTACGGGCACATGGGCGTGTCGACGGCGGAGGACGTGGATGCCGCCTTCGCGGCGGCATCCGCTGCCTTCCCCGGCTGGCGCGGGACGACCCCCGCGAAGCGCCAGCTCGCCCTGTTCCGTCTCGCCGACGCCCTCGAGGAGCACGCGGAGGAGTTCGCCGACCTCGAGTCGCAGGACACCGGCAAGCCGCGCGCGACCCTCGTCGCGGATGAGATCGATCAGTCCGTCGATCAGCTGCGGTTCTTCGCCGGTGCGGCCCGCGACCTCGACGGACGGGCGGCGGCCGAGTACGCCGAGGGGTTCACCTCGTACGTGCGGCGCGAGCCGATCGGTGTCGTCGCCCAGGTGACGCCGTGGAACTATCCGCTGAACATGGCGATCTGGAAGATCGCCCCCGCGATCGCCGCCGGCAACACCGTCGTGCTCAAGCCGAGCGAGACCACGCCGCAGACCACCGTCCGGCTCGCCGAACTCGCCGCGGGCATCCTGCCGCCCGGCGTGCTCAACGTCGTCCTCGGCGACCGGGCCACCGGAGCGGCGCTCGTCGACCACCCGACACCGCAGCTGGTGGCCATCACCGGCTCGGTCCGCGCGGGCATGCAGGTCGCCGAGAGCGCGGCCCGTCAGCTGAAGCGGGTGCATCTCGAACTCGGCGGCAAGGCGCCCGCGCTCGTCTTCGCCGACGCCGACTTCGACGCAGCGGTCCCGGGGATCGTCGAGGCCGCGTTCTTCAACGCCGGCCAGGACTGCACCGCGGCGACCCGCGTGCTCGTGCACGCCTCGCGTCACGACGAGCTCGTCGACCGGCTCGTCGCCCACGCGGCGGCGCACGCCCGCACGGGCACCCCCGACGACCCCGACGCGTTCTTCGGACCGCTCAACAACGGGGACCAGCTCGCCCGCGTCGAGGGGTTCATCAAGCGGCTGCCCCCGCACGCGCGCGTCGCGACAGGCGGCTCCCGGCAGGGCGACACGGGGTTCTTCTTCCCCGCGACGATCGTCACCGGGGTGCGGCAGGACGACGAGATCGTGCAGCAGGAGGTGTTCGGCCCGGTCCTGACAGTGCAGGCGTTCGAGACCGAGGCCGAGGCGCTCGCGCTCGCCAACGGGGTGCCCTACGCCCTCGCCGCATCCGTCTGGACCACCGACCACGCGCGGGCGCTGCGGTTCAGCCGCGACCTCGACTTCGGCTGCGTCTGGATCAATGCGCACATCCCGTTCGTGTCGGACATGCCTCACGGCGGGTTCAAGCACTCCGGCTACGGCAAGGATCTCTCGGTCTACGGCTTCGAGGACTACACGCGCCTCAAGCACGTCATGGCGAGCCTCGCGTGACCACCGTCTCGCACTGGTGGCGTGACCACGGCGCCGAGCCGGCGCGCGCACCGCTGCCCGGGGACCTCGACGTCGACGTCGCGATCGTCGGCGCGGGCTACACGGGGCTGTGGACCGCGTATTACCTCACCGAGCGCCGTCCCGACCTGCGCATCGCGGTGATCGAGCGTCGCTTCGCCGGGTTCGGGGCATCGGGGCGCAACGGAGGGTGGCTGACGAACTCGGTGACGGGCGGGCGCGAGCGGTACGGACGCGACGGCGGCATCCGCCAGCAGCGCGCCATGAACGACACCGTCGACGAGGTGATCCGGGTCGCGACGGCCGAGGGCATCGACGCCGACGTCCGCGCGGGCGGGGAGCTGACGATCGCCCGCAGCCCCGCGCAGCTCGCGCGCCTCGAGGCGATGTTCGCGTCCGAGTCGGCCTGGCCGGGCACCGACGTGGAACGGTGGGATGCCGCGCGGACCGCCGAGCACGTGCGGGTAGCGGGCATGCTCGGCGCGGTGTGGCATCCGCACTGCGCCCGCATCCATCCCGTGAAGCTGCTGACCGGGCTGGCCACCGCGGTCGAGCGCCGCGGCGTGTCGATCTTCGAGGACACAGCCGTCGCCGAGATCCTGCCCGGTCGAGCCGTGACCGACCGCGGCACGGTGCGGGCGTCGGCCGTCATCCGCGCGACCGAGGGGTTCACGACCGACCTGCGGGGCGAGCGCCGCACGTGGCTGCCGATGAACTCGTCGATGATCGTCACCGCCCCGCTGCCGGAGGAGGCGTGGGAGCAGATCGGGTGGACGGATGCCGCGACCCTCGGCGACGCCGCGCACGTCTACATGTACGCGCAGCGCACCGCCGACGGCCGGATCGCGTTCGGCGGCCGCGGCGTGCCGTACCGGTACGGTTCGCGGATCGACACGGACGGGGCGACGCCGGCGTCGACCGTGACGGCGCTGACCGACCTCTTGCGGCGGTTCTTCCCGGCGGCATCCGACGTCCCCGTCGAGGACGCGTGGTCGGGCGTGCTCGGCGTGCCGCGCGACTGGGCGGCAACCGTGGGCTTCGACCGCGCGAGCGGCCTGGGGTGGGCGGGCGGCTACGTCGGGACCGGTATCGCGACCACGAACCTCGCCGGTCGCACGCTCGCCGACCTCGTGCTCGGCGAGCAGTCCGACCTCGTGTCGCTGCCCTGGGTCGGGCACCGTGCGCGCCGGTGGGAACCCGAGCCGCTGCGCTGGCTGGCCGTGCGCGGGATCTACGGCGCCTACCGGTTCGCCGACGCGCACGAGGACCGCGGCGGCGGCACCTCGCCCGTCGCCCGCATCGCCGACCTCATCGCCGGTCGGTGAGGCGCCGACGACAGTGGGAGGTTTACCTCGTTCCTCTCCCGGGGCACAATGGGCCGTTCATGTGATCCTGCAGGAGGTACCTTGAGCACGCCGACGCACATCTTCCAGGAGAACGGTTCGAGCAGGTTCCCCCTGATCGACAACCTGCGGCCCTTCGAGGAGCAGATCCGGTTCACCCTGACGCAGATGGACGGCACCTCCTTTTGGGCACTCAGCCTCTGGCGGGCGCCCGAAGGTGCGAACCTCCGGGCGAGCTTGCCTCCGGCGGAGAACTACATCCAGTGCGCGGGCGACGCGGCGGGCGTGACGGTCGAAGTCCGCTCCGTAGACACGTTCGGCGCGGCGCACCAGTGCACCGTCGGCACACCCGCCACGGGACTCCCGTCGGAGCCGACGGAGACGATTCGATGGGACAGCGGCCGGCACAGCACGCGGGTCTTCACGAACGAGGTCTTCACCCTCGACGAGGCAGCAGACCTGTTCATCGCCTACTACCGCGACGATCGCGTGCCCGCCGAGTCCACCCTGCGTGAGCTCGGCGGTGTCTGACCCCGACCCGCAGCTCGACCGGCTGGGAGTTCTGTGATGACGCCGACGCACATCGTGCAGCTCAACGGGTTCGCGCGCTCTCCCCTGGTGGACGTGGCCCGTCCGTACGAGGACCAGATCCGGTTCTCCGTCCGGCGGATGGATGGCGCGAAGCTGTGGGCGTACAGCCTCTGGCGTGCACCGGACGGGGCCGACCTGTTGGCGGAGATTCCGTTCTCCGAGGAGTACATCCAGTGCGCCGGGGATGCCGAGGGGGTGACCGTCGAGGTGCGCGTGGTCGACGAGGCGGGCACGGCCCACCAGTACGCCGTCGGCAAGCCGACCGGCGGCAGCGAGCCGGAGTCGACCGAGACGATCCGCTGGGACGAGGGACGACACAGCACCAAAGTGCACCCGCACGAGGTCTTCAGCCTCGACGAGGCCGCCGACCTCTTCGTCGCGTACTACCGCGACAACCACGTGCCCTCCCACCACACCCTGCGCGAGATCTGATCGTCGCCGAGCCGACGCCACCGGCATCCATCGCCACCCGATGACCGCCGTTCCCGTCGGGTCGAGGCGTCGCAGATGGTCGCGCGGCGGGCGGTGGGGCGACCATCTGCGACGTCTCGCGAGCGCGGCGGAATGGGGCCTTCTCCCCATCGCCGTCGCGGAGGCCGCTCGCTACTGTCGACGGCGGAGGTGGTACCCGTGGGGATGATGTTGCCGAATGAGCTGATCTGGATCATGGACAAGATGGGGCTGGAATGGCCCGACATCGACGAGGACGAGGTCCACAAGGCGGCTGACCTCGTGCGCGGCTATCGCGACGACATGGAGTCGATCATCCAGGCCGTCGACAGCCGCGTGAACGGCGACCTGGCCACGGCGCTGCAGGGCAACGCGGGCACGGCGCAGGTCGAGGGGTGGAACCGCAACCGTTCCGACAACATGCAGAAGCTGCTCGACGTGCTCGGCCCCGCCGCGACGGGCATCGACATCGCGGGCGGCATCGTCCTCGCGATGAAGATCAAGGTCATCGCCGAGGTAACCCTGACGCTCATGCAGCTCGTCCCCCTGCTCGCCGCGGGTCCCTTCGGCGCCGGCGGCGCAGCGGTGCTGCTGCTCGCGCGCAAGAAGCTGCTCGCCATGGCGATGGAGGCGACGATCGAGCAGGTCATCAACGAGGTGCTGCCCCTCGCCGTCGAGCCGCTCGTCGAGCAGGTCCCGGTGATCGTCATGGCCCTCATGGACGCGCCCGTCGTGGAGGGCGCCGTCGGAGACGTGGACGAGTTCGAGGCCGACATCGAGGCGCTCGAGGCGGCCGCCGACGAGATGGACGCGCAGGCCGTCGACATCGAGGACCGCACCGATCGGCTGCTCGCGGACCTGGCCAACCTGCAGATCTCGGGAGACTGACATGACGATGAAGAGCCTCATGCGCGAGATCGTCGACGCCGTCGACGGCGCCGGCCGCGAGTTCAAGAAAGGGTTCGGGAGCGCGTTCCGCAAGCGCGGCGGCAAGCACCGCGCCGACGCCGCCCGCATCCGCGGCACGGACCGGCGCAACGCCGCGGACGCGGGGAAGCACCGGCGCGATTCCCCCGTTACCAGCCATGCCAAGAAGTACGACATGCTCACGGACGTCACCCGCGGTGTGGAACAGCTCGGCCGCACCGGACGCCACGCCGCGCCGGACTACAGCGTCGCGAACGACCTCGGGACCTCGATCGGCAAGGCGGTGCTCGAGACCCCCGGCGAGGTGGGCAAGGAGGTGCTCGGCACGCCGAAGAAGATCCCCGGTCAGATCGTCGAGGAGCTGTACGAGGACGCCATCGGGCAGGACAACCCGGATGCCTACGGGCAGACCAGCAGTGGGGACATGGAGTTCCTTGCCCCCGCCGGCGAGGCGGCCGAGCTGCGCCGCCTGAGCCGGGACGCCCTCGAGCAGCGCTTCGACCTCCCGCTCGGCACGCTCGACGGCGCGACGTTCGAGGTCCGCCTCGTCCCCGGCACGAACTTCGTCACCCTCGACATCTCGCGCCCCGACAGCTGACGCCGACCTCGAGCCGACGCCACCGGCATCCGTTCACGGCGGATGACCGCCGTTCCCGTCGGCTCGAGGCGTCGCAGATGGTCGCCGGCGGGTGCGGCGGGGCGACCATCTGCGACGTCTCGGCGGCGAGTCAGCGGTGCAGCGCGCCGGGCGCGACGCCGAGCAGCGCGGCGAGCGCGCGGCGGGTGAGGTCGGTGCGAGACGGATCGTCGCGCCAGCGGACGAGGCCGTGAGCTCCGAGGCCGTCGATCATCGCGAGCAGGTGCCAGGCGACGGCATCCGCATCGACCTCCGCGAACTCGCCCCGCCCGGTTCCGCGCACGATCTCGGCGGCGAGCGCCCGCTGCCACGCGTCCATCTCGGCGCGCACACGTGCGGCGAGCGCCTCGTTGCGGGCGCCGAGCGCCCAGCCCTGGACCCAGACGAGCGTGACGGCGCTCGGCTCGTCGCCGAGGACGGTGTCGAGCAGGATGCCGAGCCGCGCCGTCGCGGCATCCGTCACCCTCATCGCGCCCACGACGGCGCGCAGCTCGTCCGCGACGACGGCGCCGAACGCCTCGGCGACGAGCGCGTCCATGCCGTCCGCGTGGTGGGCGACGAGGCCGGGCGCGACGCCGACGCGCGCGGCGACGGCGCGCAGCGTGACGGCATCGAGACCGTCGGCGAGCGCGATCCCGCGCGCCGCGGCCGCGATCTCATCGCGGCGTTCGGCGGGGGTCTTGCGCCGCCGGCGGACGGTTGACGTCTGCGTCATGGACTCGATACCCTCCCCTTGTTGATCAAACGATCAATAAGCTACCCGACACCCCAGGGAGACGCCATGGCCTGGCGGATGCCGAGCGAGACCGCCCCGCACGAGCGCACGTGGATGGCCTTCCCCCGCGAGGGCCTCACCCTCGGCGACACCGACGCCGAACGCGAAGAGGGGTACGCCACCTGGGCCGCCGTCGCGGCCGCCGTCGCGCGGTTCGAGCCGCTCACGATGGTCGTCGATCCGACCGAGACGGCGCGCGCACGCCGCATGCTCCCCGGCGAGGTGACGCTGCTCGAGGCCCCCGTCGACGAGTATTGGATGCGGGACCACGGCCCCACCTTCGTCGTCGACGACGAGCGCCCCGGCGTCCTCGGCGCGGTCGACTGGATCTTCAACGGCTGGGGCGCGCCCGACTGGGCGCAGTGGCAGGATTCCGCGGCGCACGCGCGCCTGATCGCCGCCGAGGTAGGGGCCGAGCTCGTCTCGTCCGTCCTCGTGAACGAGGGCGGCGGCATCCACGTCGACGGCGAGGGCACGGTGCTGCTCACCGAGACCGTGCAGCTCGATCCCCGCCGCAACCCGTTCGCCGACCGGGCGCGCGTCGAGGCCGAGATGGCCCGCACGCTCGGCGCGACGCGCGCCGTGTGGCTGAGCCGCGGCCTGACCCGCGACTACGACGACTTCGGCACGAACGGGCACGTCGACATCGTGGCGACGATCCCCTCGCCCGGCCGCATCCTGCTCCACGATCAGCGAGACCCGGCGCACCCCGATCACGCGGTGACCGCGCAGCTGCGCACCGAGCTCGAGGGCCAGACGGATGCCGCCGGTCGCCGCTTCGAGATCGTGTCGCTCCCCGCCCCCGAGACCCTGATCGACGCTCATGGGCCGGTCGACTGGAGCTACGTCAACCACCTCGTCGTCAACGGCGGCGTGATCGCGTGCGGCTTCGGCGAGGAGAAGGCCGACGCGCAGGCCCGCGCGATCCTCGCCGAGGCGTACCCGGGCCGCGAGGTCGTCACGGTCGACGCCCGCGGCCTGTTCGCCCGCGGCGGCGGCATCCACTGCATCACGCAGCAGCAGCCGGCGGTGACGGCATGATCGACGTCGTCGAGGCGCCGATCGCCGACCTGCGCGCCGCCCTCGAGTCCGGAGAAGCCACGGCGGTCGAGCTCGTCGACGCGTACCTCGCCCGGATCGACGCGTACGACGGACCCGACACCGCCACCGCGCTGAACGCCGTCGTGGTCCGCAATCCCGACGCGCGAGCCGAGGCCGCGGCCTCCGACGCGCGGCGGGCCCGCGGCGAGACCCTCGGACCGCTCGACGGCATCCCGTACACGGCGAAGGACAGCTACCTCGTGCGGGGACTGACGGCCGCCGCCGGGTCGCCCGCCTTCGCGGACCTCGTCGCGCAGCGCGACGCGTTCACGATCGAACGCCTGCGTGCCGGAGGGGCGATCTGCCTCGGCCTCACCAACATGCCCCCCATGGCCAACGGCGGGATGCAGCGCGGCGTGTACGGTCGCGCCGAGAGCCCATACAACGCCGAATGGCTCACCGCACCGTTCGCCAGCGGGTCGTCGAACGGGTCGGGCACGGCGACCGCCGCGAGCTTCGCCGCGTTCGGCCTCGGCGAGGAGACCTGGTCGTCGGGTCGCGGCCCCGCGTCGAACAACGCGCTCTGCGCCTACACGCCCTCGCGCGGTGTCATTTCGGTGCGCGGCAACTGGCCGCTCGTCCCGACGATGGACGTCGTCGTGCCTCACACCCGGACGATGGCCGACCTGCTCGAGGTGCTCGACGTCATCGTCGCCGACGACACCGAGACCCGCGGCGATTTCTGGCGCGCGCAGCCGTGGGTGACCCTCCCCGCGGCGTCGGCGGTGCGGCCCGCGTCGTATCCCGCGCTGGCGGAGGGCGCCTCGCTCGCCGGGGTGCGTCTCGGCATCCCCCGCATGTACGTGAACGCCGATCCGGATGCCGGGACCGGCACCGGCATCGGCGGTCCGACGGGTCAGCGGATTGAGACCCGCCCGTCGATCCTGGCGCTGTGGCGTGCGGCCCGCGCCGACCTCGAGGCCGCGGGCGCGACCGTCGTCGAGGTCGACTTCCCCGTCGTGAGCGAGTACGAGGGCGACCGCGCGGGAGCCTCGACCATCCGCGACCGCGTCCCCGAGGGGTATCTGCAGCGCGAGATCGTCGACCTGTCGGCGTGGGCGTGGGACGACTTCCTCGCCGCCAACGGCGACCCCGCGCTCTCGACCCTCGCCAACGTCGACGGCGCCGCGATCTTCCCCCACCCGCCGGGTGCGCTCCCCGACCGCTACACCGGCTTCGACGACGACATCGCCGAATACCCCGACTGGGTGCGCGCGCATCCGGGCGCCGGGCTGGGCGACATGCCCGAGCTCGAGGAGGGTCTGCGTGCCCTCGAACGCCTCCGCCGCACCGATCTCGAAGAGTGGATGGATGCCGCCGGCCTCGACGCCGTCGTCTTCCCCGCCGTCGCCGACGTGGGTCCCGCCGATATGGACGTGAACCCGGCCTCGGCCGACCTCGGCTGGCGCAACGGCGTCTGGATCGCCAACGGCAACCTCGCGATCCGGCATCTCGGCATCCCGACCGTGACCGTGCCGATGGGCACGATGAGCGACACCCGGATGCCGGTGGGCCTCACGATCGCCGGCCGCGCCTACGACGACACCGCGCTGCTGCGCCTGGGCGTAGCCTTCGAACGTCTGGGCACCCGCCGGACCCGACCACCGCGCACCCCTGCGCTCCCCCGCCCCACCTCGGAGAACCGATGACCCAGCCCGCCCGCATGCACGACGTGACCGACGAGACCCGTCAGATCGTCGACCTCGTCCTCGACTACTCGCGGCAGCGACTGCTGACGGACGACAACCCGCTCGACAAGCCGCTGCCGCCGGCCGAGCTCGCGCGCCTCGCCGGCGTGACGATCACCGAGCAGGGCATCGGCGCCCGCAAGGCGCTCGGGGTCTTCGAGCACGTCCTCGCCCCGGCGTGCATCACCACCGACGACCCGCGCTACCTCTCGTTCATCCCGAGCGCGCCGTCCAAGGCGGCCGCCGCGTTCGACCTCGTCGTCTCGGCGAGCGCGCTCTACGGCGGGTCCTGGCTCGAAGGCGCCGGGGCCGTCCACGCCGAGAACGAGGTGCTCCGCTGGCTCGCGACCGAGTTCGGCCTCCCGGCGACCGCCGGCGGCGTCTTCGTGCAGGGCGGCACCCTCGGCAACCTGTCGGCGCTCGTGGCTGCACGGGAGACCGCGCGGGACCGCGGCATCCGTCCGGACCGGTGGCGCGTCGTTTGCTCCGCCGAGGCGCACTCCTCGATCGCGTCCGCCGCGCGCGTCATGGACGTCGAGGTCGTCCCGGTCGCGCCGGATGCCGGTGGTGTTCTCCACGGCGACGCGGTGCGCGCGGCCCTGGAGGAGCACGGCGACAGCGTCTTCGCCGTAGTCGCCACGGCGGGCTCGACGAACTTCGGGATCGTCGACGACGTCGCCTCGGTCGCCGAGGTCACGCGCGAGCACGGGGTGTGGCTGCACGTCGACGGTGCGTACGGCCTGGCGGCAGCCCTGTCGCCCTCGGCCCGCCACTACTTCGCCGGCATCGAGCACGCCGACTCGCTCATCGTCGACCCGCACAAGTGGTTGTTCGCCCCGTTCGACGCGTGCGCGCTGCTCTACCGCGACCCGGAGCTCGGCCGTCGCGCGCACACGCAGCACGCGGAGTACCTCGACACCCTCACCGAGACGAGCGACTGGAGCCCGTCGGACTTCGCCGCGCACCTCACGCGCCGGGCCCGCGGGCTGCCGCTGTGGTTCTCGCTCGCGACGTACGGCGCCGAGGTCTACCGCGAGGCGATCACGTGCTCGATCTCGCTCGCCGAGCGCATCGCCGCCGAGATCGAGTCCCGCGAGGAGCTCGAACTCGTGCGTCGTCCGCAGCTGAGCGTCGTCGTCTTCGAGCGCCGCGGCTGGAGCAAGGAAGACTACACGGCCTGGTCGAACCGCCTGCTCGACGACCAGCACGCCTTCGTCACGCCCTCCAGCCACGCCGGCCGCACGAACGCCCGCTTCGCGATCCTCAACCCCCGCACGACGTTCGAGGACCTCGTCGGGATCCTGGACACCATGCGCTGACACCCGGCATCCGCCCACCACCCACATCGACGCACCGGAGGAACCCATGGCACCATCCGAGACCGACCTGCAGGCGATGGCCCGCGACCATCTGTGGCTGCACTTCGCGCGGCAATCGTCGATGACCGAGGGATCGGGCGTCCCCATCATCGTGAAGGGCGACGGCCACCACATCTGGGATGCGAGCGGCAAGAAGTACATCGACGGGCTCTCGGGGCTGTTCGTCGTCGCCGCCGGCCACGGCCGCACCCGCCTCGCGCAGGCGGCCGCCCGGCAGGCCGAGGAGCTCGCGTTCTTCCCGATCTGGTCGTACGCGCATCCGTCCGCGATCGAGCTCGCGGACCGACTCGCGCACCTCGCTCCCGGCGACCTCAACCGCGTCTTCTTCTCGACCGGCGGCGGCGAAGCGGTCGAGACGGCGTTCAAGCTGGCCAAGCAGTACTGGCGGCTGCTGGGCAAGCCCACGAAGCACAAGGTGATCTCGCGTTTCGTCGCCTACCACGGCACCCCGCAGGGCGCTCTCGCGATCACGGGTCTGCCGGGCATGAAGTCGATGTTCGAGCCGGTGACACCGGGCGGCTTCCGCGTGCCGAACACGAACTGGTACCGCGCGGCTGAGCAGGGCTTCACCGGCACGACCCCCGAGGAGTACGGGACCTGGGCGGCCGACCGCATCGAGGAGGCGATCCTGTTCGAGGGAGCCGACACTGTCGCGGCGGTCTTCCTCGAACCGGTGCAGAACTCGGGTGGATGCTTCCCACCGCCTCCCGGCTACTTCGCGCGCGTCCGCGAGATCTGCGACCGGCACGACGTGCTGCTCGTCTCGGACGAGGTCATCTGCGCGTTCGGCCGCCTCGGCGAGTGGTTCGGCGCCGACCGCTACGGCTACCAGCCCGACATGATCACCTTCGCGAAGGCGGTCACGAGCGGGTACTCGCCGCTGGGCGGCACGATCATCAGCGACCGGATCCACGAGCCGTTCGCGCACGGGACGGCCTCGTTCCCGCACGGGTACACCTTCGGCGGGCACCCGGTGTCGACGGCGGTCGCGCTCGAGAACCTCGACATCTTCGAAGAGGAGGGGCTCCTGCAGAACGTGCGGGACAACTCACCGGCGTTCCGCACGTCGCTCGAGCGCTTGCTCGACCTGCCGATCGTCGGCGACGTCCGCGGCGACGGCTATTTCTTCGGCATCGAGCTCGTGAAGGACAAGGCGACCAAGGAGACCTTCGACGACGCCGAGTCCGAGCGACTGCTGCGCGGATTCCTCTCGAAGGCGCTGTTCGACGCCGGCCTCTACTGCCGCGCCGACGACCGCGGCGACCCCGTGATCCAGCTCGCGCCGCCCCTCACGATGGGGCCGACGGAGTTCGACGAGATCGAGGGGATCCTTCGCAGCGTGCTGACCGAGGCATCCGCTCACCTCTGACGCCGCATCGCGCGTGCGCCGAATCACCACTCGCGTGCCGAATCACCAGACGGATGCGCACAAGCCGGTGGTGACTCGGTATCCGGATGGTGATTCGGCGGTGGAGCGGCGGCGGCTGAGCGCGTCCGCGAGTGCTACGGCTGACCCGGGCTCACGCGATGACGTTGCGTCGCGTGAGCTCGGGTTCGCGCGGCGGCACGAGCCAGTTGACGAGCGCGATACCGAGCGGCAGCGCGAGCGCGAGCGCACCCAGCAACCACCACGGGATGTCGGCGAGGCTCAATGGCTGGTACCCGGTCTGCGACTGCAGCCAGAACCCGATGGGCGGCAGGATGCCGGCGGCCGCTCCCGCGAACGTGCCGAACCCGGCGATCACGAGCCCCTGCCACAGCCCGATGCGACGGCGGAGCCCCGGCGTCCCCCCGACCGCGGCGAGCGTCGCATCGTCGGGGCGCCGCTCGAAGCGCGCCAGCCCGAGGGCGACCGCGCTCGCGCCGAGGACGAGCACGGCGACGGCGCCGAGGAGGGGGACGAGCCAGACCGCGGCCTCGGTCGGGCCGGTCTCACGCCACATCGACACCTGGTACTCGTCGGTGTCGAGACTGCCCGACAACGCGTTCAGCCGGTCCTGGGAGTTCATGTCGGATCCCTCGGGGAAGACCGCGAGCACCTGTCGGGGAACCACGCTCATCCCCCATTCCGCAGCCGTCGCGGGGGCGACTGCGGCGACGATGTTCTGGTGCGGTGCAGTCACCTCGATCGCGGCCGCGGTACGCTCCCACTTCGGGTCGGCGGCATCGTCGCCCGACCAGACGTTGCTGGGCATCCTGCCCTCGTAGGCATCGCGGGCACTCCACGCGCCCACCTCGACCTGACCGTCCATGACGTAGCGATGGTCGACGACGATGACGGCCCCCGCCGCGTACGCGGCGCGCTGGTCCTCGGTGAGCGTGATCCCCGTCGTCACCTCGAGGTCGTCCGCCGCCACGACCGACAGGTTGTCGATCGTGCTCCCGGAGAACATGGCCCCCTGAGGCCCGTTCTCGTCGGGGGAAACGAGCGAGCGCGCCGGCGCGACGAGCATGACGTGCTCCTGGTCGTCGGGGATGTCGGCGACCGTCTCGACGTAGTAGACGGGCTGCCCGCCGCTCACGACGCCGATCGCCGTCGCCTCGGAGGACGCGAAGAGGCGATCAACCGACTCCGCCGCCTCCTGCGCATCCTCCGCGGTCAGGAAGGGCTCTCCCATGGTCGAGATGTCGGCGACGACGGTCCCCACCGGGGCGCTGTAGGTGTAGTTCCGGGCGGATTGCTCGGCCGACATCATCCCCATCGCCACGGCGAAGACACCGACGAACACGGTCGCGCCGATGGCCGCGAACGCGGGGACGGTACGTGCACCGTTGGCGACGGCATCGCGCGACGCGAGCCGCGCGGCGAGGCTGATGCGGGAGAGCAGACGCGACGCGAGCCAGAGCAGCCACCGTCCCGACACGAGGATGCCCACCTGGGCGAGGATCGGCCCCCCGACGATTCCCACGGTCGGGATCCACCGCAGTGGTGAGTCCCACGGGATCGTCTCGCTGATGGCGATCGCCCCCGCCGCGATACCCGAGGCGATGGTCACGGCGATGCCTGCGAGGATCAGAACGGATCCCCAGAGCGGACGCGCGGCCGTCACCTTCATCGGGCGACGTGCTCCGCGCAGCGCGGAGATGGTGTCCGACCTGCCGACCGTCCGGGCAGGCATCCACGCCGATGCCGAACCGACGACGACGGCGAAGATCAGCACGCCCGTCAGCAACAGCCAGGGGACGTGGAATCCCCAGAACATCGTCGCGGACCCGTTGGCGAGAAGCGGCATGAGGATCGCCGCTCCGGCCACACCCACCGCGAGGCCGACCCCACCGGCGATCATGCCGAGGACCGCCCCTTGGAAGAGCACGATGCGGCGCAGATCTCGGGGCTCGGCGCCGACGCTGGCGGCGATCGCAAGTGCGCGCTGCTGTCGGCGCGCACTCACGGCGAAGGCCGCGCCGGCGAGCATGACGACCATGTACCCGGCCGCGAGTCCGCCACCCCCGATGCCCGCCGCGAGCGCGAGCTCGCGCTGCTGCGCACGTTCGGCGGATGTCGGGATGGAGAAGTCGTCGAACGGCTGATCGAACGGAGGCGGGTCCAGAACGAACTCGCGCGCGTAGACGCCGAAACCGGCCGCGTTCAAGGCGCTCAGCAGGTCCTCGTCGACGTCGATATGCGGCAGGAACGACCGGACCGGGCTGTATCTGTCAGCGTCGAAGAAGGCGAGTACGGGGTCGGCGTCACCGGCGGTGGCATCATCGAAGGTGCCCGTGACGGTCAACCGTTCGCCGTCCGTGAGGGACAGTGTGCCACCGATCGTCACGCCCGCCCGGTCGAGCACCGCCGGAGTCACGACGACCTCGTCGTCACTCATCGGTGCCCGTCCGTCGATCAGTGTGTACGCGCCCTCGAACCGCTCGTCCGTGACATCACCCGCGACGGCGCGCGCGCGGGCGTTGCCGTCGACCGTCTCGATGCGCTCGTCTCCGAACGACACCGGAACGATTTCCGTGCCCGGGGCGAGCACGCTCGCCGGGTCGGCTGACGGATCGGGTTCTGTCGAACCGTCGGACCCGCCCCATTGCGACGCATTCCCGTACTCGTAGGGGTCTTCCGGGTTCTGCCAGAAGCCGGCATCGGCAGCCCACAGCGGCTCCACATACGCGGACATGCGCCCGAGTTCGGCATTCACCCTTTCGGTGGGCGTCGCGAATGAGCTCGACACCATCACCGCAACCCCCGCCATCCCCGCGATCGGTAGCGCGATGAGCGTCATGATCAACAGCGACGACACCCACGTACGGCGCACCTGACGACGTGCGATGCGCGCCGAGACGCGCAGGCGGGCCGTGCGCGAGGGCTTCGGGCGCTCGACGCGACGGCGCGTACCGGCATCCGCTCGGGGCCGGTCCTGCACGGCGGTCATCGCGCGTCCGACAGGAGCGCGTCGGCGCCGCGACGCTGCGACTCGTCGACGATGCGGCCGTCGCGCAGGAACACGATGCGGTCCGCCCACGCCGCATGGCGCGGCTCGTGGGTGACGAGGATGCCGGCGGCCCCCTGGTCGACGCGGTGGCGGATCATCTTCATGACCGCCTCGCCCGTGACCGAGTCGAGCGCGCCGGTCGGCTCGTCGGCGAGGATCAGCCGGCGGCCGCCGACCACCGCGCGGGCGATCGCGACGCGCTGCTGCTGACCACCCGACAGGTCGTCGGGGTAGGCGTCCACCTTGTCCTCGAGACCGACCGAGGCGAGCGCATCCCGACCCGCACGGCGCGCCACCCGGGCTCGGAAGCCGTCGAGCTCGAGCGGCAGCGTCACGTTCTCGACGGCCGTGAGGGTCGGGATGAGATTGAAGTCCTGGAACACGAATCCCAGCGAGCGCCGCCGCAGCTGCGCCAGATCGCGACGCGTCGCCGTCGAGAGGTAGGTCCCCTCGACGACGACCTCGCCGCTGGTGGGCTTCTGCAGCCCGCCCGCGATCGACAGGAGCGTGGATTTGCCCGAACCGGACGCTCCCATGATCGCGACGAGCTCGCCCTTGTCGACCGTCAGGTCGACGCCCGACAGTGCCGAGACGCTCGTCTCGCCCTCGCCGTACTGCTGTGTGACCCCCACCAGCTGCAGGACGGCGGCGCTCACCGCACGACCGCCTCGGCGTTGCCCGCCTCGGATCTGGCAGGCCTCCCCCGCTTGGGTGTCTCGGTGGACAGCTCCAAACCCATCGTGTGATGAGGATGCCGCGCGAGCCGCTGCTCGGTGTGGTCGAGCCATCGCACCTCGGCCTCGGCGGAGAAGATCATCGAATCGACCACGAGCGACCAGGCGAGTTCCTCGGGACCGTCGGGGTTCGCACCCGCATACTTGGCGCGGTTCAGTTCCTGCAGCTGCCGCAGCGACGCGGAGCGCTGCCGCTGGATCACGGCGGCCAGGTCGACCCCCGGCAGGGTGGCGGCGACGGCGAGCTTGATCGCGAGCTCGTCGCGGGTGCCCTGCGAGCGCTCCACGGGAGCGTCGAGCCAGGCGCGCACCTCGGCGGATCCGGCATCCGTGATCTGCCAGTACACGTGACCCTGCTCGTCGACGTCACCCTTCTCGACCAGGCCGTCGCGCTCGAGGCGGTCGAGGGTGTTGTAGATCTGACCCACGTTGAGGGGCCAGGTCGACCCGGTGCGGCGGTCGAACTCCGCCCGCAGCTGGTAGCCGTAGCAGGGACCCTGATCCAGGATCGCCAACAGGCTCGAACGTACCGACATCGGGACTCCTCGCTGCATACCGGGTATGTGTTTTCTGAGTATATGCATACTCGGCAACGCCGGAGCAAGACCGGCGCGCCATACTCTGGAGGAATGGCCGATGACCGCGGCATGGACGAGGACCCCCGCCTGCGTGCGGCGCGATACCGGGTCGAGCAGGCGGCGCGCGAGAACGGCGAGCACCCGTCACCGGAACCCGAGCGGCACGCCGGCACCCCGACCGGAACCGAGCGGGCGATGTACGTCGAGACCGCCATCCAGCAGGCGATCCGCCGCGGCGACTTCGACGACCTGCCCGGCGCGGGCAAGCCCCTCGACGGGCTCGACGGGTCGCACGACCCCGACTGGTGGATCAAGCGCAAGATCCAGACGGAGCAGCTGTCCGGGCTCGGACCGCCCGCCCTGCGGCTGCGCATCGAGCACGCCGAGTTCGAGCAGCGCGTCGACGCCTTCCACCGCGAGGAGGACGTCCGTGAGTACACCGCGGACTTCTCCCGCCGCGTGGTCGAGGCGCGCCGTCAACTGCTCGGCGGACCGCCCGTCGTCACCCCGACTCGGGACCCCGACGCGGAGGTCGCCGCGTGGCGCGCCCGGCGCGCGGCGCGGGCCGCGGCATCCGCTCCCCCGGCCGAGCCCGAGAAACCGCACCGTCGCCGGTGGTGGCGGACCCGCTGACGCTCAGGCGATGCCGCCGCGCCACTCTGCGAGCAGCCGCGCGATCGTGCGGGTCTCGGCCCACGGGATCTCGGGCGCCTCGGTCCGCCCCTCGCGGAGGGCGCGGATCGTGGCATCCGCTTCCGCCGCCATCGGCTGCACGGTCGGTACCTCGATCTCCTCACGGGTGCCGTCCGTGCGGATCAGCGTCGCCGCCGCGGTGCTGTCGGTCCGGCTCCCCCACACGTTCGGGATCTCCAGGCTCGCCTCGCGCCCGACGACGCGGGTGAGGCGCGGCAGGTCGTGGATGATCGCGGTGCGGATGTTCGCCGACGCACCACCGAGATCGACGGATGCCGCTGCGCTCTCGTCGACGCCGGTCTCACCGATCGTGCCGGCCACCGCCTGCACCTCGAGTCCGTCGAGGTCGTGCCCCGCCCACGCCGCGACGCCGACGACGAGCGACAACGGGTAGCACCCGACGTCGAGGATCGCGCCACCCGCCGTCGCCGGGTCGAACAGGCGTCCGGTGCGGCTGCCCGCGGCGAAGCCGAGCGAGGACTCGATCTCGACCAGGTCGCCCAGGGCTCCCCCGCCCACCAGCTCGCGGAGGCGGTCGGCGAACGGCCCGAAGCGGTACTTGAAGGCCTCGACGAGGGGCAGTCCGGCAGCGCGAGCGGCCGCGATCGCGGCATCCGTCTCGGCAGGATCGACGCCGAGCGGCTTCTCGCACAGCACGGCCTTGCCCGCGGCCAGCGCCTGCTGCACGAGGTCCGTGTGCGTCGTGTGCACCGTGCCGACGTAGACGGCGTCGATGTCGTCGCGGTCGAGGATCTCGTCGTACGTCCCCACCACGGGGGCGCCGTGCGCGGCGGCGAACTCCTCCGCCCGCGAGACGTCCCGCGCGCCGACCGCATGCAGCCGGCCGAGGTCGGAGTCGGGCAGCGCGTGCGCGAAGTCGCCGCTGATCGCGCCGGCACCGAGGATGGCCCATCGTGCGTGTGTCATCCGGCCACGCTATCGCCCGCGGGCGGACCGGATGCAGGTTCAGCGAGGCGAAGGTCGCCCCCTAGAGGCCCGATCGCATCGTTCTTCCTGCACCGGGCACGCGCCCGCGCCCCGCCGGCGTCAGCCCTGCAGCGCCTGCTCGATGTCGGCGAGCAGGTCGGCGGCGTCCTCGATGCCGACCGATAGGCGCACGACCTCGACGGGGACGGCCGCCTCGGTGCCGCGGACCGACGCGTGGGTCATCGCGTCGGGGTAGTTGACGAGCGACTCGACGCCGCCGAGCGACTCGGCGAGCGTGAACAGCCGCAGCGACTCGGCGAACCGGCGCGCCGCCTCGCCCGATTCGAGCGCCAGCGAGACGATGCCGCCGAAGCCCGCCATCTGCCGCGACGCGAGCTCGTGACCGGGGTGCGACGCGAGGCCCGGGTAGTAGACCCGCGCGACCCGGTCGTGTCCGTCGAGGAAGGATGCCACGGCGAGCCCGTTCTCGCTGTGCTGACGCATCCGCACGGCGAGCGTCTTGATGCCGCGCGTCGTCAGCCACGCGTCGAGGGGTCCCGACACGGCGCCGACGGCGAACTGCAGGAAGCCGATCTTCTCGGCGAGCTCGTCGTCGTTCAGCACGAGCGCACCGCCCACGACGTCGGAATGACCGCCGAGGTACTTCGTCGTCGAGTGGACCACGACGTCGGCGCCGAACGACAGCGGGCGCTGCAGCGCGGGGGTCGCGAAGGTGTTGTCGACGACGACGAGCGCGCCGACGCCGTGGCCGATCTCGGCGAGGCCGGCGATGTCGGTGATGCGCAGCAGCGGGTTCGAGGGCGTCTCGACCCAGAGGATGCGGGGCGCGCGCTCGGTGACGGCGGCCCGAACCTTCTCGGGGTCGCTCATGTCGACGACGCGCAGCTTCACGCCCCAGTCGCCGAGGACGCGGGAGATGAGCCGGAACGTGCCGCCGTAGACGTCGTTGCCGAGCAGCACCTCGTCGCCGGGGCGCAGCACGGCGCGCAGCAGCGCGTCCTCGGCGGCGAGCCCCGAGGCGAACGAGAGCGCGTACGCGCCGCCCTCGATCGCGGCGAGCTGGGTCTGCAGGGCGGTGCGGGTCGGGTTGCCGCTGCGGCCGTACTCGTAGCCGCCGCGGAGGCCGCCGATGCCGTCCTGCGCGTACGTCGTCGAGAAGTGGACGGGCGGGATGACGGCACCCGTCGCCTCGTCGGGCTCCTGACCTGCGTGGACGGCGAGGCTCGCGAAGCCGCGAGCGGAGGACTGTGCACTCATGCGAGGCTCCCGGTGGTGGTCTCGGTTTCGGTGTCGACGGTGAAGCCGTGGTCGGTCATCCAGCCGTCGTCGTAGATCTTGCTGAGGTAGCCGCGCCCGTGGTCGGGCAGCAGCACGACGAGCACGGCGTCGGCCGGGAGGTCCCGTGCGACGCGGAGCGCCGCGACGACCGCCATCCCCGACGAGCCGCCGACGAGCAGACCCTCCTCGCGCGCGAGGCGACGGGTCATCGCGAACGACTCGGCGTCGTCCACCCTCTCGTAACGGTCGACGACGGTCGGGTCGAAGGTCGCGGGCATGAAGTCCTCGCCGACCCCTTCGACGAGGTAGCCGTGGATGTCGCCGCCGGAGTAGATCGAGCCCTCCGGGTCGGCGCCGACAACGGTGACCGCTCCCGAGCTCGCCTCCTTGAGGAACCGCCCCGTCCCGCTGATGGTGCCGCCGGTGCCCACGCCCGCCACGAAGTGCGTGACCCGACCGTCGGTGTCGCGCCAGATCTCGGGCCCGGTGGTCTCGTAATGGCCGCGCGGTCCGTGGAGGTTCGCGAACTGGTTGGGTTTGAAGGCGCCGGGGATCTCGGCGGCGAGCCGGTCCGACACGCTGTAGTAGGAGTCCGGATGCTCGGGCGGGACGCTCGTGGGCGTCATGACGATCTCGGCCCCGTATGCCTTCAGCACCGCGACCTTCTCGCCGGCGAACTTGTCGGGCACGACGAAGACCATGCGGTACCCGCGCTGCAGCGCGACGAGTGCGAGCCCCACACCGGTGTTGCCGCTCGTGGGCTCGACGATCGTGCCTCCGGGCTTCAGGTGCCCGTCGCGCTCCGCGGCGTCGATGATGTTCCGCGCGATGCGGTCCTTCGCCGAGCTGCCCGGGTTGAAGTACTCCACCTTGGCGAGGACCGTGGCGGCGAGGCCCTCGGTGACGGAGTTCAGACGGACGAGAGGGGTGTTGCCGACGAGGTCGGCGATGGAGCTGGCGTAACGCACGGGTTCTTCCTGACGGGATGCCGCGCTCACAGAGGCGCGGAAGCTGATGGGGTCGCGGGAGTCGCCGGGTAACCGGCGGTCAGCGACGACAACAGCGAAGGGTCAGCACCCGGCCATGGTACCGGACACCCGGCATCCGTGTCCGTCCGCTCTCGTCGTCATCCAACGCAACAGGACGAAAGGTTCGGACACATGACCCTCCCCCCGTCCGCGTGATCGTAGGTTCGAGGTATGACTTCTCCCGCACACGCCGCTTCGGACGATCACGGACTCGCCGCGTCCGGGCTCGGCGAGTCGCTCTCGCCCGAGGAGTTCAAGGCCGTCTTCCGGGGGCACCCGGGCGGTGTCGCCGTGATCACCGCGGATGCCGGGAACGGCCCCGTCGCGCTCACGGCGACGTCCGTGTCGTCGGTGAGCGCCGATCCCCCGCTCCTGATCTTCTCGGTGTCGTCGCAGTCGTCGGCGGCGCCCGTGCTCGCCGCGGCCGAGACGCTCGTCGTCCACCTGCTGGACGCCGACGACCTGCGCCTCGCCGAGATCGGCGCGACGAGCGGAATCGACCGCTTCGCGGAGCTGCCGTGGTCGCGCCTGGTCACCGGTGAAGCGGTCTATCACGGTGTGCGGGCCTGGGTGCGGTGCGCCGTGATCGACCGGATGGATGCCGGCGGTTCGACGGTCATCGCCGCGCACGCCCTGCAGGCGAACATCGCGCGCGACTCGACGTCGCCGCTCGTCTACCACAACCGCACGTGGCACCGGTTGGGGCCGGACACCGTCATCTGAGAAGAGCCGCGACCCCCTCGAGGGTCGTGGTCAGCCGCGACGGGCGAGATCGTCGAGCGCTGCGGCGATGCGGCGGATGGTGTCGGCCGTCACGGTCGCGGCCTGCTCGTCGAGACTGTCGATGACCGAGACGACGGCGCCGTGGTGGGCGCCGTAGACCTCGTCGACGAGATCGGCTGCGGTCTCCGTCGGCACGAGATAGTGGGCACGCCGGTCCGAAGGGTGCTGCTCCCGGATGACGTAGCCCTTGCTCACGAGTCGCTCGATCACGTTGGTGACGGTGGCACTGGAGGTCCCGAGCATCACGATGAGGTCCTTCGGGCTGACCTCCCGCTCCTCACGCCGCGCCTGCACGAGATAGCGGAGGGCGGCGAGGTCGATGCCGCCGAGGCCGGAGATGCGCTGGGAACGGTCCGCCTGGACCTGCTCGGCATGACGGAGCTCGAGGATGGCGCTGCTCAGCTCGCGCCCCGCGTCGGTCTTGGGCTGCGCGGCGTAGAGGTGCGTGTGCTCGTGTCGCACGATGGACTGAGGCATGTCAACTCCTCGGCTCGTGACGGGTGTCCAACATCATCCGATCGCCGCCCGAGCCTCAGCCGCGTCCGGATACTTCCCCACGAACCCGCCGGTGTGATCTCGGGCGATCCATCCCGCGGGGTTCTGTTCGACGGTTCCGAGGAACGCGCCGTGGGTGTTGCCGACCCAGAAGCCCGCCTCGACCTCGTGCCACGTCGCGACGCTGTCGCTGACGTCCACGGAGCCGTACGAGTCGAGCACCTCCATCGACTTCACCACCTTACATGTCCGAATCTGTGACAGTTCTTGTCCTTCTCGGAACCAATGATAGACAAGAGATGTGAAATCTACTAGATGTATTGTTTAGCTAGTAATTCAGGAACGGAACGATGACACCCACACCCTCACACCCCATCCCGGCGCCCTTCACGGCACTCGGGGTCGCTCTCATCCCTGAGCAGCGGACGGGCTGGAGGGCACTCATCCTCGATTCGCTCTCACGACAGCGGCCCCACCGGTCTACGGCCCGGCCGGCCCACCACTGACCCCCTCACCACGACCCACACCAGGAGAACGTCATGGGAAGCCTCTACTACGGGAACGTCGATTCCCCCATCGTCATGCCGGACCGCATCCTCGCTCACCTCGCCGCCGTGGCGACGACCAAGCTGCGGCGCAGCGAGAGCTTCGTCGTCTCGTGGAAGGGCACCGGAGAGGAGGGCGAGGGCCGCACGACCCTCTGGTTCCAGCCCGCCATCCCGCTGCGCTTCGTCTACGACCAGGCCGCGGCGATCCCCCTGAACCCCGCGACGCTGCGTGAAATGGCCGACCAGTCCACCTCCAACGGAGGACTCGTCCTCGATGCCGATCTCGACATCCCCGAGATCACCGCCGCCCGTCCTGAGACTCGTCGCCCGGTGGCCGCCGCATGAGTCACCCCGACTTGATCGACGAGGCGGACGCCTACGAGGACGCCCTCGCTGCCGACTTCACCGAACGCTTCGGGAGTCCGCCCCTGCTGGTGTGACCCCACAGGCCCCCCCTGCCGCCCCGCTCGCCGACCCCCCACGGCGCGGGGCGGCTTCTTGTGCGGACGCCACGGATGCCGCGCCCGTCACCCGTCCGCGCGCGTCGCCTCGACGGTCTGCAGCAGCAGGGCCAGCGCAGCCCCGACCGCCTGGTCGATCACCTCGGCGGGATCCCCGTCGAACCGCACGAGCTCGTGGCCGGCGGCATCTGCCGTCGCCCAGCCGAGGTAGACGGTGCCCGGAGCGTGCCCGCCCTGGGCGTCCGGTCCGCCGACGCCCGTCGTCGACACGGAGACATCCGCGCCCAGCAGGGCCCGGACCCCGCGTGCGAGCTGCTCTGCGCACTCGGGCGAGCAGGGATCGGTTCCGGGTCCGAGGCCCAGGACCTCCTCCTTGACGCGCACCTGATACGCGACGACCCCGCCCGCGAACCAGTCCTGGGCGGACGAGCCGCGCCCGACCTCGGCCGCCAGACGCCCGCTCGTGAGGGATTCGGCGACCGCGCAGACCACCCCGACGCGGCCTGCCGCGTCGGCGATGCGTTCGACGAGATCAGGCAGAGCTCTCCGCCTCACCGGGATCGGCGGGCTCGGGGACCAGGTGCAGACCGGCCGGCGAGTTGGCGGCGTACATCAGGGCCTCGGACCACGCGCGATTGATGCGCGACTGACGGCTGCCGTAGTACTTGAAGACGAGCGACGCGTGGGGGTGGAGCCAGACGGACGTGCGGCCCTCGCCGATGCTCCTGTCGTCGCGCCACGTGAAGTGGAAGGACTCGCCGCGCCGCAGCTTGTTGCCGATGACCTGCTGCAGGTGAGCCAGGGTGCGGTCTTCGAAGTCCACCTTGATGGAATCCTCATAGATGAACTTGCCCACTGCGGCCCCCTCGTCGTGTCATCGCGGAGTCGCGACGGACATCTCCCATTATGGTGGCCCCATGGGTGTGATCTACTACGGCAGCTCGGCGATGCCCATCCGGATCGCGGATCGCGCGCTCGCTCACCTGAAGATCGTGATAGCGACCAAGCTCCGACGTTCCGAGAGCTTCACCGTCTCGTGGCAGCACCCCGAGGACTCGCCGCAGGGACGCACCACCATCTGGCTGCACCCCGCCATCCCCCTGCGTTTCGTGTTCGACGAGCCCGAGCCGCCCGCGCTCAGCCGCGAGTGGATCGAGGAACTGGCGGCATCCGCCAACTCCTCCGGCGGCATCCAACTCATGCCGGAGATGTTCCACGACGACCGCGACGGCCACGTCACGGAGTGACGCGGCCGTCGGCAGAGGCTCTCGTCGAAGGATCACCGAGGAGTGCGATTCTCCGCACTGATCATCCAGGCGAACTGCTCGAGGCTCTCGAGGATGCCGTGCAGGATGTCGGCGCTCGTCGGATCCTCCTCGTCGACCTCGTCGTGCACGTCGCGGCACGTCGAAATGGTCGCCTCGAGGCGCTCGGTCACGAGGTCGATGACGTCCGAGGTCAACACCTCGCCGTGGGGGAACTCGGGCAGCGTCGTGGTCTCGGCGACGGTGTCGCTGCGGCCGTCGGGGACGGCGTGCAGGGCGCGCATGCGCTCGGCCACGGTGTCGCTGAACTCCCGGGCGGCGTCGATGATCTCGTCGAGCTGCAGGTGCGTGTCGCGGAAGTTCTTGCCGACCACGTTCCAGTGCGCCTGTTTACCCTGGATCGACAGCTCCAGGAGGTCGACGAGGACCGCCTGCAGGTTGTCACTGAGCTTCTGCGACGCGGTGAAGCCGCGCTCCGCGTTCTGCTCCTCCGTCAGCTGCGCACCCGACTTGGCGGGGCGACGCTTGTTGCGGGTCGCCGAGGTCGCGGACTTCGTCTGGGTTGTCGTCATGACACATCCTTCTTTCTCGGAACAGGGTCGTGTGTCACGCTACGTCGGCGTCGTCGCAGACGACATCGGGTTGCGCCGCCGGCGGCCCCGGTGATAGCCGGGCTCACGCGCCCAGGCGCGCCAGAGCGGCGGTCATCTCCTCGTCGGAGAGCGTCAAACCGGCATCCTGCAGTCGGCGCTCCAGCAGCAGGCGCACGTCCGCGCCCTCCTGGCCGGCGAGGTCGGCCTGGCACTGGACGATGATGCCGTCGATCCTCTGCGCGGCATCCGCGGGATTCTGTGACATCGAGGGGCCGGACTGGACCCCTTCACGGGGGTCAATGGCGTCGCTCATGCAGGACAGTCTGCGCGCCGGGCGGCGCAGGTGTCATCCCCTTGACCGCCACGGGCACCGGGGATAGAACTCAGACGGACCGCTGCCGATCCGGATGGATGCGGGGGCCGCGCCAGAACGGCGGCAAACCGTCGGGGTCGGGGTCGTCGAACGCCGCCGCCTGGCCGTCGGTGGGCGGATCCTGCGGCTCCGGTACGGGAATGACGGCGATCGGGACACCCGGTGTGATGAAGAGGTAGGCGGGCCGGGGGCTGCCCTCCCCGTCATTGACGGCGAGCCAATGCTGCCCTGCGGCCACCCCCTCCTGGATCTCCTGATGGACCTCGTCGAGGGTGCGATTGCCGATGCTGTACCACTGGCCGCCGTACGAGATGTCGATGCGGTTCATCGGTTCTCCTCGGCCTCGGACGGACATCGGAGACCCAGCATGCGCCGGATCGCCCACGGAGTCACGATCTTGACAGTCGGCGATGAGACGATTAGCCCCTACAGGGCCGCCAGCGGCGGACGGTGCGCGATCGGCTTCGGCTTGGCGCGGCGGGGCGCGGCTGCCGCGAGGTAACGGATCGCCCCGCGCAGCAGCTCGTCCACGGTGGGGTACCACCCCGTCCCACGACCGCAGAAGACCCAGGTGACGTCGTACCCGCCGTCGTCGGCGGCCTCGACGTACGCGATCAGATGGGCGGCGTCGGACGCCGCCGCCGTCGCGTCGCAGAGCCGCCATGCCGACGCGGACAGCGGCTCGAGGATCAATCGCCCGCAGGGATCCTCACTCACGGTCGCACCTCCGGATGTAGCGTGTTCGCAGGTCTTCGTCGATCTGCCGCGAGCTGACCGCCTCGCGGGTCCCACCATCGCTCCGCGCAAGGCGCGCACCGAGGGGCTTGACACCGCCGGGACCGAGGGTTAGCCGGGGTGAGTAGCAGACGCCGGGATGCGGCGTCAATGCCCCCGGCACGTCACGTGCGCTCGCCTAGCGTTGACGGTGCAAGGTACGTAGGCGGACGGTCGAGACGAGAGGTGTTCGGGTCACCGATTTTTTCTCCCGCGCTTACAACGGCCCCGGCGATCGGGCTTATCGCCGGGGCCTCACCTGTGCAAGCCCCTGCCCTGCGGCCCGGCGTCTCCGTAACGTCGGCACCTCGACGAGAGGAGCAGTCATGGACCACGACGCGCAGCACACCGAGTCGGACAAGCCGATTCCCGGAGGTGCACTCCCGGACGAGGACCCGATGGATGCGGTCAAGCAGGCCGTCGAGGACGATGCGGCGGTGCCCATCGAGAAGGTCGAGCCGGGCGTCGATCCCGACTCGGCGGATTCCAGCAGGTCGCTGAAGCGCACCGACCACTGATCGCGAAGGCCGCACCCCGTGTGCGGCCTTCGTCGTGTCAGCCCGCCGGCGTCATCTGCGCGTACTCGTTCGCGCGGGTCGCGACGTCGTCGATGTACCGGGTGAGCGGGTTGTAGGTGAACACGGCGTCGCGCCAGGCGGTCTCGGTCACCATCGGGCCGGACCGGCAGAGGTAACGCCCAGCCGCGAGGGCGGCGTCGTCGATGTGGTTCGGGTCGCGGGTGCCGTCGGCGTCTCCGTCCGCGCCCCACCGCCGCCAGGTCTCGGGGATGAACTGCAGCGGCCCGACCGCGCGGTCCCACCGGTCGTCACCGTCGAGGTCCCCGCCGTCCGTGTCGGCGATGGCCGCCACACCGTCCCCGTCCAGCCGCGGCCCCAGGATGCGGGGTGTCACCAGGCCGCTCTCGTCGAGGTGCGACCCGCCGTACGACCCGTGCCGGGACTCGACCCACCCGATCCCGGCGAGGGTGTTCCAGCCGATCGCGCAGGACGGCTGCTCGTGCGCGACGGTGAGGTCCGCCGCCGCGTACGCGATGACGGCGCGACGGGGGATGCCGGTGGCCGCCGCCACCCGCGACGCCCACTCGGCGTCGACGAGATCGACCGCCGCCGCGCGGGCGGGGTCGGCTCCCGCGACGGCGAGGGCGGGTGGCGGGGTGTCGGCCCAGCGCGACGAAACCGGCGGCAGGGGCGCGCCCTCGGGCTCGGCGGGATGCAGCGCCGCCGGCAGGCACGCGGCGAGGAGGATCACGACGGCGGCGGGGGCGACACCGATCCCGACGGCGAGCGCCGCGAGCCGGCCGCGCCGCGCGCGCGCCGGGGATCGCCTGCGGCGTGCCGCCATCTGCGCCTCCCCGGTCCGACTGCCCGCACCACGCTAACCCGTCGGCGTGAGGGCCCGCTGCGGGCTGCCCGTGTCGCACGTCGCGGTCAGCTCGTCACGGCCCCTCACCGACCGGAAGAGCGCTGCCTACGGTCCCCGGACGCGGCTCGGATGCATCCGGCATTTCTCCCGCCGCGGCGACCGGACAGGAGCCAGGATGTTCTTCCACAGACAGGAACTGCAGTTCACCGCGACACCCGACAAGCGCGATGCGATCTTCGCGCGGCGGATGCAGGAGGTCCACCTCTCCGACGGTCAGGCCGCGGCGGAAGGCTCGTGGGCGAGCGGCCCGACCCCCGACGGCAAGGGCGAGTTCACCTCCCTCGACGGGCCCGACACCTCGGTGCCGATGCCCCCGCCGACGCAGCCGGATCCGCGCTTCTACGGCACCGACGCCAAGCCGAATCTGATCGACAAGGCCGAGGGCGTCATCAAGGACAAGCTGTCCTGAGACGAGTCGGATGCCGGGCGGCGACGCCCGGCATCCGCTCAGATCGACTCGATGGTCCCCGTCTGAGGCTCATCGGGCGGCTCGGACATGACGAACAGTCCGCCCGATGAGTTCGCGGCGTACGCGAGCTTCTCGAGCCACGTCCGGTTCATCGCCGGCGCGCGGGACCCGTAGTACTTGAAGTCGAGGTCCGCGGACGGGTGGATCCAGACCGATCGTCGACCGTCGCCGACGGTCGCGTTGTCGCGCCACGTGAAGAAGAAGGACTCTCCGCGGCGCAGCTTGTTGCCGATGACGACCTGCAGGTGTGCGAGCGCCCGGTCCTCGACCTCGGTCTTGACCTGACTGCTGTAGTTGAATCGACCCATGGGGCGGCCCTCCGGCCGAGACCGCACCGTCACCCGCGGACACGCCGTGCGTGACGGCGCTGCGGATCCGCAGGGCGGTGCATCTCCGTAGCCGTGCCACGATCCTCTCCCCGCCCGCGCCGCGCAACCCCCGGCGCGCGGTGCGCCGGGGGTCGATGTCGTCCCGGGCGTGTCGGAAGATCGTGTCAGCGGCGGGATGCCGGGGCCACCGCCGCGCGGACGATCCGGAAGACGACCACCGCGGCCACCACCCACGGCCCCAGGACGAGGACGGGGTCCATCCAGGTGTGGCGCACGTCCACGCGGCCCCGCCCGACACGCGAGGAGATCGGGCCGCGTCCGCGTTCGCCGAGGATGCCCGACTGCGTCACCGGGTCGTCGGGGCGGCGGGAGAACAGGGACCTCGCGTGAGCGCCCGCCGACTCGACCCGGTCGCCCAGGATCAGCAGCATCCAGTGCGGTGTCTGCCCCTCGCTGAACCTCGCGTAGGCCAGTCGCCGGATCGCCCCCGAGACGCCGTGGAGCGGCTGCGCGGTCCCGAACACCGGGGTGAGGCGCTCGTGCTCGATCGAGCGCTCGCGACCGGACCCGTGCGGCTGCTGCTCGGGCAGGTCCCAGTGGGCGCCGGTCTCGATCCCGGGCTGTTCGCGCGGGAAGGCGGGGCGGTCGGCGGGGTCGAGGTCGGCGCCCCAGCCGGGGATGCGGCGGCGGAGGTCTTCGGGGTCGGGGGTCTGGCCGGGCTTGTCTGCGCGGTACGGCATGGTTCCTCCTCGCTCAGGCGCCGAACGTCACGACGGGCTTGATGATGCCGTCGAGCTTCGACGAGAAGACGTGGTAACCCTCGGCGATGTCGTCGAGGTCGAAGCGGTGGGTGATGAGCTCCCGCGGGGCGATGTGTCCGGCGCGGATGTGCTCGAGCAGGCGCGGCCACTGCCGCTTGACCGGCGCTTGGTTGGCGCGGATCGTCAGTCCCTTGTTCATGGCGTCGCCGAACTTGATCGCGCTGAACAGCGGCCCGTAGGCGCCCATGACTGAGACAGTCCCGCCCTTGCGGACCGCGTCGATCGCCCAGTTGAGAGCGATGGGCGAGCCGCCCTGGAGCTTGAGCTTCGCGGCCGTGACGTGCTGCAGGACGTGGCCGTCCGCCTCGGCCCCGACGGCGTCGATCACGGCATCCGCGCCGAGACCGTCGGTCATCTTCTTGAGCGTCAGCACGATGTCGTCGACCTGACCGAAGTGCACGGTCTCGGCGAAGGCGAACTCGCGCGCCTTCTGCAGCCGGTAGTCGAGGTGGTCGACGACGATCACGCGGCCGGCCCCCATGAGCCAGCACGAGCGCGCCGCGGCCAGCCCGACGGGACCGGCTCCCAGCACGACCACAGTGTCGCCCTCGACGATGTCGGCGAGCTGCGAGCCGAAGTACCCGGTCGAGAACGCGTCGGTCAGCAAAAGCGCATCCTCGGACGCGATGTCGTCGGGGATCACCTGAGGGCCGACGTCGGCGAACGGCACGCGCACCAGCTCGGCCTGACCGCCGTCGAACCCGCCGGTCGAGTGCGAGTATCCGTAGATGCCGCCGATCGCCGTCGCATTGGCGTTGACGTTGTGGCAGTTGGAGAAGAGACCGCGGGCGCAGAAGAAGCATGATCCGCAGTAGATGTTGAAAGGGACCATGACCCGGTCGCCGGGCGTCAGGTTCCGCACCGACGAGCCGACCTCCTCGACCCAGCCGATGAACTCGTGCCCGAACGTGTGGCCGACCCGGGTGTCGGGCATCATGCCGTGGTACAGGTGCAGATCGGAGCCGCAGATCGACGCCAGCTCGACGCGCACGATGGCGTCGTTCGGGTGAGCGATCACCGGGTCGCTCTTCTGGTCGACGCGGATCTTGTACGGTCCGCGATAGGTCATCGCCTTCATCGATCCTCCTCAGGTTCCGTGCGAGCCTGGTCGGAGGGGAGCACGCGAGCGAGGGGGTTGCGCCCGTCGCGGGGACGTGTCAGTCCGAGGCGTCGAGCTCGAGGCGGTACCTCATGCCCGCCTCGGTGAGGATGTGGCGCGGCTGAGCCGGCGCCCCGCGCGTCGGTGTTCAGCGCGCGGCGGCAGGGTCTTCAGCGCGTGGCGGCGGCCCAGGCGGCCAGGTCCGCGACGAGCGCGGCGTGCCCGGGCGCGTCGTACGAGCGCGCGTCGTGACCGAGCACGTCCACCGCGACGCGGGAGGGGCCGACCGTGCGCCGCCACGCCGTCGGCTCGCGGTGACCGGCGTCGCCCTCGTGCCACGCGATGACGTCCCGGTCGCCGGTGGCCTGAAGCGCGCAGTACCGCTCGTCCTCGACGGTGAAGGGCACCCCGTCCCGGGCGTCGACCACGACCCGGCCGAACGGCGGATGGAACGACAGCGTCGGCAGCCAGACCGCCCCGATCGCACCCGCCCAGCGCGGGTAGTCGCGCAGCGAGGCGACCGCGCAGTGCATCGCGAGGACGCCGACCCCGCGGTCGAGCGCCGCATCGAACGCGGCGACGGCCGCGGCATCCACTCCCCGCTCCCCGCCGCGCCACGGATCGCCCGCGTTGACGACGACGAGGTCGGCGTCCGCGAGCGACGCCATCGCGGCATCGACGTCCTCGCGGCCGGTCACGTCGTGACCGATTCCCTGCAGGATCGCCGCGAGTCGGGCGGAGGTCTCGGCGAAGGGATGCCACGGGTCGGCGTACCGGCCGGCACCCGACAGGATCACGGTGCGCACGGTCATGCCGGGAGGCTGCCGCGTCGGCGCCCTGCCTCGGGCCGTCAGTGCAGCTCCGCGTCGGCGGAGCCCCGCCGCCACGACGCGAAGGCGACGGTCAGCCCGGCACGGGTCGGGGCGCAGACGAACGGGCCCGCCGTGGCATCCAGGTCGGCCGCGAAGGGGATCACGCGGACCAGCCGCAGCGGCTCGTCGTCGGCGCCCGCCCGCACGGTGAGCGCGTTCCCGTCCCGGCTCACGCGCACCGTGATGCGGCGGCCGAGCCACTCCGGCACGGGAGCGAGCGACCAGTCCGACATCCTGTCGGTCACGACGGCGCCCAGCTGCAGGTCGCCGTCCGAGAACTCGACACCGGCCTTCACCCACCGCGTCTCGTCCACCCGGACGAACAGCCCGGCCTGGTCGAACTGGGCCTCGAAGGTCGCGTCGAAGGCGACCTCCATCGCGGTGCCGTCGGGGATCGGCGCGAGCAGCGCGTGCTCGGTGTCGTGGACGAACCCATAGGAGGTGATCCGCCACGCGTCGCTGCCCTCGACGGCGGTGACGCACAGCATCCCGTCCTGATCCACAGCCGCGTGCGGCGGGGTCGTCCAGGTCCCCTCCGACCAGGCGACGGGCTCTTCTGCTCGGGTGACGGCGCTCATCCCGTCAGGCTATCGGGCGCTTCAGCCGAGGCGGAGGCCCGCGGAGGCGACGGCGCGGAGGGCGACGTCGAGCACCGCCGCGCTGTGGTCGAGCCGCCGGTCGCGCTCGGCGAGATCGCGCTCGGCGATCATCCGCACGAAGGCCCGGAACTCCGCGGTCATCCGATGCGGGTCGTCGTCGAGGGCGATGCGCTCGCTCGTCCCGTCCCGCAGCAGCAGCTCGACGGCGGCGATCTCGTTGGGCGGTCCGTCGACGATCATGACGCCCTGCGTCCCCTGGATCTTCGTGCGCGAGGGGCCCGGCGAGTCCTTCGCGGCGACGCAGACGGCCGTCAGGTCGGGGTAGCCGAGGACGGCGACACCCGACGTGTCGACACCGCGCTCCATCCGGGGCGTGTAGACGACAGAGTCAGGGGCGCCCACGAGACCGACGACCAGGTGCAGCGCGTAGATTCCGAGGTCCATGAGGGCGCCGCCGCCGGCCGCCGGGTCGAAGGCGGGCGCGACGTCCCCCGCGCGGAACGCGTCGTACCGCGAGGAGTACTGCGAGTACTCGCACTGCACGAGCCGCAGGTCGCCGAGGCGGCCGAGGTTCCGCCGCATCCACTCGACGTTCGCGAGGTACTGCGTGCTGATGGCCTCCACCAGGATCAGCCCGCGCTCCTCGGCGAGCGCGCGGAGCTCGGCGAGGTCCTCGGCGCGCAGCACGAAGGGCTTCTCGCAGACGACATGTTTTCCGGCGAGCAGCGCCCGCCGCGCGACGTCGGCGTGCAGCACGTTCGGCACCGCGACCCACACGGTGTCGACGGCAGGGTCGGCGAGACAGGCGTCGAGGTCGGTGAAGACGGACGGGATGCCGTGGGTCACCGCGGTCTGCTCGAGCTTCGCCCTGCTGCGCTCGGTGCCGACGATCGCGGCGAGGGTGACGCCCGGGATCTGCCGGGCGTGGGGCAGGAACTCGGCGACGATCTTGCCGGCGCCGACGACCGCGAGTCTCAGAGCGCCAGTCCGATCGCGAGCAGGACGACACCGAGCAGCGGCGCCGTCAGCTGGATCATCGCGGCGCGCGCCTTGGAGCGATCCGACAGCAGCAGCACGAGACCGGCAGCCACCATCGACCCGGCGCCGACGAAGACGAGGGTCGCGCCGATCGCGGTCGATCCGGTCGCGACGAAGACGATGCCGAGGAAGACGGCGATCGCGAGGAAGAGGTTGTAGAAGCCCTGGTTGTAGGCGAACGGCTTCGTGACGTGCACGGTCTCGTCCGTCGTGCCGAAGGTGCGCCGCGCCGCTGCCCCCGACCATGCGATCGACTCCAGATAGAAGATGTAGACGTGGATGGCGGCGCCGAGCGCCGCGAACACCAAGCCGGCGATGATCATGCCGCCATCATCCCAGACGCACCGCGTCGCGCCAGAGCGACGCGACCTCGATCGGGTCGCTGATGCCGAGCGGGGCGCCCCCGGCATCCCGCGTGAAGGCGAGGAGCACCGGCGAACCGTCACGACCGCGGACCACCCGACCCGCATAGGCGGGGGCGGCGGCGATCAGCCGGGCGTCGTCGGGGCGCGCGTCGATCGGGACCTGCCCCGTCGGCATCGCCCAGACGCCGTCGACGCCGTCGGAGCGCGTGGCGCAGAACAACGTGAGGTGCTCCTCCCCCACCAGGACCGTCTGCAGGACCTCGAGGTGGGGGAAGCGCGTCGACACCGCCCCGAGGTGCGGCTGAGCGGTCCAGGTGTCGAGGTCGGGCGACCAGGCGTGGCCGACGACACCCCCCGAGCGGTCGTGATCGCCTCGAGGGCGGCGGCCTCGGACGCCGGCGCCGTGCCGGTCAGGTCGGTGACGAGGCGCAGGAAGGCCCGATCGTTCCGCGCGAACACGGTGTAGGTCGAGCCCGGGCTCGGCGAGGGTCTCGTCGAGCCCGGTCGCGCGGAGGGCCCGGACCAGGATGTCGTAGCCGGACGCGTTGCCGTCGGGGGTGCCGCCGCCGGAGGCGTTCACGGCGACGTCGACGATGGTGCCGGCGGACATGTCGGGCGCCACTGTGTATTCCCGTCGAAGGACCGCCGCGGATGCACCCGGCGAAAACGATCTGCGCGCTACGGCGACAGCTCGGCTTCGAGCCTGTCGAGGAGGACCTCAAGGGCGGTCTCGAACTCCTCCTTGCTGTGGTCCTCGCTCAGGAGGGGGCGTAATCGGCGCACCTGCGGCGCGTCGTCCAGGTCGTCCTCGCCCGAGAAGGAAGGCTCCCCCGTCCCGGACGCGGCCCCCACCCCACCGACGTCGGCACCGCGGACGGCGGTCTCGAGGAGCAGCTGACCGAGCAGGAAGCTGCTGAAGCCGCGATAGGCACGGACCGCCTGCTCGTCGGAGAACCCGTGCGCCAGCAGGACGCGCAGAAGGATGTCGACGGCCTCGATGCTGCGCAGCGGCGGGCGCAACCACGGCGCGGCGGGGTGGCGGGTCACGATCAGGGGGAAGGCGAGCGGATGCGTGATCGCGATCTCGCGCACGGCGTGGGCCACGTTCTGCAGGAACGTCTGCCAATGCTCCTTGGCCTCGCGCTCCATCACCTCGGTGAGCTCCGACGTCAGCAGGTCGACGACGCCTTCGAGGAGGTCCTCTTTGCCGTGGACGTGGCGGTACAGCGACATCGCTTCAACACCCAGGTGATTGCCCAGGGCGCGCATCGACAGTCCTACGGGACCCGAGCGATCGACCAGCTCGAGCGCCGCGTCGACGATACCTGCGCGACTCAGTCGCGGCGTCATCGCACGATCGGTCTGTCTGCTCATGAGGAGCCTCCACGCCGATCCTCCCCTTTTCTCGGCGGATCCGCATGCTTACAGCGTAAGCTTGCGCTGATGGGACGTTTGGCATTCGGCTCCGAGACGGTCACGCTCGATGACCGCCTCCTCGCTCACCTCGAAGTCGTGATGGTGACGAAACTGCGGCGTCGCGAGCCGTTCATCCTCACGTGGACGGTCGACCCGAGCCTCGGAAGCGGCCGCGTCTCGCGCTGGGTGGGCGTGTCCACCAGTTGGGACATTCGCTACCAGAGCCGTTCCAGCGGTCCGCTGAACCCCGCGTGGATCGAGAGCCTCATGGCCACCGCGAACTCCCCCGGCGGACTCCGCATCGTGCCGGAGCCCGACGAAGAGGAGCAGGTCGCCGGTCTCTGAGAGCCGGTGATCAGGCGCCCGCGACGCGGCGGGCGGCATCCCCCATCGCGTGGACGGCTTCGCGCAGGACCGGGCGCGGCGTCGCGAACACGATGCGGACGAAGTCCTCGTAGCCACGGCCGAGCAATGCGCCGTCGGTGAGGACGACTCCCGCCTCCTCGCGGAAGAAGGTCGCCGGCGATGTCGGCAGGTCGAGGCCGGCCGCGTCGATCCACCCGATGTAGGTCGCCTGCGGCGGGGTGTACCGCGCGCCGGGGAGGTGCTCGGCGAGCACTCGCTCGAGCTCGTGCCGCTCGGCATCCAGGTACGCGATCACATCGTCGAGCCACGGCCGCCCGTCGCGGTAGGCGGCGATCGCCGCGACGACGCCGACGGTCGCCGCGCCGTGCTGCACCGCGAATCCGAAGCGGCGGTACGCGGCCTGGTCGGCGTCGTTCGAGGTGATGAGCTGCGCGGTCTTCACCCCGGCGAGGTTCCACGCCTTCGACGCGCTCGTGCCGGTGATCGTGTGGGCCGCCGTCGCCTCGGACAGCGACGCGTACGGCACGTGGGGCGCGCCGTCGTAGCGCAGCGGTGCATGGATCTCGTCGGCGAACACCCGGCCGCCGTGCCGTTCGACGACCTCGGCGAGCGCGGTCAACTCCTCGCGGTTCAGAACGGTGCCGGTCGGGTTGTGCGGGTTGCACAGCACGAGCGTCCGCGCCCCGGCGGCGAAGGCCGCGTCGATGCCGTCGAGGTCGTGCTGCCAGCGGCCGTCCACCACGACTCCGGGTACCTCCACGACGGGGTGTCCGATGGTCGGCAGGTAGGTGAGGAAGGGCATGTACGCGGGGGTGGGCACGATGACCGCCGACCCCGCCGGCGCGTACTCCGTGATCGCGACGCCGAGGGCGGCCATGACGTCCGACACCGGGTGCACCCGCTCGGGGTCGACCTGCCACCCGTATTCCGTCCGCATCCAGTCCGCCGTCGCGTGCCCGAGTTCGGCCGCGAGCGGCGGGGACAGATAGCCGAGGATGCCGTCGGTCACCGCTCGCTGCAACGCCTCCGAGACCGGCGGCGCGATGCCGAAGTCCATCTCGGCCACCCACGCGCCGACGGACCCCGGGTGCAGGCTCCACTTGCGGCTCTCGGGACGATCGAAACGCGACCGATCGATCCGGTCGAACGGGTGGGATCCGATCGGAGACAGGGCGCTCATCCTCCGACGATGCGGGGTGCGCGGCGGCCGTGCAAATCGGGTCGTAACACTCGGCATCCGAAACGCCGGAAGCCCCGGCGAACCGGGGCTTCTCGTGGCGGAGACGGAGGGATTTGAAATCGCGCCGATGGCAACTGGACCCAGCTGAAACCGCATGATTCCGCGTGTTCTGAGGTCACAGACGTTCTCCTCGATTAGGTCAGCGCGGTTCGATTCGTGGCAGAAACGTGGCGGGTGTTCGGCGCGAAACCAGGTGGCTGCACCCCGCTCTTCAGTCATGCGAACTGGAGGCTACGCGGACGCAGCTTCGACCATCATCTCGACGGCTTCGATCATGCCGTATCGGTCGCGCAACGTGTCCAGGATCTCCTCGACGGTGAGCGCTGCACCGTAGCGGCCGGAACGACTCGCGATCTCCCGCACCGCGGCGAGCGCATGCCCGGGGTTGAGCGCGACAGTGTTCTTCGCGA
Organism: Microbacterium sp. NPDC064942; assembly: GCF_049545525.1. NCBI lineage: Bacteria > Bacillati > Actinomycetota > Actinomycetes > Micrococcales > Microbacteriaceae > Microbacterium > Microbacterium sp. NPDC064942. The sequence continues at coordinate 261,467 of NZ_JBMWDR010000002.1, read as the reverse complement.
ACTCCCTGGCGCTGAGCACCTGGATGCCCGGCGGAATCTTGGCTGCAGGGAAGTCCTTCAGGTTCTCGGTGACGATCGCTCCGGCTCCCGCGATGACGGCCGTAGCGACCACGTGCTCGTCATTCGGATCGGGAAGCCCGAAGGTACCTTCGAGCGGTTCCCAGCCTTCGACCTCCGCGTCGGCGAACTCTCGCCGCATCGCGGCGATGAGGGTTGCTGCGCGGCTGGCAGCCTCCGCTACGGGTATCCCCCGCTTCACAAGCTTGACTTCCTCGTGGAACTCGAGTTCGTCGAGGATCGCCGAGCTCCAGGTCGGTCGATACGCGCCCTCGACCGCGAGCGAAAGGAGGAAGTCGCGTTGCAGGCTCGGCCACAGCACGCTGGTGTCAAGGGTCGCCGTGAACACGACCCCATCCTGTCAGTCTGCGAGGTCAGAGTCGGGCTGCCCGCCTTGCGGCGACCGCCTTCCTCGCCGCTCTGAGGTCCTCGAGCGTCTGCTCGATGTTGTCTTCGTCGACGGCGTCGCGCGTGGCGGCGAGCATGTCGTACTGACGCTCCCGACGGCGCTCTCGGTACTCGAGCAGATCCGCGAGGAGAATGCGTCGGTGCGTTCCCGCCTTCTCGAATGGGATCTCACCCTCGTCGAGGAGCTTCACAATGGTCGGGCGGCTCACGTTCAGGAGATCCGCTGCCTGCTGGGTGGTGAGCCGTGTTGCCTGGGGTACAACTGACACGGCAAGCCCGCTCTGCATCGCGTCCACGATCTTGCGGAGAGCGAGGTAGACCTCTTCCGGAAGCTCGACCTGGTCGCCTGGACGCGCGCCCGCAAGGAAGTACCTCGGCTCGGGAAGAGCCCGGCCGGCGGCCTCATGGGCGGTGAGGAAGTCCAGCACAGGGGCAAGCTCGACTTCCCTGCTGGGAAGGTACGTCTCTTCAACGACGGCAGCGCGAGACACGGAAATCACCTCAATACACGTAAACGCAGGAGGTTGCGTTTGTTGCGATTACGGTAGCACGCGTCGCTGACAGGCCAATAGGAGCGCGCTGGGGCAACGACCAGATGCCTCGTCAGGACACCCCGAGCCGTTCGAGCGCGTAACTCCACGGGAGGCGCTCCTGCTCGAGGCGTATGTTGCCCTCCGCGCTCAGCGACTGAAGAGTCGCGCGCTCATCAGGCTTGAGCAGCTCGAACACGCCGACGTTCGGATCCGGATCGGTCCCCCACAGATCACGGTGAGCGAACAGAGTATCCATATCCATCAACGCCGACGTTGCGTCCACACCCCTGGCTCGAAGTCGGTTGAGTATGGCGAATCCGTGCGAATCGAGATCGCCCCAGTAGGTGACCGTCTGCGCCCACGGGAGGCGGGCGACGAGATCGACGCGGTGACCACCACCGTGCACTGCTACAGCTCGGGGCACATCCGGCATCGCGAGCAGGGTGGCGAGGTTCTCGAACACGAACACGCGCTCGGGTCGGATCGTGCTTGCCGCAAGGTCGTCGACGGGCGCCGACACATCGGTGAGCCCCTGGAACGAGAGCGACGGATCGAGAGCACGGATCCGTATGAGCGGTGACGGCTCGCGAAGGCCCAGTCCGGGCGCTCCGGTTCCCGCCCGATGCAACGCCTCGACGAGTCCGCGGCGAGATTCGATCCATTTGGTGTGGATGCCGCGGATCGGCAGTTCCCGCACCAGGTGGCCCGATTCCGGGTTCTCGCGCAACCAGGCCAGCACATGGACGAGCCTGTCGAAATCGGCACCATCGAGATCGCTGATCGCGCGGCCATGGGCGCGGAGCACGCCGCTGGCGTCGGAACCGGCCAGGTCCCTCAACTCGTCAAGTCGCGCCATCAGACGTCGCCAACCCTCCGCCTCGCCCGCCGCTCGAGCGATCGAATCCGAACCGCGCAGCACCGCGCGAATGGGGACTTCCTGCGACCCGATGCGTGACCAATGGCGGACGACCCACTCGAGCTCGATACCCGAATCCTCGCTCACACCGCGCCAGGCGTCGACCCACCGTCGAACCAGATTGAGATCGTCCAGCGCCTCCCGCTCCGTCGGCGGGCGTAGCGGAACGTCGAGCACGACATCGGTCTGCTGCTCGGCGGCCCAGGTGCGTGCATCGCGGTCGAAGAGCTTCTTCGCCCGCGCGCGCAGGTCAGACGGTGTGACAAGCGTGGTCACACGCGCGACTCCGCGTGCGGCGGGGTGGCGACCTCAGGTTCACCGACCGAGAACACCACGTTCGCCAGCCGTGAGGCGTCGCGGTCGGGGTTCGATACCGACGTGATCGCACCCACGTACGGCTCGAGCGTCTGCAGCAGCTTCTGCGGTGTCGCGAGGATCATGTGGAATCCGAACTCGCGGAACACCTCCATCGCGTTGCGCGTGTATCGGCTGTCAGCCTTGTCGAACGCCTCATCGAGCACGATCGACCCGAACCTCGGAACCTCGTCCTCTTCTTCAGTCAGCTGGTACCGCAGCGCTGCCGCGAGGCAGAAGATGACGAGCTTCTGTCGCTGACCACCCGACAAGCCCTCTGCGGAGTCATACACCCGCACAACGCGGCCGGCGACGTCCTTCTCCCGCGCGAGGAAGCTCACGTGAAGCCTCGTGTCGAGCACCCGGTTGCGCCAATCGATGTCGACGCGGTCCTTAGATCCGAGTCGACCGATTACGCGCTGCAGCACGGCGAATCGTTGCTCGGCACCGGCGGCCGACTCGTCGGCCCAGTTGCCTTCAACGATGCGACGGAGGTCCGTCAGGAACTCGTCGACCTCCGGGGTCCGCGTCGTCTTCACATCGATCTCGAGGAAGCGGTCCGCTCCCTCGAACGGGGACCGCCCCAGGGATGCGTTGACGGGGAGGATTCGCTCACGGATGAGACCCGGGGCGTCGCGGAGGTCGCTGAGCAAGTGTGCGACGACGTCCTGCGATCGTTCCCGCAACAGCTTGCGGAACTCGGACTCCTTCTCGGGCAGGCCGCGGGCGATGATGCCTTCGCGCAGTTCCCGGTAGCCGTAGCGGTCGCGGATGTCAGCAGTCAGCTCTGCGGATGCAGCGGGCCACCCGAGCCGAAACTCGGCGGCGCGCCCGGCGAAGCTGGCCTCAGCATCCGCTGCGCGACTGGCCGAGGCGTCCTTCTCCTTCGAGAGTGCCGACTGCACCTTTCGCGCGACTTCGTCCACCGTCTCCAGGCTCACGGAGCGTCGCTCGGCTCGGAACCGGCCTTCGAGGGCGTCGGCGATCCGCTCCTCGACCGGTGCATATGGGGTGGCCTCGAGTTCGGCGACGTGTGCCGCGATGCTTTCGACGTGACTGCGGGCGACAGCGTGGGCTCCGAGCGCTCGTGCGTGCTTCGCGTTCGTTTCGTCCAGTCGCCGGGTCGCTCGCTCCGCGGCCTCCTGTGCTTCGCGGAGAGTCCCCGACTCGCTGGTGAGCACCCGGAGATCGTCGCGCTGGGCCGCGGTGACCGCCATCGCAGTTGCGAGGTCCACTTGGTCCCAGCTGAACGTCGACACGCGTGTGAAGACGTCGCGCCGACTGACCGCGTCCTGACGAAACGAGTCGGCCTCGGCGTCGCGGGCGGATGCTTCCTCCATCGCCGCCATCGCGTCCCGCCGACGCTCAAGCAATGCCTCGAGCCGCGCGTGGGTGTCGCCGCCCAGCACCCATCGAGTGGCATCACCGACCTCGTGACGGTCGTCCTTCTCATACCTGCGTGAGTTGCGCTTGACCAGGCCGCCGATCGTGACGCCACGCTCGACGTCATCAAGCTCGTCGGGGTGCGAAACGCAGGCGTAGTCGAACTCGGAGGCCATGCGCTTGCGGACGTAGGACGCGAAGGGCCCATCGCTCACCGCGAGGCGATGAACGAGCGAGCGGGCATCCTTGGGGCGACGCGGCTCGTCGACGGCGTGCGGGACCGCTTCGATGACGAGCCGGACACCGAGTGTCCGCGAGTCGGCTGCCCGACGTGCGGCGACAAGATGTTCGTCCCGCACGAGGAGCGTCGACGCAAACGGAGCGAGCACTCGCTCTGCCGCGCCGCGCCAGGCGGAGTGCTGCTCGGCAACCGAGATCAGCTCGCCCGCAAAGGGGAATGTCGATGCCGGCACACCGACAGCGTCCGCGAGGAATCGTCGTGCGCTCAGAAGCTTCTCGTCGAGGTTGCTCCGGTGATCTCTCAGCGCCTGAATCTGCCTGGTGACTTCGTCCAGCGCCTTACGCGCCTGACTCGCGGCGTCACGGACCTCATACGACACAGCGGGGATGTCGCGCGCAACCTCGGTGACGGCCGCGGCAAGGAGCTCCGCAAACTGCTCGGGGTCTTCGGGCGTTGGTGCGCCGATGCGCATCAGCTCTGCGGTCAACTGAGCTCGATATTGCCTAGTGACGTCCTCGGCACGCTGCGCACTGTCGATCCGCTCCTGCAGAAGCTCGACGCGCGCGCCGCCCTCGTCCCGGACCCGCGCCTTCGCGGTTTCCAGCGCCTCTGCCGCCAACTGCTGCTCTCGCGCGGCGTCACTCAGGTCGCTCTCGGCGCGCGCCAGCGCGGCGCGTGCGGGGCCCGCAGCTTCCTTCGCGAGCCGCAACTTGAGTCCCGCTGTGAAGGGCTCGACCCCGTCGTGCAGATCGGAGATCGCCGCCATCTCAGCGCCCGCCAAGTCGAACGCGGTGATCGCCTCGTCGACCTTGCGGAGCGCATCAGCCTGCTTCCTCAGGTCGACCACGTGCTTGTGCGCGGCATCGAGCTCCGTGAACTGCTCAACGGCGGTCTCGGCCCGCGCGAAGGTCCCTGGCTGGTCGAGCATGAACCCGCGGAACAACGCGTCGAGGGTGCCGAGGTTCTTCGCTGACTGTGTCTTGTGGAGAAGCTGAAGCGTCGCATCTCCGCGGAAGCCGAACTGACGGATGATCCGCTCGTGAAAGCGTCCGTGTCTCCCGCCGGTGGTGATCAGCGCGTCGGGGAAGGCCTTCGACATGCGACGCGCGTCAATTCCGCCTTCGACGTGCGGCTTCACGTCGAGAAGCTTCACGTGACCGCGGGTGAAGATCCGTGCGTCCTTCAACGCGGTCGGTTCGGTGCGCGTGCCCGATGCGTGGAACACCCGCAGCAGGACGACCGGTTCATCGCGGAGATTCTCGTAGCGCAGCAGGATGCCGCTCCAGGTTGCCTTCGAGCGCAGGTAGGTCGTGGTGGCCCGATCGGCAGTCTCGTCAGCTTCCTTGCTCCAGGCGCCACGCACATAGCTCATCAGCGTCCGATCGCTCTGCCGGGAAGCGCCATCCTGAGCCGCCGCGTTGAGGCGCAGCCACCTGTCGGGGGTGAGGACGGCGGCAATCGCGTCGAGTAGCGACGACTTGCCCGATCCGGATGCGCCGGTGAACAGGTGGCCGGCGCGCGCGACATCCACGGAGACGTGGCCGGCGAACGTGCCCCAGTTGACGAGTTCGATTTGGGCGAGTCGCCACTGGCCGGGCCTGGTCGGATCGACCTCCGGCTCGTCGGTGGGGAAGCTCAGCATCGTCATTCTGTGTCATCCTCGGCATCCGTCGACGGGGCAGCGGATTCTCCTCCGCCCTCTCGGGCGATCCGGTGGTACTCCGATGTGATCGCGCGAATCTGGTCGGCATCGACGAGCAGTCGGAGCACGGGCGAAATCTCGGCACGGTCATCGCCAACGGCGTGCAACACGCGGAGCTTGTTCTGCATCTTGTTCCACGACGAGTTGACGCGGCTCGCGAAGTCCTTCTCATCACGGTCCGGGGTGCGGAACACGGCGAGCTGCTCGAACACCTCCGCCTGCCCGACGATCACCCGACCGCGACCCTCCTCGCTCAGCAGCGTCTGGCGCAAGACAAGCAGCATTGCGGTGTCGAGGAACGTCAACGCCTCAGACCGCACTGCCTTCGGGGCGTCCTCGGACGGAGCGTTGCGGACGAAGGCGAACTCGTTGTCCCGATCGATAACCAATTCGAGGAACAAATCGGCGAGCCGGGAGCGGAGGACAGCCTCGTCGGTGAGCAGCACCGCCCACAGCTGCGCCTCGCGCGCTCCGGAAAGATACGGGCCACGCACCAGACGCAGCAAGACGCGCCTCGTGCGATCAGGGAGTTCGCCGGCGTCGCCACGCCAGAGGCCTCCGTGCTCGTCGGGGGCGACATCCGCCGTGGTCGACTCGGTCATGCCACCGCTCCTGTGAATCGGTGCGCGGCCACAATCGCCGCACGCGGGACTCCGTCGGCGCCCTGCCAAGCGAGTACCTCGGGCTCATCGTCAACGGTGCCCTGCTCGGCGGCGATCGAGAGAAGTCCGATCACGCTGCCGACCCCCTGCGTCGCGGGGTATCGAGCAAGGACATCTGCGACGGTGCACGAGGGCACCTCGGCGAGCAGGTCGTTGACGTTCCGGGTGAGTTCGTCGAAGTCGATCTCGGTTTCGCGAGCGATCGCCCGCAGCTCCTCGAGGCTCGCGAGGGATGTCGTCTGCGTGACGATCTCTTCGGTGGCGGCGAATTCGGCGGGGTCGTGAAGGTCGATCGCCCCGACGCTCGACAGCGCAACGGCCGAGAGATCCAGCGTGAGAAACGTCGGATGCCACGGACGCGTGTGTGCGGCGGCTTCCACCCCCGCGTGCTGAGCCTCCCGCAGAAGAGTCCGCAGGACCCGGTCGCGCTGGTAGTCCTGCGACTGCACGTAGCGGCGGAGCGCCCGGGCGAACAATGTGATGACATCGTGGATCTCCGCGCTTCGTCCCTTGAGCGTTGCGAGGAAGGCGCGCAGTGCCCGGCGCTCATCCGAGGTGAGATCACGAGCGAATCTGCGGTCGAGGATGCGACGGATGTCGGCCTCGAATGCGGCACCGAGTGCAGGGTCGAGCACGAGCTGGGAGAAGGCAGCGAAACTGCGGCCTGCATCCGAGTCGGAGATGTGGTCGATTCCGCGGAAGACTTCGTCGACGACTGACGCCTGAGAAACATCGGACTCGACGATCTTCGCCCTCAGCGACGCATTCAGCGTCTCGAACTCGGCACGCACCCGAGCAAAGTCGTCCGGCACGTCCGCCGCCTGCGCCAGCACGTCGCGAACGCGCTCGAGCGCCCGGTCTTCATCGATCGCGGACTCGTCACCGGAACGCAGGCTCTCGATCCGCCGCTCAATCGACTCGATCTCTTCCTCGAGTAGCGCGATGCGCGCTGACACGTCAGGATCGGTGTCGATCGCGAGGCGACGGACCTGCGCCGCAAGACTCGCAAGCCGAGACTCGGTCACACTCGAACGCGGGGCGGCACGCCCCTGCAAGAAGCGGATCCCGGCGATCGCATCCGGGGAAAGCTCGAGCGTCTCACCCCGCGCTTCCGATGACGGCCGACGCACCAGGAAGCCGGCCGATCGCCACTCCCCGCAGTACCCCTTCGCAGTCAGCGGCAAGATCAGCCCCTGCGCACGGAGCCGCTCGAGGTCGGCATCGATCCGCTCGTACAGCTCCTCAGCGTCGACTCGGCGCTCGTCTCCGCCCAGGTGGGTGCCGAGAAGACCGGCGACCACGGGTGCGCTGTCGGCTCGAAGCAGCTTCCACGCCGCATCGCGCTCCGCAAGCTGGAGGAGCTCGAGAACCTGGGCGACGGCGGGCACGCGTCCATTCTGAAGGAACACACCGACATCCGTTGACGCGGCGGCGGCGGATAGCTCGGGCTGAGTCACCCGATGAGGTAGACCATCCCGCGACCGTCTGTCGCGAGCGCCTCGACGAATTCCTGTGCCCGCGTGAGGTAGTCGAGGACGTAGCGGAGCTCGTCGTCGTCGTCGACTCCGTGCCGGCTTCGCCAAGTGCGCGCCCACGTTCGCGCCTGGTCCTCGTCGATCGCACAGAGGTCGTCCCGAATCGCTGGCACCTCCTCCGGGAGGATCGTCCTCACCCACGGGTCCCAGCCCATGTCGTGCATCGTCACGTTCCCCTCGAACATCCGGTAGCACGAGCCGGCGGCGGGACTTCCGGGCCCCGAGCGCGTGAGGGACTGCAATGCGGACCATACCTTGTCGAGATAGAGCATGTCGCGCTTCGGTGAGACCTGCTCGAACGTCGCGACACTCACGCTCGCGTGCGGCTCCAGGCCCCACGCGTCAGCGAGCGGGTCGCTGGAGAGGATGCTGTGCGGGTCATCGACCGCCTGCTGAGCAAGGTCGGCATCGAAGGCATAGGCGTAGTAGCGGATTCCCATGCGGCCAGCATCCCGATGCAGGCGCAGCCACGATCACCGCATCCGACGCCGTGGGGAGAACGCGCCCGAATCCGCCGCTGTGGAGGACCGGAGGCCTTCGCATGGCCCCGCCCCTGGAGATCGAGGGATATGCGCTCGCGGTCTCGCGGGCAGCGGCACTGAACCTTCGCCCGGTCCAGCCGCAACCGAGCAGGTTGATGAGCGGGAACTCATGATCGAGCTCAGAGCGCCCAGAACGGAACGCTTCGCAAACGTGGCAGAAATGGCGGATTTCGTGGCAGATGCGAAATAAACCGTCGTTGATCTGGGATTTTCCGCGGAGACGGAGGGATTTGAAATCGCGCCGATGGCAATCGAAGTCAACTGAAACCGCGTGATTCCGCGGGTTCTGACCCCGGCGGCGTCCGTTTCGATCAGGTCGATTCGGTTCCATTCGTGGCAGAAACGTGGCAGCGATTGAGGAGCGATCCCACGGCCGCGCGCCGCTTTCAGCACGCGATTTCAGCCTACGCCGATTCAGGCTCGACGATCATTTCGAGGGCTTCGACCGCTCCGCGCCGCGTCTCAAAACGGTCGAGGATTCTGGGCGGAAGCTATCTCCTCACGAAGACCCGGTCCTGTGCGTTCAGACGCCTGACGGACTTGAGTTTGTCGTTGTTGATTAATCAGTGGTCAGCGATGACAACATGCTAAGTTGTCGATGTTGATTTAGGGCGGAGCGGTGATGACAAATTCTACGAGTGGGCGGCCGGGACGCGGACGACCGAGCCGTGAAGTGATCTACAAGCGTTTCGCGACCGCAATCGATGAGCTGGCGAACTACGGCGGGCTGCCGAAGCCCTACGAAGCCAAGTCGCTGTGGGATCATCTGTGGCATCTTGAAGCTCACCACTCGACAGCGATCGAGGGAAACACTCTCGTCCTCCGCGAAGTCGAGACCCTGCTCGAACAGGGGCGCGCTGTGGGGGCGAAGGAGCTGAAGGATTACATGGAGGTCCTCGGATACGCCGAAGCCGCCCGGTGGGTATACCAGCAGGCCGTCGCCCCGGATGAGTGGTCGCACGACGGTCTGGTCACCGTCACCGAGGTTCGGCGCGTCCATGCTCTCGCCATGGCGAAGGTGTGGGAGGTGGCGCCACACCCGGATGCGCATGACACCGAAGGGCCAGGCAATTGGCGGCAGCATGAGATCCAGGAATTTGCGGGCGGCATGAAGCCCCCGACCTTCCCGCTCATCCCGTCCGAGATCACCGCGTGGGTCGATCGAGCAAATCACTTGCAAGAACAGATCACCGATGGATCACTCACCATCGCCGCGGTTCCGGAAGAGCTGGCCCGGCTGCATCGCGAGTTCGAGTGCGTCCACCCGTTCATCGATGGCAACGGACGCAGCGGAAGACTCCTGCTCAACCTTCTACTCATCCGGCTCGGGTGGCCGCCCGCGATCATCCTCAAGGAACAGCGACGGAAGTACCTCCGCGCACTCGAACGCTCGGATCAAGGGGATGACGGGCCTCTGGCAGAGGTGATCAGCCGCTCCGTCGTCGACAATCTCCATCGGCTCATCCCGAACATCGCCGGCCCTGCCAAGTACGTGCCTCTCGAGGCACTCGTCGACGACGATTTCAGCCTCGTCGCCTTAAAGCAAGCCGCATCGCGCGGGCGCCTCGAAGCCATCATCGGGAGCGACGGCCGGTACCGGTCGAGCAAGTCTGCTCTCGAGGAGTACAAGGCATCAAAGTACTCACGTGGCGAGAAGAAGCAATAGTCGGCACGCGCTTCACCACATCGATCCCCCTCACGGGTCGCGAGGGGAATCGATGTGGTGCAATCAGCGCTGGTCGCTCATCGCATGAGGTCGGTGCAGGTCGAGCGGAATCACAAGCGACTCCGTCGGAGGGAGGATGAGACTCGTCGGTTCGACTCCGACAGTTGTCCCGGTCAGCATTGCCCGGTCTCCGGGTTGACGGTCATCTTCCCGCACACCGATCCGCCCTCGGGCGCCTCGTCGACGACCGAGGAGGTGACGCTCGTCCAGCGCACCGCCGTGCCCGCCGGTACGCCGTCCTGGTCGCGGAGGAGGACCTCGCGATCGCCGATGAACGTGCCGGTATCGGGGTCGATGATGATGTCCACCCGGGTGCCCCACGCGTCCTCGACGCGGCCGATCGCGACCCCCGTGCGGCCGTCAAGGGTAGCTTGATCGCTGATGAACGTGACGCCCGGGATCAAGGCCGCAGCCTTGTACATCGCGGCGCGCAGGTCGGCGGGCACGTTCCCGGCACGGAGACGGTCGGCCATGTACACGAGAGCCTCGGTGTCGGGCGAGGGACCGGAGCCGAGGGTGACACGGTAGATGTAGTTGAGCAGTCGATACGGGTCACGCGGAAGCTGGTCCAGATCGGCAAACCCCGCCCCGGCGTCACCCCCGTAGAACGCGCCCCCAGGTGCCCGGAGAAGATCCCCAGCCTCGAATGAACCTGACGAGGAGGACACGGCTTCCCACCACGCGTTCGCCACCTGCTCGGACTCCGGACCGAATGTCGCCGCGATGGATTGCGGACCGCGGACCCACACCCAGTCATCGGAGGGATCTGCGGGGCGGTAGAGAGTGTCATCGGACGCGTACTGGTACGACGCCACAACATCACCGATACCTCCGCTTGAGAGGTGTACGCCCCTGGTGTTGACCCTCAGATATTGGCCGGGCTGCACCGCGGGATCGACTGAGGTGATCGCGGCGGCGCTCGCCTCGTCGAGCACGGCGGCGGCAGCGGCATCCGCCCCACCACGCCAGCCAGCGAGGCCGACCACGTCCGTCAGCACGAGCCCCGCCACCAGTGCCGCGGCGCCGACCGTACTGAGTCCGCCGATCGCAAAGCGTCGGGCGCGTTTCGGTCGGCGCGACGTGCCGATGTGCGGCTGGGCGGAGCCGGAGGCTGCGTCTAGGAGCGCCGCCCTGCCCCGGTGCAACGTCGACTCCGGCGGTTCGGTCTCGCTACGCGTGTTGCGCAGCAGCGTCAACTCGTCCATGTTCCTTCTCCAGTTCGGGATCGTTGGTGCCGGCCGCGGTCCGCAGGATGCGGCGGGCACGATTCAGGCGTGAGCGGACGGTGCCGATCGGCACGTCGAGAGCGCGTGCGATGCCCGCGTAGTCGAGGTCGCCCCAGGCGTACAGCAGCAGGGTGTCGCGGTCGGACGCGGGCAGGCCACGCAGCGCCGAAGCCAAGCGCCGCGTGAGCCGTGCCGCGTCCAACCGCGCGCCCGCCTGTTCGATCATGTCGGGCGAGAGCTGCGCCGCGAGATCCGCGACCATGCCCTTCCATGCCCGCGCTTCCAGCCGCACATGCTTATGCATCAAGCGGGTGGCGATCCCGAACAGCCAGGGGCGAGCATCGACGATCGCGAGGTCGTACGCTGCTCTCTTCTCGAAGGCGACGAGGAACGTCTCCGACATCACGTCCTCGGCGCTGCCCTCTCCCAGCCGCTGCGCCGCGTAGCGGTAGATCGCCGGCGCATGTCGATCGAAGAGCAACGCGAACGCACCCGGCTCATCCGCCGAACGTTCGATCACCTCGTTGTCTGTGCTCACGTCTGTATTGCTCATTCCTCCCGTTCGAGTTCACGATCCACCACCTCGACCCGATCTGATGACACGACGTGCCGGTGCGGACAACGCGACGATAGCCGCCGACGGCGCGAGCACAGCGAGCGGAAGCGAGCGCCCGAGCGGGCACGCCGAGTCGGGGAGGAGACGGAGGGATCGCGCGCTCGGTCTCACCCTTGAGTAGCCGCAACCATGCGCCGAGCAACTCACAGTGAGCAGAACGCTCAGCATAATCCCGCAGAACCGCAAGATTGCTCAACGCCAACCACATCGAAAACGTGGCAGAAATGGCAGATTTCGTGGCAGAAGCGGAAGAAAATTGCCTCTGATCAGGACTTTTTTTGGCGGAGACGGAGGGATTTGAACCCTCGGTCCCCTTACGGGGACTCCACCTTAGCAGGGTGGTGCACTAGGCCTGACTATGCGACGTCTCCAGGCATCCAGCCGCGGACGGCGCGGATACACCACGCAAGCATAACCGCTCTGCGGCGCCTCACCGAACCGGGGCTCAGCGCTGCGCGACGGTGCAGGTGACCTCGTTGGCCGACTGGCCCGTGATCTCGCCCGGCAGGTCGACGGTGCCCTCCTCGCCCGCCGGCGGGGTCGCCGTGGCCCCGGGGGTCCCGCTCGGGTCGGGCGTCGCGGATCCGGTCGGATCGGGCGTCGCGTTCGGGTCGTCGGCCTCGCCGACGACCTCGACGCCGTTGCCGCCGCTCGCAGCACCGGTCACGCGGATCGGCTTGTTCTCGGCCAGAGCCGTGAAGAGCACGTCGGCCGCCGACGTGACCGGCAGCACGCGGGCACCACCGGGGGCGTAGTACGTCGGGTACTGCACGAAGACGATGTCCTTGTACGGGACGTCCGCGACGGCCATCGCGATCTGCACCATCCGCTGCGGGTTGGTGAGCGACTCGCTGAGGACCAGCTGCTTCTCGTTCACCTGACGGAGTGCCGTATTGGCGAGGTTCAGCAGCGCGGGGTAGTTCGAGAGCACCTCGCCCGACTGCAGCTTGCGCACGAGCGAGCTCATGAACTGCTGCTGGTTCGAGATGCGGCCGAGGTCGGACCCGTCGCCGATGCCGTGGCGGATGCGGAGGAACTGCAGCGCCTCGGCGCCCACGAGCGTCTGGTTGCCCTTCTTGAGGTCGAGACCCGTGTGCCGGTCCTTGATGTCGTCGCTGAGGCAGACGTCGACACCGCCGATCGCGTCGGACATGTTGATGACGCCCGTCCAGCGAATCGCCGCGGCGAACTGGATGTCGATCCCCGTCAACTCCTCGACGGTCGCGACCGAGCAGCCGAGGCCCCCGTAACTGTACGAGGTGTTGATCATCTGCGCGCTCATCGCGGCGGACGTCGTGCCGTCCGGCGAGGTGCACGACGGGATGGGCACGATCATGTCGCGCGGGAACGAGACGACGGTCACGCGGCGGGGCGTGTCGCTGATGTGCACGAGCATCGTCACGTCGTTGCGCTCGCCGCCGTCGTCGTCCGCGCAGCGCGGGAAGAGCTTGAGGTCCTGACCCTCGCACGAGTCGGTGCCGACAACGAGCATGTTGACGCCGCCCTCGATCTCGCCGATGTGCGGCGGCAGGGTGGCGTCGTCGCCGATCGCCACACCGTTCTCGTCGAGGCTGCGCGCGGCATCCCACACGTAGAACCCGCCGATGGCGACCGTGCTGACCAGCGCGACGGCGAGGACCGCCGCGAGGATCGTGAAGACCTGGCGCAGCGGATGCGGCGACGTCAGCGCTCCGTGACGGGCGACGGGTTGACGGCGAAACTTCGTCGCCTTCGCGTCATGCCTTGCGCTCACGGATCACCTTTCGGACAGTGCGGAGGGTGTGGGATTCGAACCCACGGGACATTGCTGCCCACCGGTTTTCAAGACCGGATCCTTCGGCCGCTCGGACAACCCTCCCGACCGCGCAGACAGCCCCGGTCGAACAGGCCGAGTCTAGCCGACCCCAGAACCCGTCCATTCTCGCGGCAGCGCCTGTGGGCGGCCTGAACGGGCCCGGTCAGAGGGCCTTCAGCACCGCCGTGACTCCGCCCTCGGTGACGGATGCCGTGAGCTCCGACGCCTCGGAGGTCACCTCATCGGGCCCCTGGCCCATGGCGATCGCCCGTCCACCGTTCGCGCGCGCCCATCGGAACATCCCGATATCGTTGCGTCCGTCGCCGATGACGACGACGTGGGCGGGGTCGATGCCCAGCCAGTCGCGCACCTTCTCGAGGCCGGTCGCCTTGTCGACGCCCTGCGGCGCGATGTCGAGCCACGCCGACCAGCCCACCGCGTACGAGACCTCGTTCAGGCCGATCCGCGACACGAGGTCGACGAAGTCCTGATCGGTGCCCTCCTCCGACACCACGACGACGCGCGACACCGGCTGCGCGGAGAGGTCCTCGAACGGGACGCGGTCGGCGCGCGACACGTTCCACTCGTCCATGTCGTCGGTGTAGAGGCGACGCCCGTCGGGCAGTTCGACCATGTACCGCGCCGAGGGGAGGTGGTCGCGCAGCAGGGTCAGCACCTCGGACGCGTCGAACTGCTCGGTGTGGAACCGCTCGTACTCCCGGGTGCCTTCGGCGCCGGTGCGCCGCAGGATCACCGCGCCGTTCGAGCACACGACGTATTCGGGGGTGAGCGCCAGCCCTTCGAGGATGTGGCGCGTCCCCTCCCACGAGCGACCCGTCGCGAGCATGACCTCGTGCCCGGCCCGCTGCGCGTCGGCGATCGCGTCCACGACACCGGGACTGTAGCTCTCGTCCTCGAGCAGGATCGTGCCGTCGACGTCGAGCGCGATGAGCAGTCGCTCGCGCGGGGGCTCGGCGGCATCCGTCGCGATCTCGTCGACCACCTCGGCGGCATCGTCGGGCGAGACGGCACGGACCTCGCCGGTCGCGGGGGCTCCCTCGGGACTCACGCGATCGGCTCCGCCACCTCGAGGCCGCCCAGGTACGGGCGCAGGACCTCGGGGATGACGACCGAGCCGTCTTCGCGCTGGTGCGTCTCGAGCAGGGCGACGATCCAGCGGGTCGTCGCGAGCGTGCCGTTCAGCGTCGCGACGGGAGCCGTGCGGCCGCCCTCGGGGCGGTACCGGATGTCGAGGCGGCGGGCCTGGTAGGTGGTGCAGTTCGACGTCGACGTGAGCTCGCGGTACGCGCCCTGCGTCGGGACCCAGGCCTCGACGTCGTACTTGCGCGCGGCGGACGACCCCAGGTCGCCGGCGGCCACGTCGATCACGCGGTACGCGAGACCGAGGTCCTGCAGCATGCGCTCCTGCATCTCGACGAGGCGCAGGTGCTCTGCCTCGGCGTCGTCGGGCGTCGTGTAGACGAACATCTCCAGCTTGTTGAACTGGTGCAGGCGGATGATGCCGCGGGTGTCCTTGCCGTACGAGCCGGCCTCGCGGCGGTAGCACGTCGACCAGCCGGCGTAGCGCTTCGCGCCCGCCTCGAGGTCGAGGATCTCGTCCATGTGATAGCCGGCGAGCGGGACCTCGCTCGTGCCGACGAGGTACAGGTCGTCGTCGTCGAGGTGGTAGACCTCGTCCGCGTGCTGACCGAGGAAGCCGGTGCCGCGCATGACCTCGGCGCGGACGAGGGTCGGGGGGATCATCGGGATGAAGCCGGCCTCGAGCGCCCGCTGCATCCCGAGGTTCATGAGGGCGAGCTCGAGTCGGGCACCGATCCCGGTGAGGAAGGTGAACCGCGCGCCCGAGACCTTCGCCCCGCGCTCGGTGTCGATCGCCCCGAGCATCTCGCCGAGGGCGAGGTGGTCGCGGGGTTCGAAGTCGAACGTCGCGGGCTCGCCGTGCGTGCGCAGCGTGATGAAGTCGTCCTCGCCACCGGCGGGCACGCCGTCGATGACGATGTTCTCGATGCGCGCGAGGGCCGCCGAGGCGGCCTCCTCGGCCACGGTGACCGCCTGCTGGGCGGCCTTGACGCGCTCGCTGAGGTCCTTCGCCTCGGCGACGAGCGCTGCCTTCTCGTCCTTCGGCGCCTTCGCGACGCGCTTGCCGTGCGCGTTCTGCTCGGCGCGGAGCTCCTCGAAGGCGGTGATCGCCGCGCGCCGCTCACGGTCCGCGGCCAGGGCGGCGTCGACGGTGTCGGGCGACTCGCCGCGGGCTTCCTGCGAGCGCTTCACGAGGGCCGGGTCGTCACGGAGGAGGGCGAGATCGATCACCCGTCGAGTCTAGTCGCGGGCCTCCCGGCCCCCTCCCCTGGTGCGGATCGCGCAGCCGCGCAAGGGGCCCCGGGAGACGGATGCCGGGCCCTATCCTGTACGCATGGCGACCGACCCCGGCACGACGCACGGCTCCGACGACGCGCACGACCCGGCTGCTGTCGCAGAACCCGACGGCGTCATCCGCGAGCCCGACGACATCGCGCCCGACACGGAGGACGGCGAGACGGGCGAGGCCCGCCGGGTCGACCGCAGCGGATCGACCGAGCCGATGCCCGACGAGGACGGTCGGCCGAGCCCGAAGGCCGCCCTCGTCTACAACCCCATCAAGGTCGACGGCGACGCGCTGCGCGAGCAGGTCGCGACCGCCGCGAAGGCGGCCGGCTGGTCCGAGCCCCTCTTCTACGAGACCACCGTCGACGACCTCGGCGACGACGTCGCCCGCCAGGCCCTGAACGAAGGGGTGGATGCCGTCCTCGTCGCCGGGGGCGACGGCACCGTCCGCGCCGTGAGCGAGGCGATGACGGGCTCCCCCGTCCCCCTCACGATCGTGCCGAGCGGCACCGGCAACCTGCTGGCCCGCAACCTCCGGCTCCCGCTCGACGACCCGGAGGCGATGATCGCCGCCACCTTCGACGGCGACACCCTCGCGATCGACGTGGGCCTCGCGCAGCTGCGTCGTCCCGACGGCGAGACCGCCGAGCACGCGTTCGTCGTCATGGGCGGGATGGGGCTCGACGCCGCGATGATCGCCAACACGAACAGCGACCTGAAGAAGAAGGTCGGCTGGGTCGCCTACGTCGACGGCGCCGCCCGGTCGATCGCCCAGGCCAAGCCGTTCCCGGTCGTCTACCAGGTGCCGGGTCACCGCATCCACCGGGCCGACGTGCAGAGTGTGCTCTTCGCCAACTGCGGGTCGCTCCAGGCGGGGCTCGAGCTGATCCCCGAGGCATCCATCACCGACGGCGAACTCGACGTCGCGATCCTGCAGCCGCGCTCCGCGTTCGGCTGGCTGCTCGTCTGGCGGCGCCTCGCGTGGGACAACAGCGTGCTGCGCAAGTTCCGCACCGGGCGCAAGATCCTCTCGCTCCGCACCGCCGACAACTCCGTGCGCTACTCGCGCGGCAAGGGCATCGACCTCGCCGCCGAGGAGGCGCACCCCGTGCAGCTCGACGGCGACGAGTTCGGCGAGGCGACCCGCATCGCCGTCCGTGTCATCGCGGGCGGACTCACCCTCGCGATCCCGCGCGGGCACTCCGTCGAGGCTGTCTGAGGGATTCCGCGCCGGATTGCAAGGGGCGGCGCCGGCCTCGTCGGGTGACGAGGATGAGGGGATGCCGTCCCCTTCGATCGTCTGGTTCCGCGACGACCTGCGCCTCGCCGACCACCCCGCCCTGCGCGCGGCCGTGGACCGCGGCGAGCCCGTCATCGGTCTCTACGTCCTCGACGAGGAGTCCGAGGGCATCCGCCCGCTCGGCGGGGCGGCCCGGTGGTGGCTGCACCACTCGCTCGCCTCGCTCGCCGAACGGCTCGCGGAGCGCGGTTCGCGGCTGATCCTGCGCCGCGGACCCGCCGCCCGCGTCGTCCGCGACGTGGCCGACGACACCGGCGCGGGCGCCGTGTTCTGGAACCGGCGCTACGGCGGGCCGGAGCGCGAGATCGACGCGCAGCTGAAGGCGGGCCTGCGGGAGGGCGGCGTCGAGGTCGCGTCGTTCGCGGCATCCGTTCTCTTCGAACCCTGGACCATCCAGACGGGGTCGGGCACGCACTTCTCGGTCTACAGCCCGTTCTGGCGGGCGTGCCTCGCGCAGCCCGCTCCGCGCGCGCCGCTGCCCGAACCGCGGGAGGTGAGCGGGCCCTCGCGCTACCCGGCGTCGGACGACCTCGACGACTGGGGTCTGCTGCCGACCGCACCGGACTGGGCGCAGGGCCTGCGCGACACGTGGGAGCCGGGCGAACCAGCGGCCCGCCGTCGCCTGCGCGAGTTCCTCGACGAGGACCTCGGCCACTACGGCGACGCCCGCGACCGTCCCGCCGCCGGGGCGACCTCGATGCTCTCGCCGCGCCTGCGGTGGGGCGAGCTGAGCCCGCACACCGTCTGGCACGCTGCGGTCGAGGCGACGGGAGCCTCGCAGTTCCTGTCCGAGATCGGCTGGCGCGAGTTCGCCTGGCACACCCTGTACCACTTCCCCGACCTCGCGACGAAGAACCTCCGGCGGGAGTTCGACGCGTTCCCCTGGCCGCGCGTGAAGCCCTCCGCACTCGAGGCCTGGCAGAAGGGGCGCACCGGCTACGCCATGGTGGATGCCGGGATGCGGGAGCTCTGGGAGACCGGCTACATGCACAACCGCGTGCGGATGATCACGGCATCCTTCGTCATCAAGAACCTTCTCATCGACTGGCGCCGCGGCGAGGAGTGGTTCTGGGACTGCCTCGTCGACGCCGACGGGGCGAGCAACCCGTTCAACTGGCAGTGGGTCGCCGGGTCGGGCGCCGACGCCGCACCGTACTTCCGCGTCTTCAACCCGGCGCTGCAGGCCGACAAGTTCGACAAGAACCGCGAGTACGTTGGGCGGTGGGCTCCGGAGTACCGGGATGCCGACGGGCAGCCGCCCCTGCCGATCGTCGACCTGAAGGCGACCCGGCAGAACGCGCTCGACGCCTACGAGAAGGTCAAGCAGGCCTCGCGCGAGTCCTGACCGAACGCGGCCGCGCCGCGGGTCGGAGCCCGGAGGCCCGACCCGCGGCGCGGATGCGTGGTGTCAGCGAGCGGTCACTCGGAGACGGGGATGGACTGCGCCTTGAGGGCGTCGACCGTCTTGGTCTGCGCCGCCTCGAGCGCCTCGAACAGCGTGCCCTGGCCGGTGGCGGCCTTCTGGAAGCCGTCCGACACGTCGGCGTAGGTCTGCGTCATGGTCGGGCCCCAGACGAAGTCGGGGTTGACCTGCGCAGCGGCCTCGGCGAAGACGTCGTAGATCTTCTGCCCGCCGTAGAACTCGACACCCTCCTGCAGCGACGGCAGGGTCAGACCCTCGGTCGTGGCGGGGTAGATGTTCGCCGACTCGTTGAGGGCGGTGAGGGCCTCGTCGGACGTGTTCAGCCACAGCGCGAACTTCGCGGCCTCGTACGGGTGGTCGGTGCCCTTGAAGACGGCGATCGACGATCCGCCCCAGTTGCCGGCGGCCTTCTCGCCCGCCTTCCACTGCGGCGACGGCGCGACCGACCACTTGCCGGCGGTGTCGGGAGCACCGGACGAGATGGAGTTGGCACCCCACACGGCCGAGTTCCAGGTCCAGACCTCACCCGAGTTGTAGGCGTTGTTCCACTCCTCGGTCCAGGCCGGGTAGGTGGAGACGAGGTCCTCGTCGATGAGCTCCTGCCAGTAGTCCGCGACCGTCTTGGACTGGTCGCCGGTCAGGTTGACCTTCCAGGCGTTGCCGTCGTTGGAGAACCAGTCGCCACCGGTCTGCCAGACGAAGCCGGCGAACTGGTTGATGTCGGCGGTCGAGAAGTTGGTGATGTACCCACCGGCCTCGCGCACCTTCTTGGCGGCCTCCTTGTACTCGTCCCACGTGGTGGGGACGTCGATGCCGTTCTGCTCGAACAGGTCGGAGCGGTAGAACAGCGCCATGGGGCCGGAGTCCTGCGGGATGCCGTAGACGCCGTCGGTGCCGAGGGTGACCTGGTTCCAGGTCCACGGGATGAACTCGTCCTTGGCGGCGGCGACGTCCTCGCACGCGGCCAGGTCCTCGAGACCGTCCTGCACGCGGAAGCTCGACAGCGCGTCGTACTCGATCTGGCCGAGGTCGGGCGCGTTGCCGGCTTCGAGCTGGCTGAAGAAGCTCGAGTAGGTGCCGGAGTTGCCGTTGGGGCCGGTCTGGACCTTGACCTGGATGTCGGGGTTCTCGTCGTTCCACATCTTCACGACGTCCTCGATGCCGGGGATCCACGAGGTGAAGTCGAGGGTGACCTTGCCGTCCGACGGGGCGCAGGCCGCGGGGTCGGCTGCGCCGCCGCTGCCGTTGCCGGAGCCACCGTTGCCGCCGGCGCAGCCGGCCAGGGTGAACGCCGTGAGCAGTGCGACGCCGGCGACGACTGCCTTCTTGGTGTGCTGCATGGGATTTCCAATCTGATCGTTGATCGGGTGTGACAGGACAGGTACTGCAGGGATGCCGCGGGCGCCGCCCGCGGCGGGGACTCACTTCACGGAACCGGTGCCCAGTCCGCCTCGCCAGAAGCGCTGAAGCAAGAGGAAAGCGACGATGAGCGGCACGATCGACAGGAACGCGCCGACCAGGACGTAGGTGCGCAGCTCGGGGATCTGGTTGAGCTGCGTGTTCCACGTGTAGAGGCCGTAGGTGACCGGGAACAGCTCCTGACTGCGCAGCATGATCAGCGGCAGGAAGAAGTTGTTCCAGATCGAGACGAATTGGAAGAGGAAGATCGTCACGAGCGCCGGTGCCATGAGCCGCGACGACACGGTGAAGAAGGTGCGCACCTCGCCCGAGCCGTCCAGGCGTGCCGCCTCGATGAGCTCGTCCGGCACCGACGACGACGCGTAGATGCGAGCGAGGTAGACGCCGAACGGGCTGACGATGCTGGGGAGCAGGACGGACCAGAACGTGTTCGTGAGGTTCACCTGGCTGAACAGGAGGAACAGCGGCAGGGCGAGGGCGGTCGCGGGGACCAGGACGCCGCCGAGCACGATGTTGAAGAACGCCTCACGGCCGCGGAAGTTGTACTTGCCGAGCGCGTACCCCGCCATACCGGCGAAGACGGTCGCCAGCAGCGCTCCGAGACCGGCGTAGGCGAGGCTGTTGAGCAGCCAGCGGAAGTAGATGCCGTTGTTGTACGAGACGAGATCGCCGATGTTGGCGAACAGGTTCCAGTCGGCAAACCACAGCGCGTTGGTGGTCAGGAGCTGGCCGCGGTCCTTCGTCGAGGCGATGAACAGCCACCAGATCGGCACGAGGAAGTAGAGCGTGAACACGCCCATGACCAGCAGGGCGGCGGTGCGCGACAGGATGCTCTCGCGCGGTCCGCGCGTTTTCGGCAGATCGGTCGCGAGGGCGCCGTTCGTACGGGTGAGGAGGCTCATTGCTCGGCCTTCCGCTGGGTGAGCTTCAAGAACGCGAACGACAGGACGCAGGTGGCCAGAGCCAGCACGACCGAGAACGCCGCCGCCAGGTAGGGATTCGGCACCGCGCTGGTCGCGTAGATCGTCATGTTCGGGGTGTACGTCGACGAGACCGCCGAGCTGAACGAGCGGAACACCTGCGGCTCGGCGAGCAGCTGCAGCGTCCCGATGATCGAGAACACGGCCGTGAGGATGATCGCGGGGGCGACCATCGGGATCTTGATCGACCAGGCGATGCGGATCTGACCGGCGCCGTCGAGGCGTGCCGCCTCGTACACCTCGGCGGGGATCGCGAGCAGCGCGGAGTAGATGATCAGCATGTTGTAGCCGACGAAGACCCACGTCACGACGTTCGCGATCGACCAGAGCACCATCTCGGGCGAGAGGAAGTCGACCGTGCGGGTGACATCGGTGAAGGGCGACAGGTTGGGCGAGTACAGGAAGCCCCACATGATCGCGGCGATGACGCCGGGCACGGCGTAGGGCGCGAAGAAGGCGAGGCGGAAGAACCGCTTGCCCTTCAGGACCGGAGAGTCCAGCAGCAGCGCGAACAGCAGTGCGAGCCCGAGCATGACCGGAACCTGCACGACGCCGAACAGCAGCACGCGCCCGACCGACTCCCAGAACGGCGCGTTCTGGAACACCTGAATGTACTGGGTGAGCCCGCCGAACACCTCGGTCGGCTCGCCGTACAGCCCGTCGCGCTGGACGACCAGGAGCGACTGCCAGATCGCGTACCCGATGGGGATCAGGTAGAAGAGCAGGAAGAGGATGCCGAACGGTCCGGTGAAGACCGCGATCGCCCCCTTGTGCGGGGTCTTGGCCCGCGGGATCCGCTTCGCGCGCGGCAACTTCGCCGACGAACGCGTCACGAGGACTTCCGTGGCGGTCATGCGGCCGCCTCCTCTCTGATGATGCGCACCGCTCCCGCAGGAACGGTGACGTGGCCGGCGACGGATGCGCCGGTCACGAGGTCGACGCCGTCGGAGTCGACGTGGACCTCGGTCTCGCCGTGGTTGATCACGAAGAGATACGACGCCCCCTCGCCGCGTCGGCGGACGATCTCGAGATCGCCGGTGCCGGGCTGCGCGTGGGCGGCGGGGGCGACCCCCGCCTCGGCGGCGAGGCGCGCCGCCAGGTCACGGTAGTCGGCGTCGCTGAGAAGCGTCGCGAGATAGTGCGCCGTCCCGTCACCCCACGCGTTGCGGGTGACGGCCGGCATCCCCTGGGCGGGTCCGTCGGTGAAGGATGCCTCGACCCGGGCCGTCGTCGGGCGCGAACGCTCGGACCACAGCCGCGCGGTGGACCCGTCGCTCAGGGTGAGCGCGGCGTCGGGGGCGACGGGGGCGAACTCCTCGATGTGGAGGCCCAGCGCCTCGCGCAGCGGACCGGCGTAGCCGCCGGTGTAGACGCGGTCGTTCTCGTCGACGATGGCGGTCGAGAAGGTGACGAGCGCGGTGCCGCCCGCCGCGATCCACGCGGTGAGGACCCCGGCATCCGTCTCGGTCATGAGGTGCAGACCCGGCACGACGACGAACCGGTAGGCCGACAGGTCGGCGCCGGGGGCGACGACGTCGACGGTCAGACCGTTCGCGTGGAGCGCCCGGTAGGCGGCGTGGACCTGGTCGAGGTAGCCGAGCGACTGGCTCGGGCGGGTCTCGCTCTGGCTCGCCCACCACGACTCCCACGAGAAGAGGAGCGCCACGTCGGTCTCGACGCGCGAGCCGGCGACCTCGCCGAGGCGGTCGACGATGCCGCCGAGCTCGACGACCTCGCGCCAGACGGCCGAGTCGGTGCCGGCGTGCGGCAGCATCGCGGAGTGGAACTTCTCGCTGCCCTGCACCGAGGCCCGCCACTGGAAGAAGCAGACGCCGTCGGCGCCTCGGGCGACGTGGGTGAGGGAGTTGCGGATCATCTCGCCCGGCGCCTTGGGCTTGTTGAGCGGCTGCCAGTTGACGGCGCCGGTCGAGTGCTCCATGAGGATCCACGGGGCGCCCTGCGCGAGACCGCGGGAGAGGTCGGCCGCGAAGGCGAGCTCCGACCGGGGGTCGCCGAGGCGGTGGTCGAGGTAGTGGTCGTTCGCGATGACGTCCATCTCTCCCGCCCACGACCAGTAGTCGAGGTTCTCGATGTGCGCCGTGACCATGAAGTTGGTGGTGACCGGCAGGTCGCTGTGCGCGCGGATGGCCTCTGCCTCGGCGCGGTAGTGCTCGAGCAGCGCGTCGCTGCTGAAGCGGTGGAAGTCGAGGACCTGACCCGGGTTGCGGCTGGAGAGCGTGGCCTTCGGGGTGAGGATCTCGTCCCACTCGTAATAGGTCTGGCTCCAGAAGGCCGTGCCCCACGCGCGGTTCACCTCGGCGACCGTGCCGTAACGGGCCTGCAGCCAGGTGCGGAAGGCGGCGGCGCTCTCGTCGCAGTGGCAGAGCGCGTTGTGGCATCCGAGCTCGTTCGAGACGTGCCAGAGCGCGACGGCCGGGTGCGCGCCGTAGCGGGCGGCGACGGCGCGGACGAGCGCGAGGGCGGCCTCGCGGTAGACGGGCGAGCTCGGACACCACGCCTGGCGTCCGCCGGGGTAGCGTCGGGTGCCGTCGTCGACGACGGGGAGGATCTCGGGGTGCGCCGTCGTCAGCCACGCGGGCGTCGACGCGGTGCCGGTACCGAGGTTCACCCGGATGCCGGCGGCGTGCAGCCGGCTGATGATGTCGTCGAGGCGGGCGAAGTCGTACTCCCCCGCGCGCGGCTCGATGTGCGCCCACCCGAAAATGTTGATCGCGACGAGGTCGACGCCGGCGTCGCGCATGAGCGCGATGTCCTCGTCCCAGACGTCCGGCGTCCACTGTTCGGGGTTGTAGTCGCAACCGAACGCGATGCCGTCGTGCTCGAAGGGGCGGGCGGGGACCGACATGTTCTCCTCTGGATCCTGTGAACGTGCACAGGTCCGAGCGGTGTTCCTCCGCGTTGAGGATCTGTGAACGTGTACAGAGTAGGTCGGACGTCGCTGGCTGTCAAACACTGATCCAGAACCTCTGTGCGCGGTGTGTGCGTGCACATACGATGAACGCGTGAGCAGCGATCGCACGGATGTCATGGGCCGCCGCCGTCGCGCGACCGTCAAGGACGTGGCCACGGAAGCCGGCGTCTCGCGGGGCACCGTCAGCCGGGTGCTCAACGGGCAGCCCTACGTCTCGGACGAGGCACGCGAGGCCATCGAGGCAGCCATCGCCAAGGTCGGCTTCGTCCCGAACCGCGCCGCCCGGAGCCTCGTCATGCAGAGCTCGCAGGCGATCGGCCTCATCGTCCACGAGCCGCACTCGCTCTTCGTCGAGGACCCCAACATCGGCTCGATCCTCCTCGGCGCCAATGCCGCCCTGTCGGAGGCGGACTACCAGCTGACGTTCATGATCGCCGACACGACCCGCGACATCGAGCGCCTCGCCCGCTATCTGAGCGGAGGCCTCATCGACGGCGTCATCATCGTCTCGGCCCGCGTCGGCGACCCCATCACCCGCGCCGTCGCCGACCTCGGCCTGCCCGCCGCGTTCGTCGGACACCCGCGCGACATCGGCGACGCCGCCTTCGTCGCCATCGACAACCGCGGCGCGGCGCGCGAGATCACGAACCGGCTCGCCGCGACGGGCCGCCGCCGGATCGGCATGATCGCCTCCGCTCTCGACCGCGACTCGGGATCGGACCGCCTCGCGGGATTCGTCGACGCCCTCGGAAACCGCTTCGACCCTCAGTTGGTCGAACGCGTTCCGCTGTACTCCTACTCCGACGGGCAGGAGGGCATGCGCGCCCTGCTCGAACGTGCACCCGACATCGACGGCGTCTTCGCGTCGAGCGACGCCGTCGCCGCGGGCGCCATGGACGTGCTGCAGTCCGCCGGCCGAGTCGTCCCCGACGACGTCGGCATCGTCGGCTTCGACGACAGCTCGTGGGCGCTGCGCTGCGATCCGCCCCTGTCGACCGTGCACCAGCCGGCCGATCGACTGGGCCGTGCGGCCGCCGAGTCGGTCCTCCGTCAACTCCGCGGCGAGGATCCCGATGCCGGCGGCACGGTCCTCCCCTGCCCCGTCGTCTGGCGCAACTCGGCCTGATCGGCGTCGGCACGGAATGCCGGGCGACCCGCGCCGGTTGCAGCCCAGGATATGAGCATTGCGACCCCGGCCCTCTCCGTTCTCGACCTCGTCCCCGTTCGCACGGGGCAGACCAGCAGCCAGGCGATCGCCGCCTCGCTCTCCCTCGCGCAGCGCGCCGACGAGCTCGGCTACCGGCGCTACTGGTTCGCGGAGCACCACAACATGCCGGCCGTCGCCTCGACCACTCCCCCGGTGCTGATCGCCGCCGCGGCGGCGCGGACCCGCCGCATCCGTGTCGGCTCCGGCGGCGTCATGCTGCCGAACCACTCCCCGCTCGTCGTGGCAGAGCAGTTCGCCGCCCTCGAAGCCCTCGCCCCCGGTCGCATCGACCTCGGCATCGGCCGCGCCCCCGGCTCGGACCCCGTCATCACGCAGCTGCTGCGCCAGTCGGGGACCACGAGCGACGTCGAGCGGTTCCCGAACCACGTCACCGACATCCGTTCCCTCGTCTCGGCCGAGGGCGCGACGCTGCGGTTCACCTCGGGCGGCACGTACGACGTGCGGGCGACGCCCGCGTCGACCAGCACCCCCGAGGTGTGGCTGCTCGGCTCGAGCGGCTACTCGGCCCAGCTCGCCGCGGGGATGGGCCTGCCGTACGTGTTCGCGAATCACTTCTCGGGCGACGGCCTCGAGCGGGCGCTCGACCTCTACCGCGGGCAGTTCCAGCCGTCCGAGACGCTCGCCGAGCCCCGCACCTTCGTCACGGCCAACGCCGTCGTCGCCGACACCGACGCGCAGGCCCGCGCCGCCGCGCTGCCGCAGGCGCGCATGATGGCGCGTCTGCGCGGCGGCAAGCCCCTCACGGCGCTCGAGACCGTCGAGCAGGCCGCGGCGGCCGAGGCCTCGGACGAGCTCGCCGCCCCCGTGTTCGACGCGATGATTTCGCGCTGGTTCGTCGGGACCGGACCCGAGGTGCGCAGCCGGCTCGCGGAGTTCGCCGCCCGCCACGGCGTCGACGAGGTCATGGTGTCGCCCGTGTCCGCCGCGACCGAGGACGAGCCGATGGATGCCGCGCCCTCGCGCCTCCGCACGCTCGAGCTGCTCGCGGCCTGAGGCGCGTGCGGCCTGAGGCGCGTGCCGCCGCACGCGGGCGGCGACAACCGAGGAGATCCGTCACCGAGACGCGGTGGTAACCGGTTCCACCCGCCACGCAGCGGCACATCTCCGCGGTTGGTGCCGCGCAGGCGGGCGGGTTAGGCCTCGGGCTCGCCCGAGACGAGGCCGCGCAGCCAGTCGCGCGCCTCGACGAACACCTCGTCGGAGTACCGCTCGGGGTAGCGGACGATCGCGCGGTCGGCCCGCGGGTACGAGCCGAGGTAGAGCACCCGCGGCGAGAAGCGGCGCAGGCCCAGCAACGCGTCGGCCATGCGCTCGTCCTCGATGTGCCCGTCGGCGTCGATGACGAAGCGGTACCGGCCGAGCTCGTCGCCGATCGGGCGCGAGGCGAGCAGCGACAGGTTGATGCCCCGGGTTGCGAACTGCTCGAGCAGCTCGAGGAGGGCACCCGGGTGGTCCTCGGGCAGCTCGACGATGAGCGACGTCTTGTCGGCCCCCGTCGGCGCGGGCGGCGGAGCCGTGCGGCTCACCAGCACGAACCGCGTCACGGCGTGCGGATTGTCGCCGATCTTCTCGGCCAGCAGGTCGAGGTCGTAGAGCTTGCGGATGCCGGGCGGGGCGATCGCGGCATCCGCGGAGATCCCGCCGTCGACGAGTCCCACGGCGGCGGCGACGTTGCTCGTGGCGGGGATGTGCGAGTGCTCGGGCAGCGCGGCCGTCAGCCACGTGAGGCACTGCGCGTAGGCGACGGGGTGGGCTGCGACGACCGAGACGTCCTCGAGCCGCACGCCGGGCCGGGCGACCAGCACGAACTCGACCGGCACGAGGTACTCCCCCACGATGCGGAGTCCCGGCACGGTCGCCAGCGCGTCCTGCGTCGTCGAGACGCCGCCGTCGACGGAGTTCTCGATCGCGATCATCGCGGCATCCGACCGGCCGTCGATGACGTCGGCGAGCGCCTCGCCGACGTTGCGGACGGGGCGCCAGGTCTGGTCGCGTGCTTCGGGGACCTGCGCGAGGGCGGCTTCGGTGAAGGTGCCGGCGGGGCCGAGGAAGCTGTACGTGCGACGGGTGGGGGAAGCCGGGGGCTCGGATGTCACGCGGACAGCCTAGTGGGCACCCCCATGAGCCCCACCGCCCGCGGCATCGGCTGTCGACGACGGATGCCGCTGATCAGTACACCCGCGACGAGAACCGCCCCGCCGACCACCTCTCCGACGCTCGGAACCTCGCCGCGCAGCAGTGCGGCCGAGCCCATCGCGACGACGGGAGCGAGCAGGATCCACGGCACGACGGCCGCGGACGGATTGCGGCCGAGCAGTCCGTTGAAGACGGCGTACGCGAACAGGGTGCACAGGCCCGCGGTGTAGAGGGTCGAGAGGACGGCCTGGGGTCCGATGGCGGCGAGCCCCGCTCCGACCGCCGCAGGACCGTCGATGACGATCGACAGGGCCAGGGCGGGGATCGGCACGACCAGCGACGACCAGACCGTCAGTGACAGCGTGCCGCCGCGGCCGATCCCGGTGACGACGCCCGCGCGGCGCGAGATCACGTTGCCGACGGCCCACGACAGCGCGGCCGCGAGCGCGAGGCAGACCGCGAGCACGGGAGCGTCGCCGCCGCGGAAGAGCGCCACGATCGCGAGACCGACGACGCCGAGGCCGACACCGGTGACCTGCGTCGCTGAGGGGCGCTCGCGCAGGGCGATCGCGGCGATCACGATCGTGAAGACCGCCTGCGCCTGCATGAGGAGCGCGGCGAGGCCCGGGCTCAGCCCCAGCGCGAGCGACGTGTAGAGGAGCGCGAACTGGCCGAGGCTCATGAACAGGCCGACTCCGACGATCACGCGCCACCCGGTCTGCGGCCGCGGCACGACGAGGACGGCGAGTGCGACGACGGCGAACCGGATCGCCGCGAACAGCAGGGGCGGGATGCCGCTCATCCCCCAGTCGATGACGACGAAGTTCAGGCCCCACAGCGAGGCGATGAGGGCGGCGAGGAGCATGTCACGGCGGGTCACGGGACCAGTCCACCCGCGGCATCCGTGAAGGACAAGCAATCATTCGGCGAGGCAAATCGGTAGCATCGCTTCATGATCGATCTCGAGGCCGTCGTGTCCCTGCGCGCCGTGGCCACGGAGGGGAGCGTCGCCGCCGCCGCGACCGCTCTCGGCTTCACACCGTCGGCCGTCTCGCAGCAGATCAAGCGCCTCGAGCGCGACACCGGCGTGGCACTGCTCGAGCGGGTGGGGCGAGGGGTCGTGCTCACCGAGTCCGCGACGCGCCTCGTCGTCTCGGCGACGCCGATCCTCGCCGACCTCGAGCGCGTTCGCGCCGACCTCCACGGGGGCGGCGAGCCCGACCGGGTCGCCGGCGAGATCCGCATCGGGGCGTTCTCGACGGTGGTGCGCGGGGTCATGGTGCCCCTCATCGCGGACCTCGGCCGGCGGCATCCGGATCTGCGACTGCCGCTGCGCGAGAGCGAACCGTGGGAGACGGTCGCCCTCGTCGCGTCGGGTCAACGGGACCTGGGACTCGTGCACCGCTGGGGCAACGTCGCGCTCGCGATCCCCGACCACCTCGTCGAGACCCCGCTGTTCACCGACGTCGCCGACATCATCCTGCGCCGCGACCACCCGCTCGCCGGCCGCACCGAACTGCGCCCCGAGGACCTCGGCGGCGAGCCGTGGGTCGCGACGTTCGAGTCGACGATCTGTCGGCAATGGCTGCGGCGGCTGTTCGACGGCATCGGCGGCGCCCCGCGGATCGTGCACGAGTCGATGGAGTTCGAGAACCACCTCGAGATCGCCCGCGCGGGCATCGCCGTCGCGCTGGTGCCGCGCCTGGGCCGCCCGCCCCTCGGCCCCGACCTGGTCGCGATCCCGACCGTGTCGCCGGAGTCCATCCGCGAGGTGTCGGCGATCCACCGCCGGACCATGTCGGACTCGCCGGCTCTGCGGACCGTGCTCGACGCGCTGTCGGAGCGAGCGGCGGTGATGGTCACCGAGGCGGGCCGCCTTCCGGCGTGAGCTCGCTGCGGATCCGCGACACGCAGGCGCTCCCGTCCGAGTTCCCTGGCAGACTGGGCGAATGAGCCGCGCAGGACAGCCAGCCGAAGCCTCTGACCTCGTCGACGTGGACGCCCTCATCGGCGCCTACTACGACCTGAAGCCCGA
The DNA here is from genome assembly GCF_049545525.1 of Microbacterium sp. NPDC064942. Lineage (NCBI taxonomy): Bacteria > Bacillati > Actinomycetota > Actinomycetes > Micrococcales > Microbacteriaceae > Microbacterium > Microbacterium sp. NPDC064942. The sequence goes on along the minus strand of NZ_JBMWDR010000002.1, from coordinate 231,933 downwards.
CCCGTCGGTCGCCGCGCAGCGGGTCGCGTTCGGGACGAGTGGCCACCGCGGCTCGTCGCTGTCGCGCAGCTTCAACGAGGACCACATCCTCGCCACGACCCAGGCGATCGTCGACTACCGCGCGGCGCAGGGCATCACCGGCCCGCTGTTCCTTGGCCGCGACACGCACGGACTCTCGCTGCCCGCCGAGCACACCGCCATCGAGGTCCTCGTCGCGAACGGCGTCGACGTCCGCGTCGACAGCCGCGACTCGTGGGTGCCGACACCCGCCCTCAGCCACGCGATCCTCACCTACAACAAGGGTCGGGACGAATCGGATGCCGGTCGCGCCGACGGCATCGTCGTCACCCCCTCGCACAACCCGCCGCGCGACGGCGGCTTCAAGTACAACCCGCCCCACGGCGGACCTGCCGACACCGACGCGACCGGCTGGATCGCCGACCGCGCGAACGCGCTCATCGAGGCCGGCCTCGAGGGCGTCCGACGCATCCGCCACGCGGACATCGACGACGCGACCCTCGGCGAGTACGACTTCCGCGAAGGCTACGTCGCCGACCTGGCATCCATCATCGACGTCGAGGCGATCGCCCGCTCGGGCGTTCGGATCGGCGCCGACCCGCTCGGCGGTGCGTCGGTCGAGTACTGGGCTCTCATCGGCGAGCGCTACGGCCTCGACCTCACGGTCGTGAACCCCGAGGTCGACCCGACGTGGCGGTTCATGACGCTCGACTGGGACGAGAAGATCCGCATGGATCCCTCCTCCCCCTCGGCGATGGCCGCCCTCGTCGCCCGGCGCGACGAGTTCGACATCCTCACCGGCAACGACGCCGACGCCGACCGTCACGGCATCGTGACGCCCGACGCCGGGCTCATGAACCCGAACCACTTCCTCGCCGTCGCGATCGACTACCTCTACCGCCACCGCGAAGGCTGGCCGCAGGATGCCGCCATCGGCAAGACCCTCGTGTCGTCGATGATCATCGACCGCGTCGCCGCCTCGCTCGGCCGCACCCTCCTCGAGGTCCCCGTCGGGTTCAAGTGGTTCGTCCCGGGCCTGCTCGACGGCTCCGTCGCCTTCGGCGGCGAGGAATCCGCCGGTGCGTCGTTCCTGCGCAAGGACGGCACCGTCTGGACGACGGACAAGGACGGCATCCTCCTCTGTCTGCTCGCCGCCGAGATCCTCGCCGTCACCGGCAAGACCCCCTCGCAGCGGTACGCCGAGCTCGAGGCCGAGTTCGGGGCATCCGCGTATCAGCGCGTGGACGCACCCGCCTCGCCCGAGCAGAAGGCGGCGCTGTCGAAGCTGTCGGGCGACGCCGTCTCGGCGAGCGAGCTGGCCGGCGACCCCGTCACCGCGAAGCTCTCGCACGCGCCCGGCAACGGTGCGGCGATCGGCGGGCTCAAGGTGCAGACCGAGTACGCGTGGTTCGCGGCGCGCCCGTCGGGCACCGAGGACGTCTACAAGCTGTACGCCGAGAGCCTCAAGGGTCCCGAGCACCTCGCGCAGGTGCAGGAGGAGGCGCGCAAGGTCGTCGCCGCCGCGCTGGGTTCCTGAGTCCGCGGGCACCGGGTTTCTGAGGCCGCGGGCGCCGGGTTCCTGGGGTCCGGCGGCCCGGTCCCTGAGGTCCGGCGGCCCGGTTCCGCGCCAGTAGGCTCGGGACCATGAGTTGGCTCGTCACCGGAGGCGCCGGGTACATCGGCGCGCACATCGTCCGCGCTCTCGCCGAGGCGGGTCTCGACCCGATCGTCCTCGACGACCTCTCCAGCGGACACGCCGCGTTCGTGCCCGAGGGGGTGCCCTTCGTGCAGGGCACGATCCTCGACCAGCAGCTCGTCGCCGACACCCTGCGCACGCACGGCGTCGAGGGCGTCATCCACGTCGCCGGGTTCAAGTACGCCGGTGTCTCGGTGCAGCGCCCCCTCCACACCTACGAGCAGAACGTCGAGGGCACCCGCGTGGTGCTCGCGGCGATGGCGGATGCCGGGGTCACGAACATCGTGTTCTCCTCCAGCGCCGCCGTGTACGGCACCCCCGACGTGCCCCTCGTGACCGAGGACCTGCCCAAGCGTCCCGCCTCGCCGTACGGCGAATCGAAGCTCATCGGCGAGTGGCTGATCGCGGCGCAGGGCCTCGCGACGGCGGCATCCGATGCACCCCTGCGTCACACCTCGCTGCGGTACTTCAACGTCGTCGGCTCGGGCGACCCGTCGGTCTACGACACGAGCCCCCACAACCTGTTCCCGATCGTCTTCGAGATGCTGCTGAAGGGTGAGACGCCGCGAATCAACGGCGACGACTACGACACCCCCGACGGCACGAACGTGCGCGACTACGTGCACGTCGCCGACATCGCCGCCGCGCACGTCGTCGCGGCGCAGCGTCTGCGCGCGGGCGAACCGGTCGAGCCCGCCTACAACCTCGGTTCGCAGAACGGTCTGTCGGTGCGCGAGATCATGGATGCCGTCGCCCGGGTCACCGGCATCCCGTTCACCCCCGAGATCGCCCCGCGCCGCGCCGGCGATCCCGACCGCATCGTCGCCACCGGCGAGCTCGCCGCCCGCGACCTCGACTGGAAGATGCGGTACACCGTCGACGAGATGGTCCGCACCGGCTGGGACGCCCGCCGCACCGCCGGCTGAGAGCCCCCGGTCACGCGCGAGAGCGCGCGTCCGTGCCGACAGCGCCGCCTGCTGACACGCTCGGACGGGCGCTCTCGGCAGCAGGGGGCGCTTTCGCGCGAACAACCGCGAGCGAGCGGGCGGCGCGTCAGCCCGACGCGCGGGCGATGAGCGTCGTCGGGACGACCGTCCGTGTCGCGGGCTCGCCGTCGAGCGTCGCCGCGAGGGCGGCGACGGCGGCCTCGCCGAGGGCGTCGAAGTCCTGCCGCACGGTGGTCAGCGGCGGGCGGTAGTCCGCGGCATCCGCCACGTCGTCGAACCCGATGACGGCGACGTCCTCACGTCCCGCCTCGGCGAGCGCGCGCAGCACGCCGAGCGCCATCTGGTCGTTCGCGGCGAACACCGCGTCGACGCCCGGGTCGGCGGCGAGGACGACTCCCGCCGCGTGACCGGATGCCGCACCCCAATCCCCGCGCAACGGTTCCCGGAGCGGCGGCCCGTCGTGCGCCGCCCGCCACCCGCGCTCGCGCTCGGCCGCCGCGAACGACCCGGCGGGCCCGGCGACGTGCGCGATCGCACGACGCCCGGCATCCGTCAGCCTGCGTGTGGCCGTCTCGGCGCCGCCCGCGTGGTCGGACTGGACCGTCGCGAACGCCCCGCCGGGTGAGTCGACTGCGACCAGCGCGAGACCCGCGGGCGGCGCGACGCCCTCCGCGATGGCCGTCGCCTCGTTGAGAACGATCGCGCCGTCGACGCCGAGGTCGTGCAGGCGGTCGAAGGCATCGGCGATGCCCGTCCGCTCGGCGAGCGAGATGAGGGTGACCGCCAGGTCGCGCCGGGCCGCAGCGGATGCCACGGCCTCGAGCATCCGCGAGTTGCCGACCGTCGCGAGGGTCGCGACGATGACACCGATCGTGCCGGAGCGGCCCGTGCGCAGGGCCCGGGCGGCGCGGTGCGGGCGGTAGCCGAGGTCGGCCATCGCCGCCTCGATGCGCGCGCGGGTCTCGGGGTCGACGCGCGGGCTGCCGTTGACGACGCGCGAGACGGTCTGGCCGGACACACCCGCCGCCGCGGCCACGTCGGCCATCGAGACGCGTCGCTGCACGGCATCCTCCCCGGCGCGGCCCCGGCACGATCTGCGGAGATCCGCGCGATGTTGACGATAACACAGCCCTTCGGCTACCGTGTTGACGTGAACACGCCGCAGTTCGAGCCCACCCCCACCGAGACATCCGACCTGGGCGCCGGCGTCGTCAAGCGCAGCACCCGCCTCGCCGACGGCCGCGAGCTGATCTACTTCGACGACCCCGGCACGACCCTCGGCCCGGAGCGCGCCGTCGACACCCGCGATCTCGACGCCCGCCCCGAGACCGCCACGATGCGGCAGGACGTCCTCACCGGCGACTGGGTCTCCGTCGCCGCGAACCGGCAGAACCGCGCGTTCCTGCCCCCCGCCGAGCTCGACCCGCTCGCGCCGCAGACCCCGACGAACCCGTCCGAGATCCCATCGCACTACGACGTCGCCGTCTTCGAGAACAAGTCGCCCTCGTTCGGCCCCGCCCTGGCCGAGGCGACCGACGACGTCCCCGCCGCAGTCGACCCGCCGCGCGGGCTCGACGACCTCGCCCACCTCGGGCTCGGCCGCACCCGCACGAGCGTCGGCCGCACCGAGGTGGTCTGCTTCTCGCCCGAGCGCACCGGCTCGTTCGGCACGCAGTCCGTCACCCGTGCCCGCACCGTCATCGAGGCGTGGGCCGACCGCACCGCCGCCCTGTCCGCCCTTCCCGGCATCGAGCAGGTGTTCCCCTTCGAGAATCGCGGCGAAGCGATCGGCGTCACGCTGCAGCATCCGCACGGCCAGATCTACGCCTACCCGTACGTCACTCCGCGCACGACCCGTCTGCTCGACTCGATCGACCGCACCGCCCCCGACCTGTTCCAGCGCATCCTCGAGTTCGAGCAGGCCGGCCCCCGCGTCCTGCTGCGCGGCGAGCACTGGACCGCCTTCGTGCCGTTCGCCGCCCGCTGGCCACTGGAGATCCACCTGCTCCCGCACCGTCACGTCGCCGACTTCGCGACGCTCTCGGAGCCCGAGAAGGACGAGCTCGCCCCGCTCTACCTGCGACTGCTGCGCGGCGTCGACGCCCTCTACGAGTCCGAGACTCCCTACATCGCCGCCTGGCACCAGGCGCCGGTCCACGTCGGCCGCGACACCGTGCGCCTGAGCCTGCAGCTCACGAGTCCCCGTCGCGCCGCCGACAAGCTCAAGTTCCTCGCCGGATCCGAGGCCGCCATGGGCGCCTGGATCGGCGACGTCCCCCCGGAGGACGCCGCCGCGCGCCTCCGCACCGCCATCGAAGGAGTCACCCTGTGACCGCTGCCGGCGAGGCCCACGGCCTCTTCTCCACCCTCACCGGCAACGAGCCGGTCGGCCTCTGGTCGGCGCCCGGGCGCGTCAACCTGATCGGCGAGCACACCGACTACAACGACGGCTTCGTCTTCCCGTTCGCGACGCCCCACCGGACGCACGTCGCGCTCGGCCGCCGCTCGGACGGCCGCATCCGCGTGGTCTCGACCTTCGACGAGGCGCCGGTCGAGGTGGCGCTCGCGGACCTCGACGCGCTGTTCCCCGACCGCCGCGACGAGGTCGTCGAGTGGGCCAGGTACCCGCTCGGTGTCGCGTGGGCCCTGCTGCAGGCGACCGGGACGGATGCCGCATCCGTCACCGGTGTCGACCTCGCGTTCGCCTCGGACGTCCCCGTCGGCGCCGGGCTCTCGTCGTCGGCGGCCATCGAGGGTGCGACCGGCTCGGCGCTCAACGACGTGTGGGGGCTCGGCCTCGACCGCGTCGCACTCGCGCAGGCGGGACGCCGCGCCGAGAACGAGGCCGTCGGCGCTCCGACCGGGATCATGGACCAGATGGCGTCGATGCTCGGTGAGACGGATGCCGGCACCTTCCTCGACTGCCGCAGCCTCGACGCGCAGGTGGTCGCCCTCGGATTCGACGCCGCGGGGCTCGAGCTCATGGTGATCGACACGCGTGTCGCCCACGCGCACTCGACCGGCGGCTACGGCGAGCGCCGCGCCGCGTGCGAGCGCGGTGCGGAGGCGATGGGCGTCCCGGCCCTGCGCGACGTGCGCGTCGACCAGCTGCCGCAGGTCGAGCAGCTCGTCGACGAGGTGACCTATCGGCGGGTGCGTCACGTCGTCACCGAGAACCAGCGCGTGCTCGACACCGTGCGTACGCTGCGCGAACAGGGCCCCCGCGCCATCGGCGACCTGCTCTACGCCTCGCACGCCTCGATGCGCGACGATTTCGAGATCTCGGTGCCCGAGCTCGACCTCGCCGTCGAGACCGCCCGCGAGAACGGCGCGGTCGGGGCGCGGATGACGGGCGGCGGATTCGGCGGGTCGGCGATCGCGCTCATCGACCGCGCCGCCGTCCCGGCCGTGCGAGGCGCGGTTCTGGCAGCCTTCGCCGCGGCGGGGCACACCGAGCCGCACGTCTTCACGGTGCGACCGTCCGAGGGTGCCCGCCGCGACGGCTGATCCCGTTACGGCTCGGTAAAGCCGGCGATCCGCCCGTGCGCCCGCGGCGGGCGGAGGGCAGGATGGACCCATGCCCTTCGCCACCACCCCCGCCGCCGGCACGCCCCTCCTGCAGGTGCGCGACCTCGCCGTCGAGTTCCAGACCATCGACGGATCGGTGCGCGCCGTGGAGGGCGTCGACCTCGACCTCGCCGCGGGTGAGACGGTCGCGATCGTGGGCGAGTCGGGCTCGGGCAAGTCGACGACCGCGATGGCCGTGATCGGCCTGCTGGCCGGCAACGGACGCATCGCCGACGGCAGCATCCGCCTCGACGGCCAGGAGCTCGTCGGGGCCTCCGAGGCGACGATGCGCGGCATCCGCGGGGCGCAGATCGGACTCGTGCCGCAGGACCCGATGTCGAACCTCAACCCGACGTCGAAGATCGGCACGCAGGTCGCCGAGACCCTGCTCGCGCACGGGCTCGCGACGAAGAAGGACGTCGACCGGAAGGTCGTCGAGACCCTCGCGGCGGCCGGCCTGCCGAATGCCGAGGAGCGCGCGAAGCAGTACCCGCACGAGTTCTCGGGCGGCATGCGCCAGCGCGCACTCATCGCGATCGGCCTGGCCTGCAACCCGCGCCTGCTCATCGCCGACGAGCCCACGAGCGCGCTCGACGTGACGGTGCAGAAGACGATCCTCGACCAGCTCGGCCGCATGACGACCGAGCTCGGCACGTCCGTCCTGCTGATCACGCACGACCTGGGTCTCGCGGCCGAGCGCGCCGCCCGGGTCGTCGTCATGCACCGGGGCCGCATCGTCGAGCAGGGCCCCGCGCGGCAGATCCTCGAGGACCCGCAGCATCCCTACACCCAGTCCCTCGTGCAGGCGGCGCCCTCGGTCGCCGTCGCACGGTTGCGCCCCGAGGCGTTCACGGCCCCGACACCGGATGCCGCGCCGAAGCCGGTCGACAACATCGTCGAGGTCGAGGGGCTCACCAAGCTCTACAAGGTCCGCGGGCAGAAGGAGGACTTCGCCGCCGTCCGCGACGTCTCGTTCGCGATCCCCCGCGGCGAGACGGTCGCGATCGTCGGCGAATCCGGGTCGGGCAAGACGACGACGGCACGGATGCTGCTGAAGGTCGTCGACCCGACGGAGGGTGTCATCCGCTACGACGGTGCGGATGTGGCATCCCTCAAAGGACGGCAGCTGCGCGAGTTCCGGCAGAAGGTGCAGCCGATCTTCCAGGACCCGTATTCGTCGCTGAACCCCATGTTCACGATCGAGCGGATCGTGCAGGAACCGCTCGACTTCTACAACCGCGGCTCCGCGAAGGACCGTGCCGCGCGGGTGCGCAAGCTGCTCGACGACGTCGCCCTGCCCGAGTCGATGCTGCGGCGCTACCCGTCGGAGCTGTCCGGCGGTCAGCGTCAGCGCGTCGCGATCGCGCGGGCCCTCGCCCTGTCGCCGGAACTGATCGTCTGCGACGAGCCGGTGTCGGCGCTCGACGTTCTCGTGCAGGACCAGATCCTGTCGCTGCTGCGCGACCTGCAGAACGAGTACGGCCTGAGCTACCTGTTCATCTCGCACGACCTCGCCGTCGTGCGCCTGATCAGCGACTACGTCTGCGTCATGAAGGACGGCGCGCTCGTCGAGGCCGCCTCGAGCGAGGAGATCTTCACGAACCCGCGCGACCCCTACACACGCAACCTCCTCGCCTCGATCCCCGGCAACGAGCTCGACATCGCCGTCTGACCCTCCTTCCGGCATCCCTCCCCTGTCACAAAACGCCGCCCGACGCGGCACGACGCGACAGGCGAACAGCGGATGCCGCGCCTCCGCAACCCTCCCCTGTCACAACACGCCGCCCCACGCCGCACAACGCGACAGGCGAACAGCCCCAGCACGCACGGGCAGCGAAGCGATCCCGGTGGGCCGGACAGTCGGGGAAGGGGCCCTGTTGTCCGACCCGCCGGGATCGCGCAGCGGTACCAGCCGCCCCGCCGGGATCGCGCAGCGGTACCCCGGCGCGACTACGGCACGACCGCGTTGCCGAGCCCGCCGAGCGTGTACAGCGCGGCCAGCCCCACGACCACGACGACGGCGAGCCCGACGACGACGAGCAGCGCCCGCCGGCTCACGATCAGCGCCCGCGCGTCCGGGGGTCCATGGCTTCGCGCAGCGCCTCACCGAAGAGCGTGAAGCCGAGCGCGGTGATGGCGATGCAGATGCCGGGGAGGAACGCCAACCACGGCGCGATGGCGAGTTCCGCCTGCGCGTAGGTGAGCATGCGGCCCCACTCCGCGGTCTCGGGGCGTCCGCCGCCGAGGCCGAGGAACGACAGCGCTGCGGCGTCGATGACGGCGGTCGCGAGCGACAGGGTGCCCTGCACGATGACCGGTCCGACCGCGTTCGGCAGGACGTGGGTCATCGTGATGCGCCCGCGGCCGAGGCCGAGGGTCTGCGCCGAGAGGACGTAGTCGGCCGACCGCTGCTGCAGCATCGAGGCGCGGAGCAGGCGCGCGAAGATGGGCACCTGCGCGACACCGATGGCGATCATGACCGAGTTCTGGTTCTGGCCGAGGATCGCTGCGATCGAGACGGCGAGCAGCAGGCTCGGCACCGACAGCAGGATGTCGACGAGTCGCATGATGACGTTGTCGACCCAGCCGCCGAACGTGCCGGCGATGAGGCCCAGCAGCATCCCGCCGACGAGGCCGTAAGCGGTCGAGATGACGCCGATGAGCAGCGACGACTGCGCTCCCCAGATGAGCTTCGACAGCACGTCGCCGCCGAACCGGTCGAGGCCGAGCGGGAACGCCGCGATCTCGCCGGGACCGGGGATGTAGGTCGGAGTGATCTCGCGCGCACCCGGGAGGTCGGTCTCGGGGTACGGGGCGAGCAGCGGCGCGAGGATCGCGACGAGCACGAACAGCAGCACGATGACGAGGCCGGTCCACGCAACGGGGCTGCGCCGCAGGCGACGGAAGACGTCGTGCCAGAAGCCGCCGCGCGGCGCTCCGCCGCTGCCGGCGTTCAGGTCGACGGCCGTGGCGTCCTCGGCGGGGCTCCCGCCGGCGGCGGGGGGAAGGACGGTGCTCATGAGACCCTCACTCTCGGGTCGATCAGGCTGTACGAGACGTCGACGAGCAGGTTGATCAGCGCGTAGACGATCGCGATGAAGATGATGAAGCCCTGCAGGACCGGGAAGTCGCGGTTGAAGATGGCGCCGGCGAGGAACGATCCGATGCCGGGGAAGGCGAACACCGTCTCGGTGAGGATCGCTCCCGACAGCAGCAGACCCGCCTGCAGGCCGATCGTCGTGATGACCGGCAGCATCGCGTTGCGGAGGATGAAGCGGTTGCGCAGCAGCGCTCCGGGCACGCCCTTGGCCTTGCCGGTGCGCACGTAGTCCGCGTTCTGGACCTCGAGGACGGATGCCCGGGTGATGCGCACGATGATCGCGAGGGGGATCGTGCCGAGCGCCACCGCCGGCAGAATCAGGTGGAGGACGGCATCCCATGCCGCGTCGAACTCCCCTGTGATGAGGCCGTCGAGGACGTAGAAGTTCGTGTAATGCGTCGCGTCGATCCGGGGGCTCTGGCGGCCGTCCGAGGGCAGCCATCCCAGCTGCACCGCGAAGACGTACTTGAGGATGAAGGCCAGGAAGAACACCGGCACGACGATGCCGAGCAGGCTGAAGACGACGGCGGCGCTGTCGGCCGCCTTGCCGTGGCGGCGGGCGGCCCAGTACCCGAGGGGCACGCCGACGCCGACGGCGATGATGAGCGCGGCGAGCGAGAGCTCGATCGTCGCGGGGAAGCGGCGCAGGAACTCGTCGAGCACGGGACGGCTCGTCTGCAGCGAGCTGCCGAAGTCGCCCGAGAGGAGCCTGCCGATCCACGTGAAGTACTGCTCGAGGAGCGGGCGGTCGAAGCCGTAGAGCTCGTTGATGCGGGCGACGGCTTCGGGGGTGGACTTCTCGCCGAGCAGGGCCTGGGCGGGCCCACCGGGGAGGGTTCTCACCCACCAGAAGAGCAGGATGCTCAGGCCGAGGAGGGTGGGGATCAGCAGCAGGAGCCTTTTGCCGATGGTTCGCAGCACGGGTGTCGCTTTCGGGGAGGTCGGTGCGGGGCGGGAGGGTGTCCCGCCCCGCACCGGTCAGGCGGCCGGGGCCGCCTCGATCGGCTTACTTCGTGAGGACGATCTCGCTGAACACCTCATCGTTCACGGGGCTCGCCGGGTAGCTCTCGACGCGGGGGTCGAAGGCCAGGGTGGGAGCCGGGTGGGCGAGCGGGACACCGGGGATGAACTCGGCGACCTGCTCGTTGATGTCGGAGTAGACCTGCGTCTGCTCGTCGAGGTCCGCGATGCCGCGGGCGTCGGTCAGGGCGGAGAACAGCTCGGGGTTGTCGAAGCCCCACTCCGCCGACTTCTGACCGAAGAAGACGCCGAGGAAGTTGTCGGTGTCGTTGTAGTCGCCGGTCCAACCGAGCAGGTGGATGCCGTGGTCCGTGCCGCCGGTGATGAGGTCGAGGTACTCGCCCCACTCGTTCGACTGCGGCGTGGTCTCGACGCCGACCTCGTTCAGCTGCTTCGACAGCACCGTGAAGATCTGCTCGGGGTCCGGCATGTACGGACGCGAGACGTTGACCGGGTAGTTGAAGGTCAGCGCGAGCGGGTTCGCCTCGTCGTAGCCGGCCTCGGCGAGCAGCTGCTTCGCCTTCTCGGGGTCGTAGTCGTACGTCGTGACGTCGGCGTTCCAGCCGTTGACGGTCGGCGGCATGAACTGCGTCGCCTTCTCGGTGCCCTCGGGGAGGACCTGCGAGATGAGCGCGTCCTTGTCGACGGCGTACGAGAGAGCCTCACGGACCTTCGGGTCCTGAAGCTCCGGGACCGCCTGGTTGAAGGCGAGGTAGAGGATCGTGAAGGGAGGACGCGACACCATCTTGTAGCCGTCCTCCTCGAGGGCGGCCGTGTCGGCGGGGCCGACGAGGTCGTACCCGTCGATGGAGCCCGACTCGAGCGCCTGGCGGCGGGCGGTCGGGTCGTCGATCACGCGGAAGATGATCTCGTCGATCTGGCCGGCGTCGCCCCAGTAGTCCTCGTACGAGCTCAGCGTCAGCTGCTCGCCCGGCGACCACTCGTCGAACTTGTAGGGACCGGTGCCGACGGGGTGACCCATCGCGTACTCGCTGAGGGTCGGGGCCTCGGCGGTGCCGCCGACCTCGTCGGCCTTGTACTCCTCGAGGGCGGTCGGCGACTGCATCCCGAAGGCGGGGAGCGACAGCGCCGCGACGAAGCCGGCGAAGGGCTTCTTCAGCGCGATGGTGACCGAGTCGTCGCCGTCGGGCGTGCAGGAGTCGTAGACCGCGGTGTCGGGGCTCGACGCGTAGCCCTTGAAGAGCTTGTTGTAGTAGTAGCCGAGCGCCTCGCTGGCGGCCAGGCCCTCCCAGTTGTACCAACGGTCGAAGTTGACGCACACGGCCTCGGCGTTGAACGGCGTGCCGTCGTGGAACGTGACGTCCTTCTTGAGGGCGAACGTGTAGCTCAGCGAGTCGTCCGAGACCTCCCACGACTCCGCGAGGAGCGGCGCCGGGTCGGCAGTGCCGGGCTTGGTGCCGACGAGACCCTCGAAGATCTGACGCGAGACGCGGAACGTCTCGCCGTCCTGGGCGAAGGCGGGGTCGAGGCTGGCCGGGTCGGCCGAGGCGCCGAAGACGAACGTGCCGTCGACGTCGGCCGAGCCTTCGCCTTCGGTCTCGCCGCCGCGCTGACTGGCGCACGCGCTGAGCGCGAGCGCACCGATGACGAGGGCCGCGGCGCCCGCGACCACCCGCTTCCTGGACATGGGGAGCATTGCTGTGCACCTTCCGATGAGGCTCGTCGGCGACGCGCCTGGAGGGCGGCGCTGCCGAAGGGATGCCGCTGACGCTACCTGCCCCACTGCGGGCAAGCGGTTACATCTGCATCTCGATCGTGTTTCTTCCTGCGGGCTACCGTAGACGAATGGCCCGCTCCCGCGACCCGATCGACCCGCCTGTCGCGAGACTGTCCGACGGCCGGCAGGCGCGCATCGTGCCGGGTCGTTTCGCCGGCGGCTGGGAACTGATCGTCGACACGACCCCCCAGTCGCACGTGGACCTCGACGATCCGTCGCACCTCCACTTCGAGTACGTCGCCCGGATGGGTGCGGTGATCGACCAGATCGGGATGCCGGGCGAGCCCCTCACGGCCGTGCACCTCGGTGCGGGCGCCCTGACCCTGCCGCGGTACGTCGAGCACACCCGGCCGGGGTCGCGGCAGCAGGTGATCGAGCTGGAGCAGGCGCTCGTCGACCTCGTCCGCGCGCACCTGCCGCTCCCCCGCACTGGACAGCTCCGGGTACGCATCGGCGACGCGCGCGACGTCGCGGCGCGCCTGCCCGCGGGGCTCGTCGGCAACGTCGACCTCGTCGTCTCCGACGTGTTCGCGGGCGCCCAGACCCCCGCCCACATCACGAGCGTGGAGTACTACCGCATCCTCGCGGGGCTGCTCGCACCCACCGGCATCCTGCTCGTCAACATCGCCGACGGCAGCGGGCTGGCCTTCGCGCGCCGTCAGGTCGCGACCGTGCGCTCGGTGCTCGAGCACGTCGTGATCCTCGCCGAGGTCGGCACACTCAAGAGCGGTCGGTTCGGCAACATCGTGATCGCCGCCTCTCCCGCTCCGCTGCCGATGGACTGGCTGCCGCGGCTCATGGCGGCGGGGCCGCACCCCGCGAAGGTCGCTCACGGCGCCGAGCTCGAGGCGTTCGCGCGCGATGCGCGGATCATGACGGATGCCGACGCCACCCCGTCGCCGAAGCCCGCCGCATCCGTCTTCGACCGCTGAGGCCACGACGCGCGGCGCGCCCTCAGCCGATTCCGGGTCCCGCCCGGCGACACTGGAGGCACACGTCGCTGGGTGGGAAGGATTGGCCGTGGGCTTCATCAAGGGATACGACCCGGAGACACTCCGAGAGATCGTCGACCTCGACGAATGCCAGGCACGGCTCGTCGAGCTCGGCGAGCAGCGCAGCCTCGCGGCGATGCTCGAGAAGGTGTGGCTCCTCAAGGTGACCGGCCGTCTCGACGACGCGCTCGTGGTGTCGGAGGAGTCGGTCCGTCTCGCGCGGATGGCCGGGACACGCAAGGACCTGCTGCGCGCACGGATGCTGCACGCCACCGTCCAGCAGTTCCGCGGCGCCTACGCGGCCGCGATCCACGAACTCAACACGTGCGTCGAAGAGGCCGAGGGCCAGGGCTGGGCGGCGGTGGCCGCGTTCGGCTGCCAGCACCGCGGGAAGGTGCACTTCGACGCCGGCGACGATGCGTCGGCGCGCGCGGACTTCAAGAAGGCGCTCTTCCTGCGGCAGGAGGCCGGAGCGCCCGAGGAGCAGCTCGAGTCGACGCTGCTCGCGATCGACGCCGTCGACCGGCGCCGCAACCGTTCCACGGTCGCCAGCTGAGCCGTTCCCGGCGAGTGTCGTACATCCGTTCTATCGTGCTGGCATGAGCGATCTGATCGACGTCCGCCGCGAGGCGGAGTCCCTGCTGCGGCAGCTGCTCGACGACTCGTGGAGCTTCGCGTTCGACAACGCCAAACGGCGCGCGGGCGCGTGCGACTACCTGCGCAAGCGCATCACGCTCTCGCGCTACCTCGCCGCGCGGTACGACGCCGAGACCAACCGGCAGACGATCTTGCACGAGATCGCCCACGCGATCGCGGGGGCCGCCGCCGGGCACGGCGCGGACTGGAAGCGCATCGCGCGCTCGCTCGGCTACACCGGCGGCGTGACGCACCGCGGCGAGACGGCGACCGAGCTCGCCCCCTGGGTCGGGGTCTGCCCCGCGGGGCACGTCGCCTACCGGCACCGCAAGGCCACGCGGGCGACCTCGTGCGCACGCTGCGCACCGACGTTCGATCCGCGCCACCTCATCACCTGGCGGCGGCGCGAGATCACCGCCGAGACGCGGCGGGCCGCCCTCACTCCGCGCTGATCGCCTCGTACGCCCGCCACACGCCGCCGCGCAGGACCGGCACCGCATCGTCGGCGTCGTGGACCGCGGCGGCGAGCACCTCGGCGCGGCGGTCGGCCTCGAGCAGCTCCTGCCCCGAGCCGCTCGCCGTCAGCAGGTGACGGACGGCGGAACGGAGCCCGCGGAAGGACTCGGATGCCGCCGCCGCCTCCGGCGACGAATGGTCGAGGCCGAGCGCCTCGAGGGCGGCGAACACCGCGCCCGCGCCCAGCTGGTCCTCGACCGAGAAGCGGAGGACCGCGGCATCCCCCTGCCCGGACAGCTCCCCCGCCGCGATCACGTTGACGCTCGTCCGCGCCGCGCGGCGGTTCTGCTCGGCCAGCACGGCGTGCGCGACCGCGGTCGCGTTGCGCAGGCACCCCAGGAAGACGACCGCGCCCGCGTCCGCGGCGGCCGAGGCGACGGCGGCGCCGTTGCGCGAAACGGCGTGGGCCGCGTCGTCGTGCGGCACGGTCTCGCCGCCCACGATCCGCGCCGACACGGTCGACGAGAACCGCAGGACGTCGACCACGACGACCACGTCCGCGGGGGCGAGGCGGCGCAGGCCCTCCTGCCCCCAGTCGAAACGCAGTTGGTAGCGGGACTGGTCGAATGGGCTCGCGGTCATCCCTCCAGCGTACGAGCGTCGACGACCGGCTTCAGCGCGAGCGCGAGGCCGAGGACGTTCCGCGCCGTGCGCTGCAGTTCACCGCGGGTGAGTCCGTCCGCGCGGGCGAGCGAGTCGAGGATCGACGTGTCGGCGTACGCCTGCGGCGCGCCGTCGCGCTTGACCCCGCCGGGCATGAGGACGTCCACCTGCGCACGGACGCGGTAGGCGTTGTCCGCGAGGGCGGGGAAGTCCGAGTCGGCGGACTCCTCGATCCACCAGTCGGTGATGACCGTGCCCTCGTACCCCCACTCGCCCCGCAGGACGACCGTCGCGAGGTCGTGGTGGTAGTGCGCCCACACCCCGTTGATCTGGTTGTACGACGTCATGATCACGCGGGGCGCGGCTTCGCGCACGCAGATCTCGAAGCCGCGCAGGTAGATCTCGCGCAGGGCGCGTTCGGAGACCCGCGAGTCGTTGCGGGTGCGGTTGGTCTCCTGGTTGTTCGCGGCGAAGTGCTTCGGGCAGGCGGCGAGTCCGGTGCTCTGCACGCCGCGCACGACGGCGGCGGCGATGCGTCCCGAGACGACCGGGTCCTCGCTGAAGTACTCGAAGTTGCGCCCGCACAGGGGGTCGCGGTGGATGTTCATGCCCGGGCTGAGCAGCACGTCCGAGCCCTTGCGCAGCATCTCCTGGCCGTGCAGCGCAGCGAGCTCCTCGATGAGCGGGACGTTCCAGGTCGAGGCGAACGCCGTCCCCGAGGGCAGCAACGAGGCGTAGGCCGCGAGGCGGATGCCGCTCGGCCCGTCGGTCGTCGTGATCGGCGGCACGCCCTTGGCGCGCAGCGACTCGGACACCCCGCCCAGCACGCCCGCGTTGCCGGCGGCCCCCAGCGGGCTGTCCATCGTGACGTCGCCGCGGGCGAGGAGCGACAGTTCCTCATCGCTCAGCTGCGCGACGAAGTCGTCGAGGGATGCCGCACCCGCGGCGACGTCGGCGAGGTCGACACCCCTGTCGCCCGTGTGCGGGATCTCGGCGGGCAGGGTGGTGAGGATCCGGTCGGCCCGCGCGACGGTGCGCGTGGGGACGGTCTCGTGGGCGACGACGGCCGAGCCGTCTGCCGCTCGCGCGAGCGTGAGTCGCTCGAAGGGCAGGACCGGGGCGGCGACCTCGGTGGCCGTGCGCACGACCCGCGTCTCGGGCACGTCGAACGCCGCCACGCGCGTCGCCGAGCGCACGTCGGTCCCCACGAACACGGGGTACTCGCCGGCTTCGAGGACCCAGGCGCTGCGGGTACCGGTCGCGCCGGCGTCGTCGTACGAGGCGAGGTCGTCGAGACGCACCGTGAGCCGGATCGTCTCGCTCGCCCCGGGCGCGAGCAGCCCGGTCTTGCCGAACGCCGCGAGCTGACGGGCGGGCTTGCCGAGGGCGCCGTCCGGAGCGCCGGTGTAGACCTGCACGACCTCCTTTCCGGCGACGGCCCCCGTGTTGGTGACGACGGCCTCGAGGGTCAGGGCACCGGCATCCGTCGTCACCGTCGTCGCCAGCTCGAACGTCGTGTACGACAGGCCGTGCCCGAACGGGAACAGCACCCGGTCGGGGGCGAACGTCTCGAAGTAGCGGTAGCCGACGAAGACGTCCTCGGCGTAGACGTTGACGTCGAGGTGACCGAAGTTCGGCGCACTGGGGTAGTCCTCGTAGCTGAGGGCGATCGTGTCGGTCAGCTTGCCGCTGGGGCCCGATTCGCCGGCGAGCACCCCCGCGACGGCGCGGGCACCCTCCATGCCGCCCTGCCAGGCCAGCAGCACGGCGCTGATCCGGTCGCCGTACGCGACGACCCACGACAGGTCCATCACGTTGCCCGCGTCCACGACAACCACCACACGGTCGAAGTGCGCGGTCACGGCGTCGAGGAGGGCGCTCTCCTCCGGCGTCAGGTAGTAGCTGCCGGGCTCGAGGATGCTGTCGCGCGCCTCGCCCGCCGCGCGGCCGATGGCGACGACCGCCGTGTCGGCACGGGATGCCGCGGCCGCGACCTCGGCGTCGGCGATGGGCATCTCGGGGAAGTGGTGCGGCCACTGGCCCCAGTTGGCGGTGAACACCGGCCGGTTCTCGGCGGACCACGTCGAGTACAGGGTCGCGAGGTCGTCGTCGACGCGGACGCCCGCGTCGCGGAGCCCGGCGAGCAGGTTCCAGATGTAGGGCACCTTGACGTCGCCGCCCGAGCCGTAGCCGACGGCGAACCAGTCCACCTGCACGCGCCCGAAGACCGCGACGGTGCGCTCGCCGAGCGGCAGCGTGCCGTCGTTGGTCAGCAGCACGACACCCTCGGTGGCGGTCGCCCGCGCGATCTCGGCGAGGGCGGGATCGAGGGTCGGGTCGGTGTCGAGCAGCATCGACGAGATCTGCGCAACGGACTCGACGGGAGCGAGCGTGTGCGAGCGGTCGCCGGATTCGATGGCGGGTTCGAGGGGCATGGCGGTCTTTCGCAAGGGTCGCCGAGGCGACGGAAGTATGGGAGCGCTCCCAACGTACCGACTCCCCCGCCGGAATGCGAGAGTGGAGGCATGCGGATCCTGCTGAAACTCGAACTCGACTGCACCGCGGATGCGGCGTGGCGCGCCCTGCACTCGCCGCGGGCGGTCACCGAGCTGTACGGACCGCTCCTCGACATGGCGCCGATGGCCGCGTCGCTCCCGACCTCGTTCGAGCCGGGCGCCGACGTCCCGGTCGAGATCCGCGCCCTCGGCCTCCTCCCCGTCGGTCAGCAGCTGATCCACGCGAGCGACCGCTACACCGAGGACGCGAACGGTCCGGTGCGGATCTTCCGGGACAGCGGCATCCCGCTCACCGGTCCCCTCGCGGCGCTCGACGTCTGGGACCACCAGATGGCGGTCAGCCCGCTGCCGGGCGATCCGTCGCGGACGCTGTGGCGCGATCGCCTCACGATCGGCGGGATCGCGGCGCTGCCGCTGTGGCCGATGCTGTGGGCGGCGTGGCAGTACCGCGGCATCCGCCTGCGGGCCCTCGCCCCGACCTGGTCGTACGACCCGCCCGCCGCGGAGACCGACTGACGGACGGATGCCGCCCCTCCGCGTGACCCGGACTGGTCACACGAAGGGGCGACGATCTGCGCGCGACGGGGCGCCTACTCCGACAGAGCCTCGACGGGCACCGTGCGGGTCGCGATCCGCGTCGGGGCGACGGCGGCGCCGAGGGTGAGGGCGGCGGTGGCGACGATCACGATCGCCACCGGCAGCAGCGGGATCGCGGGTGCGACGAACGTCGGCGACTGCCACAGCGGCGGCATCGCGACCGAGCCGAGCAGCGACTGCGCGGCGACCCAGCCGTAGAGGACGCCGAGGACGAGCCCGAACAGCAGCGCCGTGACCGTGACGTGCGCCGCCTCGATGAGGACCATCCGGCGGATCTGCGCCGAGGTGAGACCCAGCGCCCGCAGGAGCCCGAGCTCACGCTTGCGCTGCACGATGCCGATCGTGAGGAGGTTCACGAGGCCGACCGCCGCGATCACCGCACTGACGGCGACGAGAGACATCATGACCGTCGAGAAGGTGTCCATCATCTGGTTGAAGGCTGCGTCGGGTTCGCCGCCGCTCGAGGCGGTGACGAGGGACTTGGCCGACTCGGCCGCGACCGCGAACATCACGACGAGCGCGACGCCCATGACGACGCCGATGGCCATGCGACTCGACCGCTCCGGGTACCGGACGGCGTTCTCGGCGGCCAGCCGCGCCGTGACCGACTTCCCGAAGAAGCGGCCGGTGGCCTTCAGCAGCGGCGGCATGATCGAGACCGCGCTGATCGAGACGGCGGTGAAGCTGCACAGCCCGCCGAAGAAGGCGACGAGCACACCGATCGGGCTCAGCAGCCCGAGCAACGGTCCCCCGCCCAGCAGGACGGCGCCGATCACACCGAGGACGAGGGCGGCGACCTTGCGCCCACGATTCTCGGCGATCTCCTCCCGCGAGCGCTCGACCGATCCGCCGAGCGCCTGGAGCGGCGTGACGGTGAGCACCCGACGCGACCCCGACCACGCGGCGATCCACGTCGTGAGGGCGACGGCGACGGCCGGCACGAGCAGGGTTGCCTGGACGGGGGACCAGTTGCTCGTCACCCCCAGCGCCCGGTCGAGGAGCGGGACGGCCGGAAGCATCGCGAGGGTCGTGAGGACGAGGCCGAGGACGGCACCGATCGCGCCGACCGCGAGACCCTGCGTCGCGACCTCGGCGCGCTGCGAACGGGCGGTCGCGCCGATGAGGCGGAGGAGGGCGATACGCCGCGTGCGGCCGGCGATGATCGTCGAGAACGTGTTCGCGGTGACGATGGCGGCGACGTAGACGGCGACGGCGAGCAGGATGCCGCTGAGCAGCATCAGCACGAGGGTCATCGTGCCGGAGTCCCCGTACTCCGGGTTCGACCCAAGCGCGTTCGAGAGGTACCCGGTGGCCGAGAGCAGAACGACACCGAACGCGGTCGAGATGGCCGAGACGAGGATCGTGGCCCCCATCCCGCGTTCCCGCAACCAGGCGAGCCGAGAGGTCCGAGCGGGCTCCGGCACGGCGGTGACGGGGGCGGCCGGAGCGGCGAGCGCGGTCACGCGGTCACCTCCGCGCTGAGCATGTGGGCCGAGATCTGCTCGGCGCTCTGACGGGGCTTGTCGGCGACGATGCGGCCGTCGCCGAGGAACAGCACGCGATCGGCGTACGACGCGGCGACCGGGTCGTGCGTGACCATGGCGATGGACTGACCGTGCTCGGTGCTCGCGGCGGCGAGCAGCGAGAGCACCTCGCGCCCGCTGCGGGAGTCGAGGTTGCCGGTCGGCTCGTCGGCGAAGACGAGGTCGGGTGCCGTCGCGAGGGCGCGGGCGATCGCGACGCGCTGCTGCTGCCCGCCCGAGAGCTGGTGGGGGCGGTGCCGCAGACGCGGGCCGAGGCCCAGTGTCTCGACGAGTCCGTCGATGCGGGCGCGCTCCTGCGTGGTCGGCCGGCGACCGTCGAGGTCGAAGGGCAGCAGGATGTTGCCGATCGCATCGAGGGTCGGGACCAGGTTGAAGGACTGGAAGACGAAGCCCACCCGGCGGCGGCGCAGGATCGTCAGCTCGACGTCGGACAGGCCCGTGATGTCGGTGTCGCCGATCCAGACGCGGCCGGAGGCCGGGGCGTCGAGTCCCGCCATGATGTGCATGAGGGTGGACTTGCCCGAGCCCGACGGGCCCATGATCGCGGTGAACTCCCCGCGGCGGATGCCGACGGTCACGTCGTCGAGTGCGCGGACGATCGACTCGCCCCCGCCGTAGGTCTTGGTCAGGTGCTGGACGCGGGCGGCGAGGCCCAGGTCGGTGGTCGTGATCTCCATGTCTTCGACGCTACGGAGGAGGCCGCCCGCGCCGCGTCGGCCTGACGGTGCCTCCGCGTACATCGTGAGGATGATCCGGCATCCCCCGTCGCGACGGTGGGTCAGGCCAGGCCGTGCTCGAACGCGAAGACGACGAGCTGCACGCGGTCGCGCAGGCTCAACTTGGCGAGGATGCGGCTGACATGCGTCTTCACGGTGGCCTCGGAGAGGAACTCGCGCGCGGCGATCTCGGCGTTGGACAGGCCCCGCGCCGCGAGCCCGAAGATCTCGCGCTCGCGCTCGGTGAGGGCGTCGAAGGCGGGCGGGACCGGACGGGTCGGACCGCCGAGCGAGGCGAACAGGTCGCGGGTCGCGGCGGCGGCGATGACCGACGACCCGGCGTGGACCGTGCGGATCGCGGCGAGCAGGAACTCGGGGTCGGCGTCCTTCAGCAGGAACCCGCTGGCGCCGCGCTGGATCGCGCGCGCGGCGGCCTCGTCGAGGTCGAACGTCGTGAGCATGACGACCTTGGGCGGGTCGGGGTCGGCCAGCAGCGCCTCGGTCGCGGCGAGTCCGTCCATCACCGGCATCCGGATGTCCATCATCACGACGTCGGGCCGGGTCGCGCGGACGACCTCGATGGCCTGCGCGCCGTCGGAGGCCTCGCCGACGACCTCGAGGTCGGGCTGCGAGGCGACGACCATGCGGATGCCGGCGCGGAAGAGGGCCTGGTCGTCGACGAGGACGACGCGGATCGGGGTCATGCGGGGTCTCCAGTGGGGGTCATGCGGCGGGTGCGCCGATCGGCAGCGATCCCGACACGAGGAAGGACGTTCCGGCGGGGGCGGCGTCCAGGCGGCCGCCGATCAGCTGCGCCCGCTCGCGCATGCCGATGAGCCCGTGCCCGGGGGCGCGCTTCTCACCCGTCGACACGTCGACGAGGTCGTTCCGCACCGACAGGTCGACGCGGTCGGGATGCCACGCGAGCGCGACGTCGACTCCACCGTCGCCGCCGTGGCGGATCGCGTTGGTCAGGGCCTCCTGCAGGATCCGGTACACGGCGAGCTGCACCGAGGCGGGCACCTCGGCGGTGGGGGCGGGGTCGACGTCGACGCGCAGCGGCGTGCCCGCCGCCCGCACCTGCGCGTACAGCTGCTCGAGGTCGGCGAGCGTCGGCTGCGGCCCCTCGGCCTGCGAGTGTCGCATCTGGGTGAGCAGCAGGCGCACGTCCGACAGCGCGGCCCGGGCCGTCGACGAGATCGTGCCGAGGGCGTCGGACTGCGCCTTCGGATCGGATGCTGCCGCGTACCGCGCGCCGTCGGACTGCGCGATGATGACGGCCAGTGAGTGCGCGACGATGTCGTGCATGTCGCGCGCGATGCGGGTGCGCTCCTGCTCGGCCGCGGTCTCCTCCTCGGCCCGCGACTGCGCCGCGCGGTTCGCTCGCGCGCGGAGGGCGGTGCGGACGAGAGCGCCGGCGGTCCACGAGAGACCGAGAGCGAAGAGGGCGGCGAGCAGGACGAAGATCAGGGTCGGGATGTCGGACAGCGAGCCCGTGCCGAGGTACGCCCAGCGGAAGAGGTAGGCCGTGATGGTCCCGGCGCCGAGGACGACGGAGGACAGCCCCAACCAGAAGACGCGGCGCGACCCGTAGGCCGCCGTCGCGTACAGGACGGCGAAGATCGCGATGTCGGCGAAGCTCGGCCCCCGGCCCAGACCCATCTGCACGACGGCGCCGACCCAGGCGACGGCGAGCGCGAGACCCGGCGAGAATCGTCGCAGGCCGAGGGCGCCCGCCAGGAGGAAGACGACCGGGACCGCCGACCACCCGCCGATGGGCGACGTCATCGTGCCGGTGTTCAGCTCGTACGGCAGCGCCACCAGCGCGAACAGCATCGCGACGGCCGCATCGACGGCGGCCTGGTAGGGGCGGAGCTTGCGGAACACTCCTTCGACGCTACGCGGTCGGCGGCGGCGCGGCATCCGCCCCGGGATGTATCCCGCGCTCAGCCGTCGGCGGCGGGGAGGTAGACCCGCAGACCGTCCGCGACCGCGCGCACCCGCATCCGGAATCCGTCGGCGCCGACCTCTTCGAGCTCGCCGTCGTGCACCCAGATGTCGGGCGCGCTGCCGGCGGCCACCTCGAGTTCGAAGTCGTCGTCGAGGATCCGTTCCAGATCGGATGCCGGGGGCATCACCCGCAGCGCGCGGAGGACCTTGACGGTGTTCTTGCCGAAGGCGAGCGAGGCGACGGCGCGCAGCCGCGACCCGCGGGCGTGGTGGACGCGGACGTCGATGACGGCGTCGTGCAGGGTGGCCCGCTGCATCGTCGCGATGTGGTCGGGGTCGTTGCGCCCGACGCCCGCGAACACCGACCACACGCGGGCGCGCTTGCCGCCGCGGACGACGTCGACGGGGTGGGCACCGTGAACCTCGCGCCAGGCGGCGACCGCGCCGCCCCACCACTTGCCGAGGCTCGTGCGGCGCTCGCGCTCGGCGAGGAACTCGGGGTACGCTCCGAGCGAGACCGCGTTGAGGACCGTGATCGGATCGCCGCCGTCGACCGAGACCTCGGCGACCGCGACCGGACGCACGTGTCCCGCCGCGTAGGCATCGAGCCCGGCGTCGACGTCCTCGATCCCCGCCGAGCGCGCGAAGTGGTTGAACGTGCCGTTCGGCAGCACCAGGAGAGTGAGGTCGTGGCGGCGCGCGAGGTGCGCGGCGCGCGAGACCGACCCATCGCCGCCGAGGATCGCGAGGACCCGCGGCGGACTGTCGTCGGCCACAGCCGCCGCGACGACGTCGTCGAGGGTCTCGTCCTCACCCAGGCGGTGCACGGTGGCGCCCGGCATCCGTCGCTGCACGCCTGGGACGCGATCGGGTCGCCCGAGAGAGGCGCCCGAGCGGGCGTTGGCGACGACGAGGACCTCGAAACCGATCGGGGTGTCGCTCATGCCGCCACGGTAGGCTTCCTCGGGGTCCGCCGCCTCCCCTTGACACCCGCACGCGGTTCGCCGACGCGCACCGCCCGGCGCCGAATCACCGCCCCTGTGCCGAATCACCACCGAATTGGCGACATCGCGATGGTGATTCGGCAACCGAGTGGTGACTCGGCGGTGAGGGGCGGGGGCGGGTCAGGCCGGCGAGAGCGGACGGTGCTCGAAGAAGGTCTGCAGGACGACGGTCGTGCGGGTGCCCACCGAGGCGGCCGAGCGGATGTCGCGGATCAGCCGCTCGAGGTCGCGCGGGGTGGCCACGCGCACGAACAGCATGTACGCCGCGTCGCCGGCGATCGAGTGGCACGCCTCGATCTCATCGAGGTGCGCGATGAGCTCGGGGGCGTTGTCGGGCTGCCCGGGGTCGAGCGGGGTGATCTCGACGAACGCGGCGAGCGGCTTGCCCGCGACCTCGGGGTCGATGACGGCGCGGTACCCCGAGATGAGCCCGCGCGCTTCGAGCCGGCGCACGCGCGCCTGCGTCGCCGAGACCGAGAGCCCGGCGACGGCGGACAGCTCGTTGAGCGTCGCGCGCGCGTTGGCCGAGAGGGCGGCGATGATCGCGGTGTCGGGGGTGTCGGTCTCGTCTGCGGCCACGCTCCGACCGTACCGCAGGCGGGTTGCATACGAGATCCTTACGGCCTTACGCTGAAATGACCGGAAATCTTCCCGCAACAGCGCGAGGAAACCGTGAGGAATCGACAGGAGGTCCACCATGAGCACCGTCACCACTGCGCCGACGATCATCGGGATGCCCGAGGTCGTCGAGGACGCCCGCACGGCCGAGACCTCCACGGCCTGGGCGATGCTGCGGGATGCCGCGACCGCCCTGCAGGAACTGCAGACCACCGACGGCTCGGTGCCCGACGCCGCCGACCACGACGCCGCCCGCCGCCACGTCGAGGCGATCACCGCCGGCATCCGCTCGCTCTCCCCTGCCTTCCCGCACGACGCCGCCTACCTCGAAGCGAGCGTCGCGGACTTCGACCGCTGGGTCTCGGAGGGCTTCGGCGTCCCGGACTTCCTCGACTCGCTCGTCGCCTTCCAGCCGCAGGAGCACCGCATCGACGGACTGCGCCACCTCGTGGTCTTCCCGATGTACACGCAGAACGGCACCCGCGACCGCAAGGTCGAGGCCGTCCTCGTCGAGACGATCTGGCCCGAGTTCATCGCCGAGCTCGAGCAGACCTACACGAACCGCCTGTTCGTGTCGTTCCGCCTGCTCGACTTCACGCCCGGCTACGACACGAACTCGGCCGTACTCTTCCCCGAGACCGTCGCGATGCGCGAGATCCCGACCTTCACGTGGGGCGCGATCTTCCAGGACCGCGAGGCGGCCCGCTACCGCCGCGTCGTGCGCGCCGCCGCGGACATCACCCGGCTCGACCTGCCCGACGCCGCCGCGCGGCTGCTCGACGACCAGCGTCTCGCCGAGAAGACCTTCGTCATGTGGGACCTCATCCACGACCGCACGCACATGCGCGGCGACCTGCCGTTCGACCCGTTCATGATCAAGCAGCGGATGCCGTTCTTCCTGTACTCGCTCGAGGAGCTGCGCTGCGACCTCACCGCCTTCCGCGAATGCGTCGCCATCGAGAAGGACCTGTCGGCGAAGACCCAGCTGACGGATGCCGAGACCGAGATGCTCGAGCACGCCGGCCTCGTCCAGTACGCCGTCATCTTCGACCGCATCTTCCGCTTCGCGATCACCGGCACGCGCGTGCGCAACTACGACGGACTCGGCGGGCAGCTGCTGTTCGCGTGGCTGCACCAGCGCGGCGTGCTGCACTGGACCGACACCTCGCTGGCGTTCGAGTGGGACCGCGTCGCCGACGCCGTCATCGCCCTGAGCGACGCGATCGACCGGCTCTACTGGGAGTCGATCGACCGCCCGAAGGTCGCGCACTGGCTCGCCGCCTACGACCTCGTCCGCCAGACGGTCACCCCCCACCCCGCCTCGCAGTGGGCCCGCGGCCTGTCGGACGAGATCCTGGCCGGTCCCCCGAAGGGCTACACCGACGCGGTCCTCGACGACGAGTTCCCGCTGTCGATGTTCTTCGAGGCCCTCGAGAAGAAGATGCGTCCCGTGATCGCCGGCGTGGCCGGCATACGGGCCACCGACGCCTGATCCGCCGGCGGCCGGCTCCGGGGGGATGCCGGCCGCCGCGGTTCAGTGCCCGCACGGTCACTCGCTCGCGACGCCGCCCGCGGCTTCGCGTGACGACGACGGGATGCCGGGGGCCGCGGCATCCGCTTCGGTCGTCTCGGGCGCCTCGCGGTACTCGGCCGAGAGCGTCCGGTAGGAGCGGGAGAGGAAGGCGGCGAGCGCCGCGGCCACCATGACGAGCCCGCCGATGAGGAAGATGAGCGCGATCCCGCGCATCTCGCCCTCGCCGAGCAGCCACGACCAGGTGCGCCGGCCCTCGTCGGTGCGCAGGGCGGGGATGATCCAGAACTCGGCGATCGGGGCGATCGCGAACGACGTGATCGGCCCGGTCGACACCTCGAGGGCCGTCGCGGCGCCGAACACCCGGCCCTGGCGCTCGAACGGCACGACCTTCTGGATGACGGTCTGCTCGGCGGACTCGATCACGGGGACGAGCGTCATGTACGCCCAGATTCCCAGCGCGTAGAGCCACCACCACTCCCGCAGGGTGAAGACCGCGCCGAGCAGTCCCATCGCCGCGACCGCGAGCAGGAGCGTGCGGATCGGTTTCGTGCCGAGTCCCTTCGCGGCGACGATGCCGCCGCCGATGAGGAAGCCGGTCGCGGTCACCGCGAGGACGACGCCCCAGATCTTCACGTCGAAGAGCTCGAGACCGTAGGGGTCCATCAGCGCCATGTAGAGGCCGCCGATGAGGTTGTTGAAGGTGGAGAAGAGGATGAGCGCGAACAGCCCGGGGACGGCACGGATGGCCGCCGCCGCGCCCCGGACGTCGAGGATCTTCGAGCCCGGGTCGGGCGTCGGCGCGCCTTCGGTGATGCGCACGAACAACAGGTGGACGAGCGGGACCGCGGTGAAGGCGATCGCGACGGCGAGCGTGCCGCCCATGCCGACGAAGCCGACCGCGAGGCCCGACAGGGCGCTCGTCACGATGAACGCGATGCCCTGCACGGTGCCGACGAGCCCGTTCGCGTTGGCGTGGCGCTCGGTGGGGACCAGCAGCGTCACGGTCGTCGACAGGGCGATGTTGCGGAGATTCTCGACCACCGCGCCGATGAGGATGATGCCCGAGAAGAGCCAGAACCAGTGGCCGCCGAGGTCGAGGATCGCCGACTCGGGCTGCGCGAGGTAGATCGCACCGGCGGCGAGGAAGGCGGCGAGGGTGAAGACCCCGGAGAACACCATGACGGCGTGCTTGCGGAACCGGTCGACGAGGGTGCCGAAGACCATGCCGAAGATCGCGAGCAGCAGCATGTAGGCGCCGCCGATGATGCCCGTCGCGAGCACGGACTCGGTCTCGAGGTACACCCAGAAGGTCAGGGCGAACCACAGGAAGCTCGTCGTGACGTTCGCGACGGCCGTGTTCACCAGCACGTGCAGGAACGTGCGCATGCCGCCGGGCGGGACGGTGCGGGATGCCGGCGTCGCGTCGCTCATGCCGCGAGGGTATCGCCGGCCTCCGACACCGGAAAGAGAGTCCGCACGCGACCTAGGCTGGAGGGGTGACGACGCTCCACGACCCGACGATCCGTTCCTTCGCCAGCGACAACTACTCAGGTGTGCACCCCGAGGTGCTGGCGGCCCTCGCCGCAGCGAACGACGGACACCAGATCGCCTACGGCGAGGACCTCTACACCGAGCGCCTGCAGCAGGTGTTCGCCCGCCACTTCGGCGACGACGCGCAGGCGTTTCCCGTCTTCAACGGCACCGGGGCGAACGTCACCGGCCTGCAGTCGATGCTCCCGCGCTGGGGCGCCGTGGTCGCGGCATCCACCGCCCACATCAACGTCGACGAGGGCGGTGCTCCCGAGAAGGTCGCGGGCATCAAGATCCTGAACGTGCCCACCGACGACGGCAAGCTCACCCCCGAGCTCGTCGACCGCGAGGCGTGGGGCTGGGGCGACGAGCACCGCGCGCAGCCGCTCGTCGTCTCGATCACGCAGTCGACCGAGCTCGGCACCCTCTACACGCCCGACGAGATCCGGGCCCTCGCCGACCACGCGCACGCGCGCGGCATGCGCCTGCACCTCGACGGCGCACGGCTCTCGAACGCGGCCGCCGCGCTCGACCTGCCGATCCGCGCGTTCACGCTCGACGCGGGCGTCGACGTCGTCAGCGCCGGCGGCACGAAGAACGGCGCGCTCGCGGCCGAGGCGATCGTCGTGCTCGACCCCGCGGCATCCGCCGGGCTCCCCTTCCTGCGCAAGCTCAACATGCAGCTCTCGTCGAAGATGCGCTTCGTCTCGGCGCAGCTGATCGCGCTGTACGAGGACGACCTCTACCTGCGCAACGCCCGCCACGCCAACGCGATGGCCGCGCGCCTGCGTGCCGCCGTCGAGGCCGGGCTCGCGGACGGGTCGATCGCCGGGGTGCGGTTCAGCCAGCCCACGCAGGCCAACGGCGTGTTCGCGATCCTGCCCGACGGCGTCGCCGACCGGCTGCGCGAGTCGTTCCGCTTCTACGACTGGGATGCCTCGATGAACGAGGTGCGCTGGATGTGCTCGTTCGACACGACCGAGTCGGACGTCGACGCGTTCGTCGCCGAGCTCTCGCGCCTCACGCGCGGCTGAGGCTCAGCGCAGGGCGCCGACCGAGGCCAGCGCCTGCCGCACGAGCGTCGACCGGCCGCCCTCCATCTCGGCGGCGAGGGCGTCGGATGCCGCCTCCTCGGGCGACATCCACGTCACCTCGAGGGCGTCCTGACGCGGTTCGCACGTTCCCGTCACCGGCACGACGAAGGCGAGAGACACCGCGTGCTGCCGGTCGTCGTGGAACGCGCTGACGCCCGGGATCGGGAAGTACTCCGCGACCGTGAACGGCGCGGGCTGCGGCGGCAGCAGCGGGAAGGCCATCGGGCCGAGGTCGTTCTCGAGGTGACGGAACAGCGCGTCGCGCACCGTCTCGCCGTACCGCACACGGCCCGACACGATCGTGCGGGAGATCTCCCCCATCGGGGTCGCGCGCAGCAGGATGCCGACCTCGGTCACCGCTCCCATGCCGTCCAGGCGCACCGGCACCGCCTCGACGTAGAGCATCGGCAGACGCCGACGCGCCTCCGCGAGCTCGACGTCGCTCAACCAGGCCGGATTGCTCGCCGAGCCGGGACGCCCCATCGACGAGCCGAGCCCCCGCAGCGGATCGCGCGCGGCCCCCTCGTCGTCGCGCTCGTTCGGGTCGGGGTCGGGAGTGCGGACGGCCATGCCTCCATGTATACCCGAGCGGATGCCGCGCCGCCCGGCTCGTGCGCCGGTGCCGCCGGAGCGGTGTCGGCGCCCTGGTGCAGGATGGACGCATGGCCGCCGCCTCACCGCTCGATCCCGATGTCGTCCTGTGGTCCGCGCCCGCCGAGGAGCGCGGCGACCGCCCGCTGCTCGTGCTGCTGCACGGGTACGGCTCGCACGAGGGCGACCTGTTCGGGCTCGTGCCGCACCTGCCCTCCGCGTTCGTCGTCGCCGCCGTGCGGGCCCCGCTCGCCCCCCGGTTCCCGATGCCCGGGTACTCGTGGTTCACGATCGATGGCGTCGAGAGCCGCGACCACGGCGAGGTGCTCGCCAGTGCCGAGGCGGTCTGGGACTGGGTCGACGAGGTGCGAGGGGACGCGGCATCCGTTGGTCTCCTCGGCTTCTCGCAGGGCGGCGTGATCGCGCTGCAGATGCTGCGGATGCGGCCCCGCGACGCGGCGTTCGCGGTGAACCTCGCGGGCTACGCGTTCCCCGAGCCGCATCCCGGCGACGCCGAGCTCGCCGAGGTGCGCCCGCCGGTGTTCTGGGGGCGCGGCGCGCGCGACGAGGTCATCCCGCCGCGGTTCGTCGACCACACGGCGCAGTGGCTGCCGGGCCACGTCGAGCTCAGCGGACGCGTGTACCCGAACCTGGCGCACAGCGTCTCGGAGGAGGAGCTCGGCGACGTGCGGGTGTTCCTCGAGAAGCAGCTCGCGAAGCGCGCGGGCTGATCGGCCCCTGGCATCCGCTCGTCGTCGCGGCTACCATGGTCCGGTCCCTGTCCCGAGTGTGAGGAAGAGCCGTTGAAGGCAATCGACGCGATCGCGCTGTGATCCCGCGCTGACCCGTCGACCCTCCTCGAGGACGATTCCGACGGTCCGCCCGGTGATCGATTCACCGACCGGCGCGGACCGTCCCCCTTCGACCGCAGCACCTCGTGCTGCCCGGATGCATGAAGCGCTGCCTCCGTATCGTCGACGCCGGCGTCCGCGCACCCCCATCACAGGGAGGCGCTCATGCCCACCACTCTCACCTCCGCGGTCACCCTCGACCGCGTCACCTACGCCTGGCCCGACGGCACCGTCGCGCTGAGCGACGTGTCCGGCGCCTTCGGCGGCGGCCGCACCGGCCTGGTCGGGCGAAACGGCAGCGGCAAGTCGACGCTGCTGAAGCTCATCGCGGGGACCCTCGTCCCGGCATCCGGGTCCATCTCGACGGCCGGACGCGTGGACCTGCTGCCGCAGCAGCTCACGCTCGACACCGGACGCCGCGTCGCCGACGTGCTCGGGATCGCGCCGGTGCTCGACGCCGTCCGGGCGATCGAGCGCGGCGACGTCGACGAGCGGCACTTCGACACCGTCGGCGACGACTGGGACGTCGAAGCACGTGCGACGGCGGCCCTCGCCGAGGTCGGCCTGCCCGACGGGGCGCTCGACCGCCGTGTCGGCGAGCTGTCGGGCGGCGAGGCGGTGCTCGCCGCGCTCGTCGGCGTGCGGCTGCGCGGCGCCGAGATCGCGCTGCTGGACGAGCCGACGAACAACCTCGACCGCGACGCGCGGGCGCGGGTGCACGAACTCGTGCGCACGTGGCGCGGCACCCTGATCGTGGTCAGCCACGACGTCGCGCTGCTCGAGGAGCTCGACGACACCGCCGAACTCCACGAGCATGAGCTCTCGGTGTTCGGCGGCCCATACTCCGCATGGAAGGCGTGGCTCGACACCGAGCAGGCCGCGGCCGTGCAGGCCGAGACCGCCGCTCGGCAGCTGCTCCGGCGCGAGAAGCGCGACCGGCAGCAGGTCGAGTCGGCGATCGCCATGCGGAACGCGCACGGCAAGAAGCTCGCCGCGAAGAAAGCGGCGCCGAAGATCGTGCTGGGCGCCATGAAGCGCTCCGCCGAGGTCACCGCGGGCAAGCTCCGCGTCGAGGCGAACGAGAAGGTCGCGGCCGCCCGGGCGGCCGTCGACACCGCCGGCCGACGCGTGCGCGACGACGACACCGTGCACATCGACCTGCCCGACCCCGGCGTCGGCACCGGTCGGCGCATCGCGACGATCGGCGACGGCGAGCGCTCCTGGACCATCCAGGGGCCCGAGCGCGTGGCGCTCGTGGGGCCGAACGGCGCGGGCAAGACGACGCTGCTCGAACGGCTCGTCGCCTCGGCGGGGGCGGTCGGGATCCCCGGTCGGGCGCTTTCTGTGCCGAATGCAGGTTCAGCCGGCGGCGAAGGGGGCGAGACGGGGTCGGATGCAGCTTCGGCCCTGCACTCGGCACATCACGACGTCACCGCCGAGGCGCACACCGACCGGATCGGATACCTGTCGCAGCGGGTCGACGGGCTCGACGAGGCCGCGTCGGTGCTGGCGAACGTCCGCGCCGGAGCGCCCGGGGTCGGCGACGCCGAGCTGCGGAACCGGCTGGCCCGGTTCCTCATCCGCGGCGACACGGTGCTGCGGCCGGTATCGGCGCTGTCGGGCGGCGAGCGGTTCCGCGTCGCACTCGCCCGGCTGCTGCTCGCCGATCCGGCGCCGCACCTCGTGGTGCTGGACGAGCCGACGAACAACCTCGACCTCGACACGGTCGACCAGCTCGTCGACGCCGTCTCGGCGTATCGGGGCGCCGTGCTCGTGGTCAGCCACGACGACGTGTTCCTCGAGCGGATCGGTCCCGACCTCACGCTGGAACTGCGGGACGGCCGGATGACGGAGCTCTGACGCGCGGGCCGGGGCGCAAGCCCCGGCCCGATGTCGGTGGTCCGCGTGATGATAGGAGCATGGCGGACGTGCTCGAGCGCTTCAGTCCTGCGACGCAGGACTGGTTCCGCGGCGCCTTCCACGCCCCGACCGCGGCGCAGGCCGGCGCCTGGCAGGCGATCTCGGCGGGCAAGCACGCCCTCGTCGTCGCGCCCACCGGCTCGGGCAAGACGCTGTCGGCATTCCTGTGGGCCCTCGACCGCATCTTCCGCGACCGTGTCGCCGAGGCGCCGAGGCAAGACGCGAAGCCGACGAAGAAGCGAGCGGATGCCGCTTCCCCCCGTACACGCGTCCTCTACGTCTCCCCACTCAAAGCGCTCGGCGTCGACGTCGAGCGCAACCTCCGTTCCCCGCTGGTAGGCATCGGCCAGTCGGCCCGGCGGCTGGGGATGCCGGCGCCCGACGTCACGGTCGGCGTCCGATCCGGCGACACGCCCTCCGCCGACCGGCGCCGCCTGCTCGCGGATCCGCCGGACATCCTCATCACGACGCCCGAGTCGCTGTACCTCATGCTGACCTCGCAGGCGGCCGAGACGCTGCGCGGCATCCACACCGTCATCGTGGACGAGGTCCACGCCGTGGCCGCGACGAAGCGCGGCGCCCACCTCGCCGTCAGTCTCGAGCGGCTCGACGCCCTGCTCGACACCCCGGCGCAGCGCATCGGACTGTCGGCGACGGTGCGTCCGATCGACGAGGTCGCCCGGTTCCTCGGCGGCGCGGCTCCGGTGGACATCGTCGCGCCGAAGGGGAGCAAGGCCTTCGACCTCTCGGTGGTCGTCCCGATCGACGACCTCACGAACCCGCCCCCGCCGCCGGGTGCGCCCGAGGAGGAGGCGCCCGTCGCGACCGATGACGACGATGACGGCGACGGCGACGGCGGCAACTGGTACACGCCGCCGCAGTCGTCCGAGATGACGGGGTCGGTCTGGCCGCACGTCGAAGAGGCGATCGTCGACCGCATCCTCGCGCACCGCTCGACGATCGTGTTCTCGAACTCGCGCCGGCTCGCCGAACGGCTGACCGGCCGACTGAACGAGATCTACGCCGAGCGCGTCGGCATCGACGTGCCCGACCCGACGGTTCCGGCCGCGATGAGGGTCCCGGGAGCAGAGGCTCCGGGCGTCGCGAATGCGACGTCTGGAGGAGCGGTCAGGGCGGCGCAGGCGGGGGCCTCGGCCGGCGTCGAGGCGATCCTCGCGAAGGCGCACCACGGCTCGGTGTCGAAGGAGCAGCGCGCGCAGGTCGAGGACGAGCTGAAGTCGGGTGCGCTGCGCTGCGTCGTCGCGACGAGCAGCCTCGAGCTCGGCATCGACATGGGCGCCGTCGACCTCGTCATCCAGGTCGAGGCGCCGCCCTCGGCGGCCTCCGGTCTGCAGCGCGTCGGGCGCGCGGGCCACCAGGTCGGCGAGGTCAGCCGAGCCGCGCTCTTTCCCAAGCACCGCGGCGACGTCCTGCACACCGCGGTCGTGACCGAGCGGATGCTGGCGGGCCAGATCGAGGCGATCTCGGTGCCGCAGAACCCGCTCGACATCCTCGCCCAGCAGACGATCGCCGCCTCCGCCGTGGCCGTCCTCGACGTCGAGGGGTGGTTCGAGACGGTCAAGCGGTCGGCCCCGTTCCGTTCGCTGCCGCGCTCGGCCTATGAGGCGACGCTCGACCTGCTCGCAGGGCGCTATCCGTCCGACGCGTTCGCCGAACTGCGCCCCCGCGTCGTGTGGGATCGGGATGCCGGCACCATCACCGGGCGGCCCGGTGCGCAGCGCATCGCCGTCACCAGCGGCGGCACGATCCCCGACCGGGGGCTGTTCGGCGTCTTCATCTCGGGCGAGGCCCGCAACGCCCGCGTCGGAGAACTCGACGAGGAGATGGTCTACGAATCGCGCGTCGGCGACGTCTTCACCCTCGGCACGACGAGCTGGCGCATCGTCGAGATCACCCACGACCGCGTCAACGTCCTGCCCGCGTACGGGCAGCCGGGCAAGCTGCCGTTCTGGCACGGCGACGGCCTCGGCCGCCCCGCCGAGCTCGGCGAAGCGCTCGGCAAGTTCTCGCGCGAGCTGTCGACGGCGAAGCCCGAGAAGGCGACCGAGCGGCTGCGCGAGTCCGGCCTCGACGACAACGCGATCGGCAACCTGCTCGCCTACATCGGCGAGCAGCGCGAGGCCACGGGCAGCCTGCCGACCGACAAGACACTGACCGTCGAGCGGTCGCGCGACGAGGTCGGCGACTGGCGCGTCATCCTCCATTCCCCGTACGGCATGCACGTGCACGCCCCGTGGGCGCTGGCCGTGAACGCGCGCATCCGCGAGCGTCTCGGCGTCGAGGGCGCCGCCGTCGCCAGCGACGACGGGATCATCGCGCGCGTGCCCGACACCGATGCCGAGCCGCCGGGCGCAGAGCTCTTCGTCTTCGACGCCGACGAGCTCGAGCAGCTCGTGACCTCCGAGGTCGGCGGCTCCGCGCTGTTCGCCTCGCGCTTCCGCGAGTGCGCCGCCCGTGCCCTCCTCCTGCCGCGCCTCAACCCGAACAAGCGATCGCCGCTCTGGCAGCAGCGGCAGCGCTCCGCGCAACTGCTCGAGGTCGCGAAGGAGCATCCGACCTTCCCGATCATCCTCGAGACCCTGCGCGAGGTGCTGCAGGACGTCTACGACCTGCCCGCCCTTCTCCGCATCGCGCGGAGCATCGCGGACCGCCGCATCCGTCTCGTCGAGACGACGACCAGCTCGCCGTCGCCGTACGCGCGCGACCTGCTCTTCGGATATGTCGGGGCGTTCATGTACGAGGGCGAATCGCCCCTCGCCGAGCGTCGCGCCGCCGCGCTCTCGGTCGATCCGGCGCTGCTGAGCGAGCTGCTCGGCAAGATCGAGATGCGCGAGCTGCTCGACCCGGGGGTCATCGAGCAGTACGAGCGCGAACTGCAGCGGCTCGACCCGACGCGGCGGGTGCGCGGCGTCGAGGGTGTCGCCGACCTGCTGCGTCTGCTCGGTCCGCTCTCGGCCGCCGAGGTCGCCGAGCGGCTCGAGGGAGCGTCCGTCGATCCCGACGCGCCGGCGCCGGCCGCGACCGAAGCCGACGCCGCCGCGCTCCTCGACGAGCTCGTCGAGGCACGCCGGGCGATCCGCGTCACGTTCGGCGGCGTCGCACGCGTCGCGGGCATCGAGGACGCGGGCCGCCTGCGCGACGCCCTCGGGGCGGCGCTGCCCGTCGGCATCCCGACCGCCTTCCTCGAATCCGTCGCCGATCCGCTCGCCGACCTCGTCGCCCGCTACGCGCGCACGCACGGCCCGTTCCGCACCTCCGACGTCGCGACCCGCCTCGGCGTCGGCGGTGCGGTCGCGCGCCAGACGCTGCAGCGACTCGAAGCGCAGGGGCGCCTGGCGAGCGGATTCTTCCTGCCCGCCGACTCCGCGCACACCGACGACCTGGAGTGGTGCGACAGCGAGGTGCTGCGCCGGATCCGGATGCGGTCGCTCGCCGCGATCCGCGGCAGCGTCGAACCCGTCGCCCCCGACGCGCTCGGCCGCTTCCTGCCGGTCTGGCAGCATCTGACGCGTCCGCTCGAGGGGGTCGACGGCGTGCTCGCGGTCGTCGAACAGCTGGCGGGTGTGCCGCTGCCGGCGAGCGCGTGGGAGTCGCTCATCCTCCCCTCGCGCGTCCGCGACTACTCCCCCGCGCTGCTCGACGAGCTCACCGCGACCGGCGAGGTGCTGTGGTCGGGTCACGGCTCACTGCCCGGTCGGGACGGCTGGATCGCCCTGCACCCCGCGGATGCGGCATCCCTCACCCTGCAGGTGCCCGAGGACGAGCCCACGCCGTTCGAGCAGTCGATCCTCGACGCGCTCAGCGCGGGCGGCGCGTACTTCGCGGGCCAGCTCGCCGGCATGGTCGAGGCGCCGAACGAGCAGTCCGTCATCGACGCGCTGTGGAACCTGACCTGGTCGGGGCGGGTGACGAACGACACGTTCGCCCCGGTCCGCGGGCTCCTCGGCGGGGGGTCGCAGGCCCACCGCGTGACCCGGCGCACACCGCGCAGCCGCATGTTCCGCGGCACGCCGATCGCGGCCGCCGCACGTCCCGCACCGCAGCGTCCCGCGATGGTGGGCGGGCGGTGGTCGCTGCTGCCGACGCCCGACACCGACGCGACGCTGCGGGCGACGGCGACGGCCGGTCTGCTGCTCGAGCGCTACGGCGTCGTCACGCGCGGCTCGGTGCAGTCCGAGGGCGTGCCCGGCGGGTTCGCGCAGGTCTACCGGATCCTCGCCGGATTCGAGGATGCCGGGCACTGCCGCCGCGGCTACTTCGTCGAGAAGCTGGGCGCCGCCCAGTTCGCGACGTCCGCCACCGTCGACCGGTTGCGCGAGTTCGCGTCGGTGCCCGAGCCCGCGCCGCTCACCGCGCGGACGCTCGCCGCGACCGACCCGGCGAACCCGTACGGTGCGGCGCTCACCTGGCCCGCGCTCGAGGGTGTGAACCACCGGCCCGGGCGCAAGGCGGGCGGGCTCGTCGTGCTCGTGGACGGCGCCCTCGTGCTGTACCTCGAGCGCGGCGGGCGCACGGCGCTGGCCTTCACCGACGACGAGGAGATCCTCGCCGCCGCCGCCCGCAGCCTCGTCGACACCGCCCGCGCGCGGAAACTCGACACCCTCACGATCGAGCAGGTCAGCGGCGCGTTCGTCTATACGACCGCCGCGGGCCGCGCCCTGCGCGACGCCGGGTTCGTCGAATCGCCGAAGGGCCTCACGCTGCGGCGCGGAGCTCGCGAGCCGCAGCGAGCGTAGGGAGGCCGCATGCCCGAGGGCGACACCGTCTTCCGCGCCGCGCGGAAGCTGCACGAGGCACTCGCCGGCCACGAGGTGACCCGTTTCGAGGTGCGGGTGCCGCGCAGCGCGACCGTCGACCTGCGCGGCGAGACCGTGCGCGAGGTCGTCCCCCGCGGCAAGCACCTGCTCATGCGCATCGGCACACAGACCCTGCACTCGCACCTCAAGATGGAGGGCCGCTGGCACGTCTACCGGCCCGGGCAGAAGTGGCGCGCGCCCGCGTTCCAGGCGCGGGCGATCGTCGGCACCAGACCCGCGGATGCCGTCGGTTTCGAGCTCGCCCTGGTCGAGGTCCTGCCGACCGCCGACGAGGGCCGCGTCGTCGGGCACCTGGGGCCGGATCCCCTGTCCGCCGACTGGGATGCCGCCGAGGCGGTGCGCCGGGTCGCCGCCGACGAGCGGGCGATCCACGTCGCGCTGCTCGACCAGCGGAACGTGGCCGGGTTCGGCAACGAGTACGCCAACGAGCTGCTGTTCGTGCGCGGCATCCGTCCCACCGCCCTCGCCCGCGAGGTCGACGTGGCGGGTCTCATCGACACCGGGGTGCGGATGATCCGCGCGAACCGCGACCGGCAAGGGCGGACGTTCACCGGCGACAACCGACCCGGCAAGCAGACGTGGGTCTACGGACGCGGCGGCAAGCCGTGCCGCCGGTGCGGCACGCTCATCCAGGGGTCCGAGCTCGGGGCGCGCGCCACGAGCGAGCGGATCGTCTTCTGGTGTCCCGTCTGCCAGCCGTGACAGAGGCTCACTCCTCGGGCGGCAGCCCCTCGATGCGGTAGCGGCGTTCGATGCCCGCCGTCGCGCGGCCCCACTCGCTCTCCGCCGTGCGACGCTGGTGGGCGCGGAACGCCTGCGCGTCGGTGAAGAGCTCCTCGACCGACCAGGCGCGACCCCCGCCGAGCGGGGTGATCTCGAACAGCAGGCATCCGGGCTCGGCCCGCGTGCGCTCGATGTGCGCGTCGACGTGGCGACGCACGGCATCCGCTTCTTCCTGCGTGTGGCAGATCATGCGGCCCGACAGACGGACGCCTCCGATGTCGACCATCAGTGACCGATGTACCGGCCGGGCCGGTGGTTGAGGGCGAGCACGAGATTCAGCACGACGGCCCCCGCAGCGCTGAGCAGGACGTTCGGCCACGGGACCACGAGGAGGGCGAGCAGGATGACGAGGACATCGAAGACCATCATGGTCCACCCGACGCGGATGCCGGTCGCATCCTGGACGATCAACGCCACGACGTTGACGCCGCCGAGGCTGGCGCCGTGGCGGAAGACGATGAGCAGCCCGATGCCGGCGAGGAGGTTCCCGGCGACGGTGCCGAAGATCGGGTCGATGCGCTCGACGACGAAGAAGTGCTCGATGAGCACCGAGAACCCCGAGACGGCGCCGATGCAGACCAGGGTGCGGAGCGCGAAGTCCCAGCCGCGCTTCCAGACGGCGAGGACACCGAAGGGCAGGTTGACCACCGCGAACAAGGCCCAGAAGGGCCACGAGACCGCATAATTCAGCAAGAGCGAAAGGCCCGCGGTTCCGCCGGTGACCGCGGTGCTGAGGTGCAGCAGGAACAGGCCGAGCGAGACGGTGAAAGTGCCCGTCGCCAATCCCACGACGTCGTCGAGCCATGAATGCGGAGCGGCTTTCTGCTCGAACACGAGCGACGGACCGGTCTCGGGAGCGGCGGCGTCGATCGGGTCTGCGGGCGCGGTCACCGAATCAGGTTACCCAGCCCTGGTCAACCCCATGATTTCGGTGGTCTCAGGGGAATGAAATGCCTTGTGGGACGTTGTATCCGTCGAGGAGGACCCGTGGGCAAGAACTACATCGACATCGAGAACGACCGAGGCGAGACGCTGCGCTACCGCAAGCATGCCAACGGACGTGGCTTGATCGCGAACGGCGCCAAGGTGCACCCGAGCGCGGTCGTCGAAGCGGGCGCCTACGTCGAACCGGGAGCGCAGATCGCGGCCGGGGCGCGGATCGGACGCGGCGTCTGGATCGAACCCGATGCCATGATCGGCCCGAACGCCGAGATCGCGCCGCACG
Source organism: Microbacterium sp. NPDC064942 (assembly GCF_049545525.1). Classification (NCBI taxonomy): domain Bacteria; kingdom Bacillati; phylum Actinomycetota; class Actinomycetes; order Micrococcales; family Microbacteriaceae; genus Microbacterium; species Microbacterium sp. NPDC064942. The sequence continues at coordinate 193,789 of NZ_JBMWDR010000002.1, read as the reverse complement.
CGCACATCGGCCCGGGCGCCGTGATCGGCGCGGGCGCGAAGATCGGCGTGCGCTGCTTCGTCGGGGCGGGCGCCCGTGTGGCGAACGAGTCGCTGATCGGCGACGACGAGAGCATCGGCGACGGCGAGCGTGTCGCGACCGACCGTCGCGGGCTGCGACTGGCGGCCTGACCTGATCGGACGACCCGACCCTCACCCGGTCGGGTCGTTGTCCGTGCCGCGGGTTAGCCTCGGCGGGTGAGTACTTCCCGGTCGCGTCGTGTCGCCCTGGCGGCCGTGATCGGGATGCTGGTGCTCGCCGGGCTCTGGGTGGCGTGGTCCGCTGCGCCCGAGCCCGCTGGTGTTCCCGAGGGCGCGGGTGTTCCCGAGGGCGCGGTCGCTTACACGGTCGAACGGGTGGTCGACGGCGACACCCTCGCCGCACGGGGGCCGGACGGCGAGGTGCGGGTGCGCCTCATCGGCATCGACACCCCCGAGGCCCGGCCCGAACCGGAGTGCGGAGCGGATGCCGCGACCGCCCGGCTGCGCGAACTCGCCCCCGACGGGAGCCGGGTCTGGGCGACCGCCGACCGGGAGCCGGTCGACCGGTACGACCGTGCGCTGCGCTACCTCTGGACGCCCGACGGGGTGTTCGTGAACGAGACGCTCGTCGCCGAGGGCCACGCGGAGACTCTCCGCATCCCTCCGAACACGCGCTACGCGACGCGGTTCGCCGACGCGCAGCGCACCGCGGAGGCGGACGGTCTCGGCCGCTGGGGGTCGTGCTGAGACCCGCGCGGCTACGCTGACAGGCATGGCGACACGCGGCGGACCCCAGCGCAAGGGCGGCCGCCCCGGCCTGGGCAAGGCTTCGGCGAAGACGTCTGCGAAGCCGAAGTCGCGCGCGAAGGCCGTGCCGGAGCCGGCGACCGTCGCGGCACCTCCCGCGGGACCGTTCCGGTTGGGCGCCGTGCCCGGCGCGACCCCCGGGAAGTGGATCGACACCTGGAAGACGCGGATGCCGCGCACGCCGCTCGAGCTCGTCCCCCTGCTCGTCGCGGAGCAGCGCGGGGCGTTCGAGCGGGGCGATGTCGACGCCGCGATCGTGCGGCTGCCCATCGACCGCGACGGGCTGCACGTCATCCCTCTGTACGAGGAGACGACGGTCGTCGTGTGCGCCGCGGACTCGCACCTGACCGCTGCCGATGAGCTGACCGTCGAGGACCTCGCCGGCGAGGTGCGGATCGTCCCGCGCGACGATGTGCTCGGCGTCGACCTGCCGGGAACCGAGGCGCCCCGCTTCGCCGCACCTGCGACGACGGGCGAGGCGATCGAGACCGTCGCCGCCGGCGTCGGGATGGTCGTCGTGCCGATGTCCCTCGCACGGCTGCATCACCGCAAGGACGTGACGTTCCGTCCGCTCGCGGGGGCCCCGGCATCCGCTGTCGCCCTGGCTTGGCCGGCGGACGGGACGACCGAGCTGGTCGATGCGTTCGTGGGCATCGTGCGGGGCCGCACCGCCAACTCGTCCCGCTGACACACGGCGTTCGGCCTCCGACCGGGCATTTAGACTGGACGGATGGCCCCGCTCGTCTACCTCTGCGTGCGCCCGCAGGTGGATGCCGCGGACGGCGAGTACGCGTCGTTCCAGCACGCGATGGGCGTCGACGAGACCGGGCTCGAGCGGTGGAACCTCGTCGAGGACGACCTGCCCGCCGACGCGTTCACCCGGTGGCGGGGGTTCGTGGTCGGCGGGAGCCCGTACAACACGACCGATCCCGCCGATACGAAACCGGTGGAGCAGCGGCGGATCGAGGCGGGCCTCGGTGCGGTCGCGCAGGCTGCCGCGGCGGGCCGGACGACCGCGCTGTTCACGTGCTTCGGGATCGGGGTCGCCTCGCGCGCGTTGGGCGGCGAGGTGACGCGGGACTACCCGGAGGGGACGGGGCCCACAGGCATCCGTCTCACCGAGGACGGTCGACGCGATCCGCTGTTCGGCGACCTGGCAAAGGAGTTCAGCGCGCTGACGGCGCACAAGGAGGGCACCTCGCGGTTGCCCGCGAATGCCGTGCTGCTCGCCACGAACGACGACTGCCCGGTGCAGGCGTACCGGCTGGGCGAGCGGCTGTACGCGACGCAGTTCCACCCCGAGCCGACCGGGGTCGCCTTCACCGAGCGGATGACGATCTACCGCAACCACGGCTACTTCGACGCGGACGAGTACGACGCCGTCGCGGCGCTCGTGCTGTCGGCCGACCTCGCCGAGCCGCAGCGTCTGTTGCGCCGTTTCGCTGCCATGTTCTGACCCGGTCGCCGGGCATCTGCACGATGCGTGGTGCTGGTGTGCACACGCGAGCCGCGTGAGGCGACACCGACCCCACGGGTCGTGCGGACGTCAGGCGCGGGCGAGGGCGAGTTCGCCGCGGCGTCCGCGGATCCAGAGCGCGATCGGGACGAGCACGACGACGGCGGCCGCGATGAACGCCGCGATGGCGATCGGGGTCGACTGGGGCTCGCTCACGGTGCGGCCGACGCCGATCCAGAGCAGGCCCCACGCCGAGGCGAGGGCCGGGGCGAGGCGGCCGCCCGTGCCGATCGCGCTGGCCGCGGCGATGAGGGCGACGACGATGAGGACGGCGACGCCCCACGCGTTCGCCGCCCGACCCCACGACTCGGGGGCGACCTCGGTCGTGAGCCAGGCTGTCGTGTTGGCGACCGTCGCCAGCGTCACCCATCCGAGGTGAAGCCCCACGGTGACGTCTGTGAAGAACGTCTCGGCCACCGTCCGCGGCGGGTTCAGGACGAGGAGACGCATGGTCCAGCCGAGCGCGACGAGGAGCGCGACGATGGTCACGACGGTCAGCAGGAGCGTCGTGTACTGGGCCGCGAGCAGCCACAGACCGTTGAGGACGGCCGTCAGGGCGATGGGGTAGCCGACGCGACGCTGACGATCGCTGCCCCGCTGCGACGGCAGCGCCTGCCAGACCGTGTACGCGATCATGAACGTGTAGATGACGCTCCAGATCGAGAACGCGGAGCTCGCCGGCGCGAGCACGGTCGAGGTCGCGGAGAGCGCGCCGTTCTGCAGATCCTGCACCGGGGTGCCGCCGAAGACGCCCGAGCCGAACAGCGCGGCGATGATCATGAACGTCACCGCCGAGATGACGACGATCTGACGTGTCAGGTCGGAGGAGCGGGATGCGGTGGAGCTCATCATGGCGCGACGGTACGTCGCGCCCCGGCGGCGCAGCGAGCTCTTGACAGTCGGATGCCGGGGCGCCCAGCGCGGTCGCGGGTGTCACGGATTCGGATGTGCCCGCCGGATTCGGACCACACCAGCGGTTGGCATCCGAATCCGGGGACATGCTCCGAATCCGGCGCAGGTAGGCGCCCGCCGACCTACTCCCCGATGACGACCGCGGAGTCCGGCGCGACGACGAGTCGATCGCCCTCGCGACCGGGGTCGGTCGACGCGATCCAGACGTCGCCGCCCGGCACGTCCCAGGGCTCGCTCGACAGGTTCACGACCACGCGGGCACCACCACGGCGGAGCATGTACCGGTTGCCCGACGCCGTCGGCAGCACCTCGGCATCCCGCCCACCGGGACCCGGATGCGTCAGCTCGGGGCGCGAACGCCGCAGCTCGGCCAGCCGCCGGTACAGGTCCAGCAACCGTGCGTGATCACCGACCTCGACCTCCGACCAGTCCAGCTTCGACCGCTCGAACGTCGCGGGCTCGTTCGGATGCGGCACGATGCTCTCATCCCAACCCATCTTCACGAACTCCTCGATGCGTCCCTTCGCGGTCGCCTCGGCGAGCTCGGGCTCGGGGTGCGAGGTGAAGAACTGCCACGGCGTCGACGCGCCCCACTCCTCGCCCATGAACAGCATCGGCGTCCCCGGCGCGGTCAGCGTCAGCACCGCGGCCACCGCCAGCCGATCCGTCGACAGCGTCGCCGTCAACCGGTCGCCCGCCGCGCGGTTGCCGATCTGGTCGTGGTCCTGCGCGTACGTCACCAGCCGCCACGACGCCGACTCGTCGGGCACCGGCTTGCCGTGATCGCGCTCCCGGAACGACGAGTAGGTCCCGTCGTGGAAGAAGCCCTTCGTCCACACCTTCGGCAGCGCTTCCGGATCGGCGAAGTCCTCGTAGTACCCCACCGTCTCGCCCGTCAGAGCAACGTGCACGGCGTGATGCCAGTCGTCCGACCACTGCGCCGTCAGACCGTACCCGCCGGCCTCGCGCGGCAGGAACATCACCGGATCGTTCATGTCGCTCTCGGCGATCAGCGTCAACGGCCGCCCGACGTGCGCGCTCAGTGCATCGGTCCGCTCCGCGATCTCCTGCAGGATGTGCACCGGCTGCGCGCCCGACTCGTGCAGCGCGTGCACCGCGTCCAGACGCAGACCGTCGACGTGGAAGTCCCGCATCCACATCAGCGCGTTCTCCACGATGAACGACCGCACGGCCGCCTCATCCAGGTTCAGGCTGTCGCCCCACGTGTTCCGCGACCCGTCCCGCAGGTACGGCCCGTACTCCGGCAGGTAGTTTCCGCTCGGACCCAGGTGGTTGTAGACGACGTCCTGGATGACCGCGAGACCCGCGGCGTGCGCGGCATCCACGAACCGCTGATACGCGGCCGGCCCGCCGTAGGTCTCCTGCACGGCGTACCACAGCACGCCGTCGTAGCCCCAGTTGTGGGTGCCGTTGAAGGCGTTCACCGGCAGCAGCTCGATGTGCGTCACGCCGATGTCGATCAGGTGGTCGAACCGGGCGATCGCGGCATCCAGCGTTCCCTCGGGTGTGAACGTCCCCAGGTGCAGCTCGTAGATCAGCCCGCCACCGAGCTGACGCCCCGTCCACGCGTCATCCGTCCACGAGAAGGATGCCGCGTCGAACCACGCCGACGCCTCGTGCACACCGCGCGGCTGCCGCCGCGACCGGGGATCCGGCCGCAGGTCGTCGCCGTCGCCCAGCACGAAGCCGTACTCGTCGCCGTCCGCGAGCACGACGTCGGCACGCCACCAGCCGTCGCCGGCCGCGACCATCGCCACGTCGTCCATCCCGGGACGGCGCAGACGCACCCGCTCGACCCGCGGAGCCCAGACCTCGATCACGATGCGTTCCCCTCGATGACATCCGCCGGCGCCAGCAGCGCGACGGGATAACTGTCCAGCAGATCGGCCAGGCGCACGCGCCCACCCTCGACACGTCGGCCGGTCAGCACGTCGACCATCGCACCCGTGCGCGTCAGCAGCTCGGTGTCGCCCCAGCCGCCGCGCGCGGCGAGACCGGTGGGCAGACGCGTCGCCACCGCGACGGCCCCGCCGCGGTCGAACGCGACCGCGTGGTCCGCCGCCTCCCCGGCCGCCGTCATCGGCGTGTACCGCGCGAACAGCTCCGGGCGGTCGCGCTTGAGCCGCAGCGCGCGCGACACCACGAGCAGCTTCGCCGCGCCCGAGCCGTCGACGGGCGGCATCCACCCCTCGTCGAGACGCGCGAGCAGCCGGCGACGCTCTGCGAAGTCGACCTCGCGGCGATTGTCGGGATCGACGAGTGAGTGGTCCCACAGCTCGGTGCCCTGGTACACGTCGGGCACACCCGGTCCCGCCAGCTGCAGCAGCTTCAGCGACAGCGAGTTCGACCGGCCGAGCGGCGCGATCTCGTCGACGAACCCTTCGACGATCGCCCGCGCGTCGCCGAACGCGGCGTCGACGAGGTGGTGCATCTTCTCTTCGAACGCCTCGTCGGGCTCCGACCACGTCGTGCTGTTCCCGGCTTCGCGCGACGCCTTCTCGGCGTACGCGTGCAGCCGCTCGCGCGACGCGGGCCACGCCCCCACGATCGCCTGCCACAGAAGGTTGTCGAACGGTCCGTCGCCCGTGGACGAGACCTCGCGCAGCGCGCCGAGCACCTCGGCCCACCGCTCCGGCATCTCGGCCAGCACCGACAGTCGCGCGCGCACGTCCTCGCTGCGCTTCGTGTCGTGCGTCGACAGCGACGTCATCGCCGCGGGCCACGCCGCCTGACGGTGAGCGGATGCCGCGTGGAACCCGTCGGCATCCACCGCCCACTCGGTCGGGTCGCCGCCCACCTCGGTGAGCGTGCCCAGCCGGGTGAACCGGTAGAAGGTCGTGTCCTCGACGCCCTTCGCCATGACGGGGCCGGTCGTCTGCATGAACCGTCGCGTGAACTCCGCCTCGGGCTCCGCGACCAGCCGGGCCGCAATCGCCTCGAAGGCGGCGGCGAGCTCGGGGCGCCGTCCCGACGCCAGCGCGACCGCCGCGTCGAGTTCCTCGGTTCCCGCCGGCAGGTACGCGCGGTACACCGGGAAGGCTGCGAGCAGCTCGGCGAGCGCGTCGAGCCACTGCTCGTCCGACGCTCCGCCGCGCTCGGCAGCGGGCACGAGGGCCGCGAGCCGCAGCACCTCGGCGTGCAGCCCGTCGGTCGCCCAGGCGAGCTTCGCCTCGTGCATCATGTCGGCGTAGTCGGCGTCCTGGCCGCCCCGCAGCCGGGCGTCGAGCTCGGTCAGCGCCTGCTCCCCGGCCGGATCGATCAGCACACGGTCGAGCACCGCCATCGCGTCGTACCCGGTCGTGCCGTCGGTCGCCCACCACGCGGGCAGCTCCTCGCCGTGCTCGAGGATCTTCTCGACGAGCACGTACGCGCCGCCGGTCGCATCCGCCAACAGGTCGAGGTATCCGCCCGGGTCGGCCAGGCCGTCGGGGTGGTCGACCCGCAGTCCGTCGGCGAGGCCCTCGCGGATCCACCGCACGATCTCGACGTGCGACGCGTCGAAGACCGCCGGGTCCTCGACGCGCACCCCCGCGAGCGTCGTCACGGCGAAGAAGCGCCGGTAGTTGAGCTCCGCGTCGCCGCGCCGCCAGAACAGCAGTTCGTAGTGCTGCCGGGCGAGCACGTCGCGCACGTCGCCCTCACCGGTGCCGTCGGCCAGCGGGAACTCGTGGTCGAAGTACCGCACGACTCCCGCTGCGGAGTCGACCTCGATCTCGCCGTCGTCGATCGCCTGCTCGAGCTCACGGCCCAGCACCGGCAGCCGCAACCGCCCGCCGAGCGCCCAGTTGACGTCGAACGCGGCCGCGTGGGGTGAGTCCTGACCGCGCCGCAGCACGTCCCACCACCACGGGTTCTCCCGCGGGGCGGACACGCCCTGATGGTTCGGCACGATGTCGATGAGGATGCCGAGGTCCGCCGCGCGAGCGGCGTCGGCGAACCGCTGCAGACCCTCCGCGCCGCCCCGCTCGGGGTCGACGACGGTCGGATCGGTCACGTCGTAGCCGTGGTCCGAGCCGCTCGTCGCCTGCAGGATCGGCGACAGGTAGGCCCAGTCGACGCCGAGGTCGCGCAGATAGTCGGTGAGCTCGGCTGCGGCATCCAGGTCGAAAGCCTTGCGGATCTGCAGCCGGTACGTCGACCGGGGAGTGCTCCGTCGCCCGGTCATCAGTGGGGCAGCTCGATCTGCGGCGCCTCAGCGGGGATCACGTCGATCGCGCCCGTCAGGGCGGCGAGCGAGGCCGCGACGGACGGATCCGGCTCGACGGTCTCCTGGACGTGGTCGCGCAGGACGACGAGCGCACGACCGCCGACCGAGACGGTGCCGCCCGGGTCGACGAGGGGGGCGTCTGCCGCACCGCCGGCGGTGTCGACGATCACCTCCCAGCGGGGGCTCGCCGACGCTGTCGGCACCGTGAAGTCGATGTCCTCGTCGCTCGCATTGAAGAACACGAAGAAGTGCCGGTCGTGGATCTCCTCACCGCGACGGTCGCGTTCGCGGATGCCGTCGCCGTTGAGGAACACGCCGACCGCGCGCCCGAACCCGGAATCCCAGTCCTCGGGCTGCATCTCGGAGCCGTCGGGGCGGATCCACGCGATGTCGGGGAGCGGCGCCCCCTCCTCGCGGCGCACCGGTCGGCCGTCGAAGAACCGCCGACGCCGGAACGTCGGGTGGTCGCGCCGCAACCGAGCGAGCACCGAGGTGAACTCGATGAGCGGCTGGTCGACGGAGCTCCAGTCGATCCAGGTGATCTCGTTGTCCTGCGCGTACCCGTTGTTGTTGCCGCCCTGCGTGCGGCCGAGCTCGTCGCCGTGCGCGATCATCGGCACGCCCTGGCTCAGCAGCAGCGTCGCGAGGAAGTTCCGCTGCTGCCGCGCCCGCACCCGCAGGATGTCGGGATCGTCGGTCGGCCCCTCGACGCCGTGATTGTAGGAGCGGTTGTGCGATTCGCCGTCGTTGCCGTCCTCGCCGTTGGCGTCGTTGTGCTTCTCGTTGTACGACACGAGGTCGCGCAGCGTGAACCCGTCGTGCGCCGTGACGAAGTTGATGGATGCCACCGGCCACCGCCCGTCCTGCTCGTACAGGTCGGCCGACCCCGTCAGGCGCAACGCGAACTCGCCGAGCGTAGAGGGCTCGCCGCGCCAGAAGTCGCGGACGGTGTCGCGGTACTTGCCGTTCCACTCCGTCCACTGCGGGGGGAAGTTGCCGACCTGGTACCCGCCGGGGCCGATGTCCCACGGCTCGGCGATCAGCTTGACCTGGCTGACCACCGGGTCCTGCTGCACGAGCTCGAAGAACGTCGACAGGCGGTCGACGTCGTAGAACTCGCGGGCGAGGGTCGAGGCGAGGTCGAAACGGAAGCCGTCGACGTGCATCTCGAGCACCCAGTAGCGCAGCGAGTCCATGATCAGCTGCAGCGCGTGCGGGTTGCCGACGTTGAGGCTGTTGCCCGTGCCGGTGTAGTCGGTGTAGTACCGCTTGTCGTCGTCTTCGAGCCGGTAGTACGCCATGTTGTCGATGCCGCGCATCGACAGCGTCGGGCCCATGTGGTTGCCCTCGGCGGTGTGGTTGTAGACCACGTCGAGGATGACCTCGATGCCCGCGGCGTGCAGCGCCCGCACCATCGCCTTGAACTCCTGCACCTGCTGGCCGACGCCGCCGCCCGCCGAGTACGTGTTCTGCGGGGCGAAGAAGGCGATCGTGTTGTAGCCCCAGTAGTTCGAGAGGCCCTTCTCCTGCAGCGTCGAATCGTTGACGAACTGGTGCACCGGCATGAGTTCGAGCGCCGTCACGCCGATCTTCTTGAGGTGCTCGATGACGACGGGGTGCGCGATCGCGCTGTACGTGCCGCGGATGTCCTCGGGGATGTCGGGGTGCGTCATCGTGAGGCCCTTGACGTGCGCCTCGTAGATGACGGTCTCGGCGTACGGGGTCTTCGGCTGCCGGTCACCCTGCCAGTCGAAGAACGGGTTGACGACGACGCCTTTCATGTTTGCTGCGGCCGAGTCCTCGTCGTTGGTCGAGTCGGGGTCGCCGAACGTGTAGCTGAACACCGACTGCCCCCACTCGACCTGGCCGTCGACGGCCTTGGCGTAGGGGTCGAGGAGGAGCTTGTTCGGGTTGAAGCGGCATCCGTTGGCGGGGTCGTACGGGCCGTACACGCGGTAGCCGTACCGCTGCCCCGGCTGCACCGACGGCAGGTAGGCATGCCAGACGAACGCGTCCACGTCGATGAGCTCGACGCGGGTCTCCTGACCGCTCTCGTCGAACAGGCAGAGCTCGACTTTCTCGGCGCCCTCGCTGAACAGGGCGAAGTTCGTCCCATTGCCGTCGAAGGTCGCTCCCAGGGGGTAAGCGGAACCGGGCCAAACCTGCATGCGTACTCCCGTGTTAGGTGGAAGGCCACAGTACCCAGGCGAGGTTTCCACCCTCCGGCCCTTGACAGGTCAGCGCAGCGACAGCATGTCGTCGAGGTACGCCGCGAGGGGCCGCGGCGGCCCCGTCGTGCTCCACGCGACGTGCGGCACGCCGTCCACGAGGGACAGGATGCCGGAGCTCTCGCCGCGGTCGACGGCTGCGGCATCCATCTCGGTCCAGCCGAGGTGCAGCACCTCACCCTCGGCGAAACCGCCGCGGAAAGCCGCCGCGGCTCGCTCGGAGCGTGCCCGCTGCGCTTCGGCCGTGTACCCGCGGACGGCGTCGTGCCGAGCGCGCAGGACCTCTCCCGTGGCGAACACCCGATCGTCGCCGATCAGCAGGACCCCGACGTGCCACGCCTCGGTGACCGGGAGGATGCGAGGCGCGCGACCGATGCCGAGGATGCGGCGGTTCGCCGCCCAGTCCCCCAGTCGCTCCCGCGGGGAGCCGGCGAGCCGGGCGCGCGCCGCGTCGAGCAGACCGACCGTGGTCGTCGAGGCATCCGTCACCGTCGTCAGACGAGGCGGGTCGGCGCGACCGCGGCGCCGCCGCGGATCTGCTGATGCAGCCGCGCCATGCGCGCGTCGAGTTCGGCGGCGGCGTCGGCGGCGTCCTTCAGCTGGCCCAGCAGGTGCTCGGGCACCTGCCGCTCGTACTTGTAGTAGATCTTGTGCTCGAGGCTCGCCCAGAAGTCCATCGCGATCGTGCGGAACTGCACCTCGACCGGCACGTCGACCCGCCCCGTCGAGAGGTAGACGGGCACCTCGATGATCGTGTGCAGGCTCTTGTACCCGTTGCCCTTGGGTGTCGCGATGTAGTCCTCGACCTCGCGCACCGTGATGTCGTCCTGCGCCGTGAGCAGGTCGAACAGCCGGTACACGTCGCTGACGAAGCTGCAGGTGATGCGGATGCCGGCGATGTCGGTGATGTGCGCGCGCACCGAGTCGAAGTCGGGCTCGATGCCGCGGCGCTGGATCTTCTCGACGATGCTGTCGGGCGACTTCACCCGGCTCGAGACGTGCTCGATCGGGTTGTAGTCGTGCATCTCGTGGAACTCCTCGCGGAGGATCGAGATCTTCGTCTCGATCTCCTGCAGCCCGAACCGGTACTCCATGAGGAACCGCTGGAACTCGTCGCGCATCGCCCGGAGGGAGGACGCCGACACCGTGATCTGCTGCTCGTCGAGCGGAGTGGACATGGTGCGACGCTATCGGGAACCACTCTGAGCGTGCTGTGAGGGCGGCGCCGTCGTCGCCCTCGTCACGAGCGCCGTCGGCAGCCGCAGGTGCGTCGCGGCCGGGGTCGCCCCGCCCATCAGCTCGAGCAGCATCGTCACGGCCTCGGCGCCGAGGCGCTGCATCGGCTGACGGACCGTCGTGAGCGCCGGGTCGGACTGCGACGCGTCGGGCACGTCGTCGAACCCGACGACCGACAGATCGCCCGGCACCGACAGCCCGTGCTCGTGCGCGACGCGGATGACGGTCAACGCCGAGACGTCGTTCGCGGCGAACACTGCCGTCGGCCGGTCGGCGCGGCGCAGCAGCCGGGTCGCGGCTTCGCGGGAGATGTCCTCGACGTACTCTCCGACCCCGACGAGGCTCGGGTCGAAGGGGATGCGGGCGTCCTCCAGCGCGCGGCGGTACCCGCCCTCCCGCAGCATCGACGAGCGCAGGTCCGGTCGGCCCGCGACGAATCCGATGCGCCGGTGCCCGAGCGAGATCAGGTAGGCGACCGCGTGACGGGCGCCGGCGAAGCTGTCGGACTCGACGGTGGGCAGATCCGCCGGCCCCGTGTGCGGGTCGATCGCCACGACCGGCACCTCGGCGGTCACGTTCACGACGGTCGGCGTCACCATGATCACGCCGTCGACGAGCGTGCCGCTCAGCCGGCTGAGCGAACGCCGCTCCCAGCCCTGACTCGACACCTGGCGCGACCCGCTGTAGGCGAGCAGGTCCAGACGCGAATCGCGCAGCGCCGCCCCGACGCCCTTCAGCACCTCGGCCGAGAAGGGCTCGAAGTCCGCGACGAGCACCCCGACGACCCCCGTCCGACGTGCGCGCATGCTGCTCGCGACGAGGCTCGACTCGTAGCCGAGCTCCTCGACGGCACCCAGCACGCGCTGCACCGTCGCCGGCGCGACACCGTAGCGACCGTTGACGGCTTTCGAGACCGTGGCGACCGACACACCGGCCGCCGCGGCGACATCGTGGATGGTGGTGCGCCTGCGCATGCCTCGAAGCGTAGCCCCATGGAAAACATTTTCGAAAACGTTTGACGCCGACCACAACAATTCCGACACTGGAGCAAGCCCGGCACGCACCGCCGGGACCACCCGCACCTCGACGACCGAGCGTGCACTCAATGAGGAGATTGGTGATCACATGAGGACCAGACGGTTCGCAGTGGGACTCGCGGCCTTCGCGGCGGCGACCCTCGCGCTCAGCGCATGTTCGGCAGGCAATGGCGGCGGCAGCGGCGGCGGTGACGTCGAGATGACGCTGTGGCAGAACTCGACCACCGGCCCCGGTCAGCAGTTCTGGAAGGACGCGATCGAAGCTTTCGAGGCCGAGAACGAGGGCGTCACGATCACGATGCAGTCCGTCCAGAACGAGGACATGGACGGCAAGCTCCAGACCGCGCTCAACGCCGGCGACCCGCCCGACATCTTCCTGCAGCGCGGCGGCGGCAAGATGACCGCGATGGTGAACGCGGGCCAGCTGATGGACCTCACCGACCTGATCTCGGACGACGTCCGCAGCGAGGTGTCGGAGGGTTCGTTCGCCGCCGAGACCTACCAGGACAAGGTGTGGGCCATGCCCCTCTCCGTCCTCCCCGGCGGCTTCTTCTACAGCCAGGACGCCTTCGACGCGGCCGGCATTGCGGAGAACCCGAGCACGATCGACGACTTGAAGGCCGCGGTCGAGGACCTGAAGGGCACCGGGATCGCCCCGATCGCCCTCGGCGCGAAGGATGCCTGGCCCGCCGCTCACTGGTACTACTTCTTCGCCCTTCGTGAGTGCAGCCCCCAGGTGATCGAGGAGACCGGCGACTCCAAGGACTTCAGCGACGAGTGCTGGACGCGCGCGGCTCAGGACCTCACGGACTTCGCCGCCATCCAGCCGTTCAACGAGGGCTTCCTGACGACCGCCGCCCAGCAGGGCGCCGGCAGCTCGGCGGGCCTCATCGCCAACCGCAAGGCCGCGATGGAACTCATGGGCGCGTGGGACCCGGGCGTGATCGCGTCCCTCACCCCCGACGAGAAGCCGCTCCCCGACCTCGCCTGGTTCCCCTTCCCCGAGATCTCGGGCGGTGACGGCGAGCCGGGCTCCATGATGGGCGGTGTCGACGGCTACTCGTGCGCCGCGCAGGCACCCAAGGAGTGCGCCGACTTCCTCAACTTCATCGCAGGCTCCGAGCAGCAGACGAAGTACTACGAGGCCTTCCAGTCGCCGCCGGTCAACTCGGTCGCGCAGGAGGCGGTGGAGGAGCCGTACCTGCAGCAGATCCTCGAGGCGTACAACAACGCACCGTTCGTTTCGCAGTGGCTCGACACGGTCCTCGGCCAGAACGTCGGCAACGCGCTGAACGTCGCGGTCGTCGACCTGCTCGCGGGAGGCAGCGACCCCGAGAAGTTCATCGCCGCCGTCAACGCCGCAGGCGCACAGGGCTGAGCATGACCGTTCGCGAGATGTCCGTCTCGGACACCCCTGCTCTCGCGGCGCACGCCGGGGGCGGCGACTCGTCGCCCCCGGCACGGCCGCGGTCCCGCCGCCGGCGGGGCCTCGGCTGGTCGGGGCGCCTCGAGGTGCTCCTGCTCGCCGGGCCCGCCGTCGTCTTCTTCGTCGGGTTCGTGATCCTGCCGGTGCTGATGGCCGCGTACTACGGCTTCTTCCGCTGGTCCGGGTTCGGGCCGGCCACCGAGTTCGTCGGGCTGAAGAACTACATCACGATCTTCAGCGACCCGAACTTCCAGAGCGCCCTGCTGCACAACGCTTTCATCGTCGTCATGTCGATCGTCTTGCAGGGACCGATCGCGATCCTGCTGGCACTGCTGCTCAACCGCAAGATGCGGGGGCAGTCCGTCATCCGCGTCCTCATCTTCGTGCCGTACGTCATCGCCGAGGTGGTCGTCGGCACCGGGTTCAGCCTGCTGCTTTCGACGGGCGGCGCCGCCAACGGGATGCTCGAGAAGCTCGGCCTCGGCGGACTCGCGCAGGACTGGCTCGCCGACCCGGCGATCGCCATCTGGACCCTCATGGCGATCCTCACGTGGAAGTACGTCGGCTTCGCCGTCATCCTCTTCCTCGCGGGCCTGCAAGGCATCCCCGAGGAGCTCTACGAGGCCGCCGCGATCGACGGCGCGTCGTACTGGCAGATCCAGCGCCGCATCGCGCTGCCCCTGCTGGCTCCGACCCTGCGCATCTGGGCGTTCCTGTCGATCATCGGCGCGCTGCAGCTGTTCGACCTCGTGTACATCATCTGGGGTCAGTACGTCTCGTCGGTCGCCGGCACCAACACGATGGCGATCTACATGGTCGTCACCGGTCGCAACGCCGGGAACTTCGGCTACGGCAACGCCGTCGCCGTCGTGATCTTCGTCATCTCGCTCATCGTCGCGCTGTTCTACCAGCGCTTCGTGCTCCGCCGCGACACGGCCGGGGCGATCACAGAGAGGGGCGTGCAGTGAGCGCCACCATGACCCTCGTCACGGCTCCGCCCGTCGACACCCGCCCGCGCCGTGCACCCAAGAAGGCGCTGCCGTGGGGCTCGCCGGTCGTCTACTTCGTCGCCCTCGTCGTCATCGCCCTCATGCTCGGGCCGGTGATCTACATCATCCTGGGCGGGTTCCGGTCGAACTCGGCGATCACGGTCGACCCGGCGGGCTTCCCCGATCCGTGGAACGTCGACAACTACGTCGGGGTGATCACGAGCGGCCAGTTCTGGGGGCAGGTCGGGAACTCGACCATGGTGGCGCTCGCCACCACCGTCGGCGCCGTCGCCCTCGGCCTCGCCGCGAGCTACGTCATCGCCCGCTACAACTTCCGCGGCCGCGGCGCGCTCTACGCGCTGTTCGCGTCGGGGCTCATGTTCCCCATCACCGTCGCGATCACGCCGCTCTACATCGTGATCCGCTCGCTCGGGCTCATGAACTCGCTGCCGGGCATCATCCTCCCGCAGATCGCGTTCGCGCTGCCGACGACGATCATCATCCTGGTGCCGTTCCTGCGGGCGATCCCCGACGAGATCCAGGAGGCGGCGTCGATCGACGGCTGCAGCCGACTCGGGTTCTTCTGGCGGATGGTGCTGCCGCTCGCGGTGCCCGGTGTCATCACCGTCGGCATCCTCGCCTTCATCGGCAGTTGGAACGCGTACCTGCTGCCGCTGTTCATCCTCAACAACGAGGCGTCGTTCACGCTCCCACTGGGCGTGCAGGCGTTCTCGTCGCAGTACTCCGTCGACACGGCGCGCGTGCTGGCGTTCACCTCGCTGTCGATGCTCCCCGCACTGCTGTTCTTCAGCCTGTTCGAGCGGCGCATCGTCGGCGGCCTCACCGGAGCCGTGAAGGGCTGACATGACGGACACGACGGTGCGCGCTTCGGCGCGCGTACGCGACCTGCTCGCGCAGATGACGCTCGAGGAGAAGACGGCGCAGCTCGTCGGCTACTGGGTCGACCAGGGCGGCGAGGTCGTCGCTCCCCTGGCCGACGAGATGGTCACGACGACGAAGTACGCGGATGCCACGACCCACGGCCTCGGCCACCTCACCCGGGTCTACGGCACACGCCCGGTCGACCCGGTCGAGCGGGCGGCGTGGCTGTGGGGCGAGCAGCGCCGCCTGCAGACCGAGACGCGCCTCGGTATCCCCGCGATCGTCCACGAGGAGTGCCTGACGGGCCTCGCGGCGTGGCAGGCGGCGACGTATCCGACCCCGCTCGCGTGGGGCGCCTCGTTCGACCCCGACCTCGTGGCCGAGATGGCCGTCGCGATCGGCGAGTCGATGCGCGAGCTCGGCATCCATCAGGGGCTCGCTCCCGTCCTCGACGTCATCCGCGATCCCCGTTGGGGGCGCGTCGACGAGTGCATCGGCGAGGACCCGTACCTCGTCGGGACGATCGGGACGGCCTACGTCCGCGGTCTGCAGTCGACGGGGGTGGATGCCACGCTGAAGCACTTCGTCGGATACTCCGGCTCGCAGTCCGGTCGCAACCATGCGCCGGTCCACGCGGGACCCCGCGAGCTCGCCGACGTCTTCCTGCCGCCGTTCGAGATGGCCCTCCGCGACGGCGGCGCGCGATCGGTCATGAACAGCTACGCCGAGATCGACGGCGCTCCGGTCGGCGCGAGCCCGTACTACCTGAGCGAGGTCCTCCGCGGACGCCTCGGGTTCGAGGGGCCGGTCGTCGCGGACTACTTCTCAGTCGCGTTCCTCCACTCCACGCACGGTGTCGCCGCCGACCTGGGCGAAGCGGCGGAGCTCGCCCTGCGCGCCGGGATCGACGTCGAGCTGCCGACGCTCGACGCGTTCGCCGGTCCCCTGCGCGACCGCATCCGCTCGGGGGCGCTCGACGAGGGCGTCCTCGACGATGCCGTCCTGAGGGTCCTCGCGCAGAAGGAGCGCCTGGGGCTGCTCGACGCGGACTTCGCCGAGCCTCCCGCGAGCGTCGACCTCGACGGGCCGCGCCACCGCGAGCTCGCGCGGCGCCTCGCCGCCGAGTCCGCCGTCCTGCTCTCGAACGACGGCACGCTGCCCGCGGCAGCGCCGGCGCGCATCGCCGTCCTCGGCCCGAACGCCGACTCGTCCGAGGCGCTCATGGGCTGCTACTCGTTCGTGAACCACGTGCTCGCCCACCACCCCGGCACACCCGCGGGCATCGAGATCCCGACCGTCCTCGACGCGCTGCGCGCCGAGTACCCGGCGGCGCGGATCGAGTCGGTGCGCGGGTGCGACGTCGAGGGCGAGGACGCGGCGGGGATCGCGGATGCCGTGGCCGCGGCATCCCGGTCCGACCTGGCGATCGTCGTGGTCGGCGACCGCGCCGGCCTGTTCGGCCGCGGCACCGTGGGCGAGGGCAACGACGTCGACGACCTCGAGCTGCCGGGTGTCCAGCGGCGCCTGGTGGAGGAGGTCGTCGCGTCGGGCACCCCCGTCGTCGTGCTCGTCCTCTCGGGGCGGCCGTACGCGATCGGATGGGCGCTCGACGGCGCCGCCGCGCCGGCGGCGATCGTGCAGTCCTTCTTCCCGGGCGAAGAGGGCGCGGACGCCCTCGCGGGGATCGTCTCGGGTCGGGTCACCCCGTCGGGCCGCCTGCCCGTCTCGCTCCCCCGCTCGGCCGGTGCGCAGCCGTTCACCTACCTGCACCCGCGCCTCGGCGGACGCAGCGACATCACGAGCGCCGACCCCACCCCGGTGCGGCCGTTCGGGTTCGGACTGACCTACACGACGTTCGCGTACGAGGACCTGCGTGTCGCGCCGCAGGCCGCCACCGGCGACGGGCTCACCGCGACGGTCACGGTGCGCAACACCGGCGAGGCCCCGGCGACCGACGTCGTGCAGCTGTACGGTCACGACGTCGTGGGCACGACGACACGACCGTCGGCGCAGCTGCTCGCCTACCAGCGCGTGCCGCTGGGCCCGGGCGAGGCGGCGACCGTCGAGTTCCGCGTGCCGCCCGCCCGCCTCGCCTACGCCGGCCGCGACGCGGTGCGCGCGGTCGAGCCGGGACGCGTCGACCTGTGGGTCGGGCCCTCCAGCGCCGACCGCGAAGCGACGGCCTCGGTCGAGTTCACGGGTGAGGCGTACGTCATCGGACCGGACGACGCGCGGCTGGCGACGGCATCCGTCCTCGAGGGCGCCGTCGTCAGTCGGTGACGACGAGGGCCGCCTCGACCGCGAGCCGGTCGGCCGAGCAGCCGGCGGCGATGCGGTACGCCCCCGGCTGCACCCGCAGCGCGCCCTCGTGCAGCCAGCCCTCGGGCGCCCCGTCGATCCGGATCGTGTCGTCCCAGACCGCGAGGCGCTCGACGGCGAAGGGGACCTGCACCGTGCGGGTGGTGCCGGGCTGCACCCGCACGCGGGCGTACCCGAGCAGCAGGCGGCGGGGAGCGGCGATGGGCAGCTCGGGCGCGACCGCGTAGACCTGCACGAGCTCCTCGACGGCCCGTGCCGACGTGTTCGCGACCGTCACGGTCGCGACGACGACGCTCTCGTCGACCCGTGGGTCGAGGGCGGGATGCCGGTGGCCGGGCGCCGGCGCGGCGACCTGGGCGGCATCCACCGTCACCGCCGTGTAGGCGACCTCGCCGTAGCCCAGCCCGTGGCCGAACGCGAAGGCGTAGGGATCGGGCTGATGGCGGTAGGTCGCCTGCTGTCGCTGCGTGTCGTAGTCGAACAGGTCGCCGGCCTGCGCGGGGTGCGCGGGCCACGACTGGGCGAGGCGGCCGGTCGGTTCGCGGTCGCCGCTCAGCACGTCGAGCAGACCGTGCCCGAGCTCCTGGCCGGCGTGGCTCGACCACACGACCGTCTCGGCGTCGGCGGCGTCCGCGAGCACGTAGGGGAAGCTCGAGACGATCGTGAGGATGCTGCGCGGGTTCGCGTCGCGCGCGGTGCGCCAGAGATCCGTGGCAGCGGTCGGCAGCGACAGGTGCGGCCGGTCGACGGTCTCGCGCCCCGACAGGTGCGGATCGTTGCCGACGGCGACGATCACGACGTCAGCCGCCGCGGCTGCGCGGGCCACCTCGTCGCGGCCCGAGACGACCGTCTCGACCTCGAAGCGCGCGGCCTCGTCGAGGGTGACCGCCTCGGCGGCGAGCTGCCCGATGTCGCGGACGACCCGGACCCACCGGCCCGAGCCGAGGTGCAGGAGCGACCACGTGCCGTCCTCGTGGACGTGACGGCGGAAGCTCTCCTGCACGACCCAGCCGCCGACGCGCGTCGCGTCGGCGCGCATCGGCCAGCCGGCGCCGGTGAGCAGCCGGCCGCTCGCGTGCGACCGCAGCGTGAGCACGCCGTCGCTCCAGTCGGTCACGTCGAACAGCGTCGTGTCGGTGCGGGTCGCGGTGACGGCGTCGACGAACGCGCCGTCGGCCGTCGCGGCGACGTAGCCGGAGGGGGCGCGCAGGGCGACGGTGTCGGCTCCCGTGACCGCCTCGACGTGCGCGTCGGGGTACCGGTCGCGCACCCCCTGGGCGATCCCGACCTCGTAGGGCGGCGTGCCCGAGTACCAGTCGGTGAGCACGAGATCGGCCAGCGGTCCGACGACCGCGACCGACGAGGGCGGCGTGAGCGGAAGGATGCCGGCGTCGTTGCGCAGCAGCACGACCTGGCGCGCCGCGGCGACCCGGGCGAGCTCGCGGGCCTCCGCGATGTCGATCTCGTCCGGGGCGATCCCGGCGTACGGATCGTCGTCGCCGTCGAACTCGCCGGTCCGCACCCGCATCTCGAGCAGACGCAGCACCGCGGCATCCACATCCGCCTCGGTCAGCAGCCCCGCCGCGAGCGCCCCGCGGACGGCCTCGAGGGTGGGGCCGGCGTCGGGGCCGTCGTCGGTGAACGAGTCCATCCCGCTCGTCACGAGCGCCGCGGCGCCGTGCACCTTGTCGGGCTGCGCGCGCTGGATGGTCACGAGGAAGGTGGGGGCACCGGCATCCGACACGACCGCGATCGACTCGTCGCTCCAGCGGCGCGCCTCGGCGACGAGCTCAGGCTGCGTGTGCGCCGGCACCCCGTTCACCCGGTTGTACGCGAGCATCATGCTGCCCGCGACCTTCTGCTCGATCGCCGGGCGGAACGCGGGCAGCTCTTCTTCGTGGAGGGTGCGCAGCGACATCTCCGACGACGTCGCCGACCGGTCGGTCTCGTTGCTGTAGGCGAGGAAGTGCTTGAGCGAGGGCACCGTCTTCCACACGCGCGGGTGGTCGCCGCGCAGCCCGCGGCTGTACGCCGCACCCAGCTGACCGGTGAGGTGAGGGTCCTCGGAGTACCCCTCCTCGTTGCGCCCCCACGCCGGGTGGCGGAGCGTGTTGACGACGGGGGCCCAGACGTTCAGGTCGACGTCGGCGCCCGACGCGCGCTTCGCGCGGACCTCGGTCGCGACGAGGTCGCCGATCCGCTCGATCAGGTCGGGGTCCCAGGTCGCGGCGAGGCCCACCGGCTGCGGGAACACCGTCGCGACCCCGACCCAGGCCAGCCCGTGCAGGGCCTCGCAGCCGGTGTGGAAGGGACGGATGCCGAGACGGTCGACCGCCGGCATCGCCTGGTGCAGCATCGCGAGGCGCTCCTCAGGGGTCAGCCGGTCGAGCAGGTCGCGCGCCCGCTCGGCGAGGGGCAGGTCGACGCGGCGGAAGGCCTCGGCGCTCACCCCGCCGCCTCCACGCTGACGCTGCCGGCACCGGTCGCCGACGCCGTGCGGTCGCCGACCTGCAGGCTCCACGGCGCACGCGCATCGCTCGACTCGGCGGTGATGCGACCGCCCTCGCGGCGCACGCGGAACACGGTCGCGGGCGCGCCGTCGAAGCCCGGCACGATCGTCTCGGCGTCGTACCCGTCGGGCAGCTCGAAGCAGCGCAGGGTGACCCCGTCGGCCCAGTCGTAGTCGGGTCGGTCCTCGCGAGCACCCCACGGCAGCACCGTGCCGGGCCGCACCCGCAGCGGGACGGAGTCGTACCCGTGGCGCTCGGCGTGCCAGCGCCGCCCCTCCGCGACATCGCCGGTCAGGAGCGAGGTCCATCGCCCGTCGGGCAGGTAGTACTCGACGTCACCGTCCTCGCCGAACACCGGCGCCACCATCAGGGCGTCACCGAGCAGGTACTGCACGTCGGCGTCGTGCGTCGTGCGGTCGTCCGGGAATTCGAGCACGAGCGGACGCATCATCGGGATGCCGTCGGTGTGCGCCTCCTCCGCGACCCGCGCGAGGTACGGCATCAGGCGCAGTTTCAGGCGCGTGAACAGGCGCGTGACCTCGACCGCCTCCTCGTCGAACGCCCACGGCACGCGGACCGTCCCCGATCCGTGCAGTCGCGAGTGCGACGAGAGCAGACCGAACGCCAGCCAGCGCTTGAAGACACCGGCATCCGGCGTGCCCTCGAACCCGCCGATGTCGTGACTCCAGTAGCCGAACCCGCTCATCGCGAGCGAGAGGCCGCCGCGCAGCGTCTCGGCCATCGACAGGAGGGTCGAGTCGTTGTCGCCGCCCCAGTGCACCGGGAACTGCTGCCCGCCGGCCGTCGCCGAGCGCGCGTAGAGCACCGCTTCGCCGACGCCGCGCTCCTCTTCGAGCACGCGGAACACCAGCGCGTTGTAGAGCTGCGGATAGTAGTTGTGCATGCGCTGCGGGTCGGAGCCGTCGTGCCACACGACGCCCTCGGTGGGGATCCGCTCGCCGAAGTCGGTCTTGAAGCTGTCCGCCCCCTGCCGGACGAGCCGGCGCAGGTGTTCGCCGAACCACGCGGATGCCTCGGGGTTGGTGAAGTCGACGATCGCCATGCCGGCCTGCCACATGTCCCACTGCCAGACGCCGCCGTCCGTGGTCTTGAGCAGGTAGCCCTTCTCGGCCGCCTCGGCGAACAGTGCGGAGCGCTGCGCGATGTACGGGTTGATCCACAGCGATACCTTGAGCCCCCGCTCCCGCAGCCGCGCGAGCTGACCGTCGGGGTCGGGGAACATGCGCGGATCCCACGTGAAGTCGGTCCACTGGAACTCCCGCATCCAGAAGCAGTCGAAGTGGAAGACCGACAGCGGCAGCTCGCGCTCCCGCATGCCGTCGACGAACTCGGTGACGCTCGCCTCGTCGTAGGCGGCCGTGAACGACGTCGTCAGCCACAGGCCGAAAGACCAGGCGGGTACACGCGCGGGCCGACCGGTGAGCGCCGTGTACCGGCGGAGCACATCCTTCGGCTCGGGGCCGGCGATCACGTAGTAGTCGAGCGTCTCGCCGGGGACGGAGAACTGGACGCGCGAGTTGATCTCGGACCCCACCTCGAACGACACCGCGTCAGGGCTGTCGACGAAGACGCCGTAGCCGCGGCTCGTCAGGTAGAACGGCACCGACTTGTAGGCCTGCTCGCTCGAGGTGCCGCCGTCGGCGTTCCACGTGTCGATGGACTGCCCGTTCTTCGTGAACGCGCCGAACCGCTCGCCGAAGCCGTAGACGCGCTCGCCGGGCTCGATCGACAGCTGCTGGTGCACGAAGGCGCCGTCGGGACCGCTCATGTGTCCGATCGACCGGGGCAGCGATGTCGTGAGGACGCGGTCGCCCTGCTCGAACGCCACCCGCCACGCCCCCTCGCGCGAGACGCGGACGCGGAGGTCACCGGCATCCAGCACCGCCTCGGCGTCGTCGACGGAGACCGTCGGCAGGTACCCCTCCTGCGCCGTCAGCGCGAAGTCGGGCCCGCGGTGCGCGGCGCCCGCGTGCCGCTGCACCCGCACCCGGATCGCCCCGGGCGCCGGCGCCGTGAACGTCGTCGTGATCAGCGGGCGGTTGAGCGTGTCGCCGCGGTGGCGGATCTGCGCGGTGGGCGCGTAGACCGTGAGACTCCCCGCCTCGGCGTCGGCACGGACATCGTCCACCGTGCTCGCGTACAGCCCGGTCACTCCGGGCCGCATGAGCCAGTAGCCGTCGGTGAACTTCATGTCCTTCGCCTTTCCGTCACGACCCGCGCGTCCCCCCTCGGGACCGTCACGTGCTCGTCCATCTCGTCATCCGTCAACAGGTCGATCCACGCGCCCGGGAGCGGGATCGTCGCATCCTCGAGGGAGCGGTTCAGCAGGAACAGCGCGTCGCCGCGGCGCACCGCCTCGACTCCGGGCACGGGCTCGGCGAGCGCACCGGCGACCCCGGCCGCCTCGAGGACGTCGCCGACGATCCCGTCGAGCAGCGCGTCGTCGACGACCGCGCCGACGTACCACGCGCCGCCCTGGCGTGTCACGACCGGCCGCCCGGCGAGGTCTCCCTCGGCGAAGGCCACGACCGTCTCGGCCCCGTCCGAGCGGAGCTTCTCGGCGAGGACCGAGGCGACGGATGCCGGGTGCCGCCCGTCCGCCGAGGCGAGGGCGAGCCCCGCGTCGGGGAGGGCGACCCACTCCTCGCCGCTCGCGCCGATGAGGTCGCGCAGGAGCGCGGGCGAGCGGCCCGTCAGGATGTGGCCGCGCTCGTCGGCGACGCCGCTGAACGGTCCGATCACGACCTGCGCACCGGCGGCCGCGGCCTCCGCGAGGCGCGCGGCGTCGGCGGGGCGCAGGACGTAGCCGTGCGGCAGGACGACGACGTCGTAGCCGGTGAGGTCCGCGTCGAAGCGCACCACGTCGACGGGCACGTCGCGCCGCCACAGCGCGCGGTACCAGCGACGCACCTGGTCGAGGCCGTCGAACCGGGTCGTCGGGCGGGCGGGTTCGTCGGAGGCCCACCACGAGGACCAGTCGAACAGGAGCGCCGTACGGGCCGGGACGCGCCCGCCGACGACGGGCCGCAACCGGTGCAGGTCGCTCCCCTGGCGGCGGACGCCCGCGAACACCTCGGTGTCGGCGCCCGCGTGGGGCAGCATCGCCGAGTGGAACCGCTCGGCGCCGGCGGTCGACTGGCGCCACTGAAAGAAGCAGACGCCGTCGGCACCGCGCGCGACGGCCTGCAGCGAATCCAGCCGCGCCCGCGCGGGCGTCTTCGGGAGGTTGTGCGGCCGCCACTGCACGGCGCTGATCGCCTGCTCCATGAGCAGCCACGGCCGGCCGCCGCCGAGACCGCGCATGAGGTCCTGCGCGAAGGCGATGTCGGCGGGACTGTCGGGATCGGCGGGGTCGGGGTACTGGTCGTCGCTCACGACGTCGACGTCGTCGGCCCACGACCAGTAATCGACGTGCGCGAACGGCCCCATGAAGTTGGTGGTGATGGGCTGCGTCGCGCCGGCCTCGCGGATCGTGTCGCGCAGCTCGCGGTAGCAGTCGCGCAGCTCGTCGGAGGTGAACCGCCGGAAGTCCAGCGACTGCGTCGGGTTGATGAGGTACGGCGCGCGCCGTGGCGGCAGGATCTCGGACACGTCGGCGTAGCGCTGGGCCCAGAAGGCGGTGCCCCACGCCTCGTTGATCCCCTCGATCGACCCGTACCGGCGCAGCAGCCACGCGCGGAACGCCCGGGCCGCCTCGTCGCCGTGGTCGATCTGGCCGTACTCGTTTCCGACGTGCCACATCCGGACGGCGGGATGCTGCGCGTACCGCGCCGCGAGGTCGGCCGTGATCGCCCGCGCAGCGTCGCGGTACACCCGCGAGGACGGCGCGAACTGATTGCGGGACCCGGCCACGAGTCGCACACCGTCGCGGTCGACCGGAAGGGTCTCGGGATGCCGCACGCCCAGCCACGGCGGCGGCGAGGCCGTGGGGGTTGCGAGGTCCACGGCGATGCCGCCGGCGTCGAGCAGGTCGAGCACCTCGTCAAGCCAGCCGAACTGCCGGGAGCTGGGGGTCGGCTCGATCTCGGCCCAGCTGAACACGCCCACCGTGACGAGGTTCACCCCCGCCTGCTGCATGAGCTCGACGTCCTCGCGCCAGACCTCGCGCGGCCACTGCTCGGGGTTGTAGTCGCCACCGAAGAGGATGCCGCGCTCGGCCGTCAGTTCGGCGAAGGCCGCGGCGGCAACAGGGGTCATGACCGAGGGGCCTTTCAGCGATATGGACGACGGTGTCGAAGCGCTTCAACGATTCCAACCTATACTAGCGATCAGGACCGTGTCCATCGGTCCGGCGGGCGGCGTTCCCGGCTCATGACGAGCAGATACGCTCGATCCACCCGGGTGTCGGAGCAGACCCCGCGGAGAAGGAGTGTTCATGACCACGATCGCGGACGTGGCGCAGGCCGCGGGGGTCTCGATCTCGACGGTGTCCTACGTGATGAGCGGCAAACGGACGATCTCGCAGGAGACGCGCGAGCGCGTCGAGCGGGCGATGGCCGACCTCTCCTACAGCCCGCAGGCCAGCGCCCGATCGCTCGCCTCGCGCTCCACGAGCGTCCTCGGTCTGCAGGCGCCGATCCGCGCGGGCGTCGACGTGCACGTCGTCATGCAGATCGTCGCCGGCGCCCTCAAAGAGGCACGCGCGCATCACCACGACATCCTCCTGCTGACCAGCGACGACGCCGCGGGGGTGGAACGCGCCGCGCGGGCGGGCATGGTCGACGGCGTCCTCATCCTCGACGTCGAGACGAGCGACCCGCGCGTCGGTGCGCTGGCCGAGCTCAGCATCCCGGCCGTGCTCATCGGACTGCCGGATGCTGCCGACGACCTCGTCTGCGTCGACTTCGACTTCGAGGCCGCCGGCCGACTGGCCGCTCAGCGGCTCGCCGAGCGCGGCCATCAGTCCGTCGCCCTGCTCGGCGCCCCGCCGCAGGTGCAGGCCCGGCACACGTCGTACTCCGACCGCCTCATGCGCGGGTTCCTCGCCGCGAGCGAGGCGGCCGGCCTCACCGCGCGCGCCCTGCCCTGCCCGTCGGGGCCGGGTGCGACCGAGGTCGTCGACGCCGTGCTCGCGGAGTCCCCCGACACGACGGCGCTGTTCGTCCACAACGAGGCGGCCCTCCCCTTCATCGCCGCCCGCCTCATGGGAGCGGGGGACACGGGCCCTGTCGAGATCCTCGCGCTGAGCCCCGCCGAACTCGCCCTGCACGTGCCGGGCGTCTCGGACGTCATCGACCTGCCGGCCGAGACCCTCGGCGCGCGGGGCGCCCGGGCGTTGCTCGACGCCATCGGCGGCACCCGCGGACCGGGGGCGGAACTGATCGCCCCGCGTTTCGCCGATGCGACCGGCTGACGGATGCGGATCGATCCGGAGAACCGCGCGGTCCAGGGCCTGACGAGTTTCCTCGAGTTCGTCGCCCTCAACATCCTGTTCCTCGTGTGCTGCGTCCCGATCGTGACGATCGGCGCGGCCACCAGCGCGCTGTTCGAGGTGACCCGACGCTACTCGGACGAGGAGAGCGGAAGGCCGGTGCGCGACTTCCTCCCCGCCTTCGGCCGGAACTTCCTCGCCGCGACCGGGCTCACCCTCATCCTGCTGTCGGCCGCCGTCGCGCTGGCCTTCAGCGGCGTGTTCTGGCTGTCCTCGCCCGAGCCGCTGTTCACGGGTCTCGCGGTACTCGGTTTCGCGGCCGCGGCCTACGCGGTCGCCGCGTTCCTGCACGCGATGGCGCTCGTCGCCTCGTACCGGGCGCCGTTCCGTCAGACGCTCAAGAACGCGCTCCTGCTGCCCGCGGCGGAGCCCCTGCGCACCCTCGTGCTGCTCGTCATCCCGGTCACCGTGCTGTGCCTCGTGATCGTCTTCCCGCCGACGATCTTCCTCGTCGCGACGATCGGTTTCTCCGTCGGCGCCTACGGCTGCGCGTTCCTGTTCCGCAGCATCCACCGGCGCCGCTCCGGCACCGCCGCCTGAGACGTCATGCGATGTCGGCGCATCGACAGCGCCCCAAGATGACATAACGCAGATTATCGGCCTCGCCAGAAGGTCCTCTTCGCTGGCACGTCATCGTTGCAGATTTGATCCCCATTTGCTGCGCGATTCAGGGCGAACCGCAACAGGCTGATTCCGGTTCTCGCAACCGAAGACGAGTACGCAGACAGCGGGCCCCCATCCGCATGCCGAGGTGCGGCGAGTTGCGCTATGTTCAGCCCGGGGCGGTTTGCTCCACCAGATCGAAATAGGGGGAAGTATGTCAATCAAGCGTGCTGCGAAGCTTCTGGGGTGGGGAGCTGCCGTTGCGGTCGTGGGGGCTTTGGCCGTGTCGCCGGCATACGCGGAGGGGTCCAGAACTCGCGACTTTACGGATGCGAACCCGGGGTTCAACTCGTACAGCTGGGTCGACAATCAGAAGGACAGTGCGAACACAGTCATCAAGTGGTCGAACTGCACCAAGACGAACGGGGGGAAGGTGACCAGCATCGAGGTGAAGCTGGTTGATCAATGGGGCGCTCTCCCGGATGCCACTGTCGGCGACTATCGGACCATCAACGGAGTTTGCGGGTCGTCAACCTGGTACAAGAGCAGCAAGAACTACACCCTGAGGGACAGCTCCTTCTACTGGGAGTTCGGGGCCATCAACGGCAACTGGAGCCTTCACTACCTGAACGGCACCGCCAAGGCGACGTACTGAGTTTCGGCCCGGGTAGGGTCCCTTCATGCCGTTGATCGCATCCAACATCCACCATCGGTACGGCAGGCGCATCGCGTTGCACGATGTCAGCGTTGAGTTTCCCCTGGGCTCGTCACTCTTGCTCGGCCCAAACGGGGCCGGCAAATCAACGATGCTCGAGATTCTCGCCTCACTTCGTCCGCCGACGGACGGGTCAATCGCTATCGACGGCGTGGGGGGACCAGGCCCCCGTTCGAAAGATCGCCGGCGCTATAGAGAGGCCGTCGCGTGGCTGCCGCAATCCATGAAGACCTACCCGGGTGTGACAGTCCGCGAACATGTTGCGCTGGCGGGATGGTTTAAGGGGATGACGAAAGCAGCTGCGTGGTCGTCGTCGCTGCGATCACTCGCCCTCGTTGGACTAGAGCCGAAAGCGAACGAGGCCGCCAAGACGTTGTCTGGAGGGCAGACGCGGCGTCTCGGCATCGCTGGCGCGCTGGTTCACGACGCCCAGGTGCTTCTCCTAGACGAACCGACCGCCAACCTCGACCCAGCGCAACGACGTCAGTTCCGGACCATCACCGCTGACCTGGCCGAGAGCCGAACGATCGTAGTGTCCTCGCATGACACTGACGAGGCGATCGGCACGTTCTCGAAGGTCGTGGTCTTGGCAGCGGGAACGGTGAAGTTCGACGGCACACCTGACGCCTTCATCGGTGATTCTCCCGCGGGTCTGAGTGGCTCCGAGCGCATGCAGATCGCCTACGAGCAGCGAGTCGGCACGGCGGAATGATGCGGACCGCCTTCCCCCTCTCCTCCCACCCCGCCCTGCTCCTCCTCATTCCCGGAATCGTCCTCACGGTCCTGTTCGGACTTTCACAAGGCGTTCGGGCTGACACGAGCGGCTACTGGGTGGGGGTGATCAGCTCCGCCACCGCCTTCACCGTCTTCTCGTGCACCTTCGCCGCGCTCGGCGCCGCGCTCAGTGCAAACCGTCTCCGACGCGGACAGATCACGAGGCTCGCCCCCTCACGACCGCCTCTCGCGGTTGCGTGGGCCGCGCTCTGGCCGAGTATTGCCCTCGGCTCGCTGCTCCAGGTGATCGGGGTGGTCATTGCGGCGACCGGCTCATGGGGCTCGCCAGGCCGCGTCCCTGTCGAGATCATCTTCGCGTGGATGGTCATGATCTTTTTCCACGCGACTCTTGGGTACTGGCTGGGGTCGGTTCTCCCAACCTTCCTCGGTATCCCGGCCGCTGTACTCATCTCCTACGTGTGGCTTGGCTTCACCTGGTCGGTCAGTTTTACGCCGCTGCGATACCTTTCCGGTCTCGCGCTGTCAGGTTGCTGCGCCGTTTACGCAGAACTCCCATGGCAGGCGCCCGCGACCGTAGTTCTCTTCTCCGCGGCAGGAATCGCCGCATTCGCGATACTGCTCACGAAGACGGAGACCAGGCGCTCGGTGTCCTTGCGCGCTGCGATGGCCGTCTCCCTCATCGCCATCGTCGCCCCCGCTTCACTGTTGCTCGCCCGCGACCTCGGCCCATACCCCTCGCCCCCGCGCACGGGAGAGGACCTCGTGTGCACTGAAGAAGGCGTCTCAGAGGTGTGCCTCTACCCCGAGCAACTGTGGAACCCAGCGACCCAGAACGCACCCGTCGTGATTGCCACCGCCCTGGACCGGCTTGATGTGGAGGGGGTCGCGGTCCCCCATCGCGTGACAGCGTCTCTCCTGACGGAATCCGAATCGACGGTCTCGTTGGTCTACCGACGCGACTTCGACGCCGCAACGACCGTCAACTCTCTGATGACCTCGATCACCCCTCAGCGTCAAGAGGGCGACATATGCCCACGTGACGATATCGATCCGACACCGGCACTTTTCGCCAGCGATGTCGCCGTAGCGGCGATGTTCGTGCTCGCCACAGGGGATGCCGACTCGCTGGATGCGCGTGAGCCCGAAGCGGCCGCGGCCGCGGCGGCGCTGCTCGATGAGGAGGGGGGAAGCCGTGCGGCCTGGATCAACGACACCGTTAGAGCTCTTGGCGACTGCGACCTGCCCTTGCCTCCCGTCCCGGCCCCATGATCTGGCTTCTTCGAACCCTGCGAGCCCAGTGGCTCGCACCGGCGATGGTCGTGCTCGGCGTGGCATCTGCGCTCCTGATGGGCCAGACGTTCGTTATTCCGATCATCGATTCGAACACGGCGTTCGGGCAGATGCCCTACACAGTTGTTACCCCGCTGATCGGCGTCGTCCTGTGCGGGTACCTCACCGCTGACAGCGTTACGCCTACGTCAGGGGTTGCCACTCGGCCTCATAGAGCCCTCCTCGCAGCGACAACCATCGGCGCCGTTGGGCTCTACGCCGCCGGACACTGGGTAGCGCTGCACCTGCTCGAGCGTGCGTATGACCTGTCCGGTGCCAGGAACGCACTAGGTTATGCAGCCCTCCTACTCCTGGCGCAGGCGTGGGTCGGCCTGCGACATGCGCCGCTCGTTCCGGTTGCCTACGTTGTGCTGTCCACCATCTTCGGCCGGATCCGCGGTGTCATCCAACCCTGGGCATGGCCCGCCCTGGAGGGCGGCGCGATCGACCTCTGGGTCGCGGCAGCCGCGGCCATCGCAGCGGCTGTTGTCTTTGGAACGACACCATCACGAGCATCGTCACCTACCGGGTGAACAAGGTACGGGTCGCGGAGTTACACGCGACTCTCGCGAGGAGCTCCGACTTCCGCGTCGACATAAGGCTGATTATCGGCGCAAATGAGAAGGGGGAAAGAGCGGATGTCGTGTCGCTCACCACCGGTAGACCTGAGCGCCGTAACTAGTGCTGTCGGGTTCTTTGACGCTTGAGCCTGGTAGGTCGCGGATGCTGCCGCGGCCGTACTGCATTACGGAGCCTCCACGTGTTCCGGCGTTCTCGATTGTGCCCCCGACGTTGATCGACCCGGCAAGTTTGCCGCCAGGGGCGACTCGCACCAGCGCGCCGGGCTCGACGTGCAGGCTCCCGTTGTGTTGTCCTCGTATCTCGACGACGGCACCATCGTCTACGGTGAGGGAACCGTTCTGGGACCCATCGACGATGGGCCGAGTGGCGCGCTGTCTAAAGGCGGTTGAGCAACTCCAGGCTGATTAGCCTGCAGCCTTCGCATTCGGCGAGACTTTGTCGCAGAGCTCCCCTTAGGGCGGCTCGGTCTGCGCCGGTATGACGGCTCAGGATGACGGCAACCTCTGCGCATGCATCGACGATCAGATTGCAGGCAATCTTCTCGCACTGTAGGTAACTCTCGACGAAAAACGCCCGTTCCTCGACGGTCAGTCGACCGTCGAGTGCACGCAGTTTGAGGAACCCTCGTACTGGCGTCATAGAGGCATCGTCAGAAATCCGTCATTGCTGCGGTGCGCGACCTGTTGCTTGGTCGAGCGCGTCGGTGAGGTCGGAGAGTTGCTCAAGTTCTAGCTTCTCGCCGTTGAGGAGAAAGGTGGGTGTGCCGGTGACGTTGAGGTACTGCCCATCGTTGAAATCCTCTTCTACCCGCTCCTGCGTTGCCGGGTCCGCGACCGCTGCGTCATAAGCATCCATGTCGAGGCCGAGGTCTTCGGCGTAGCTGCGGAACAGGGCGGCGCGTGATTCGCGGAGTTCCCCCCATTCAGCTTGGGTTTCGAAGAGGCGGCTGTGCATGGCTTCGAACTCGTCTTGTTGAGCAGCCGCTTCTGCCGCGAGAGCGGCGTTCATCGAGTTGAAGTGCCCTGGAAGAGGGAAGTACCGGACCACGAAGTTGATGTCCCCGGCGTACTCCTCACGAAGCTGTTCTATGACCGGGTAGAACGCTCCGCACGCCTCGCATTCGAAGTCGAGGAACTCGACCAGGGTTGGCGCGTCTGGCCCGGCGTCATCGAGGACATGGGAATTGGCACGAGCTCCGGGGAGTGCCCCGTCGGTGGCCTCCGGGGGTGTGGGCGCTTCCGGGCGGTTGATGAACGCGATCGCGGCGACGAGTGCGACGAGGACGACGACCACGGCGATCGTCACGATGGTGGCTCTTGCTGCAGGTTTCAAGGGAACTCCTGATCTTTCTGGCGGCGTATGCGTGTATTTGCGCCTGACATTCGGGCGTCGGGTAGGGGTTTGGGCAGACCCATCGGGGGTGTGGGTCTGCCCAAACTGGCAGCGTCGTGGCACCATCACGCAGCTGCCGCGGAGCGACGAGGGAGTGCGCCCCGCCTACCGTCGCCGGTTTGGCGAGGTAGTTGATGAGGAGGGGAATTGACGCTGAGCGTCGGAGCCTCCGTAAGACTGTCGATGTCGAGGGTTGCATTGTCAGAGTTCGACTCCGCGTGCTCGGAGGAAGGCTGCTGGGTCGACCCGCACCCCGCCGATGTATACCTCGAAGTGGAGGTGGCATCCAGTGGAGGCTCCGGTGGTGCCGGCATAGGCGATGACCTGCCCGGCGCGCACCGTCTGCCCGTAGCTGACGTTGTATCCACCGTTGAGGATATGCGCGTAGGCGGTGATGCTGCCGTCGCGGTGTTGAATCTTGACGTAGTTGCCCCAAGACCCGCTCCATCCGGCAAAGATGACCGTTCCTGCTGCTGCGGCGTATAGCGGTGCGCCGCAGCCTGCGGAGAAGTCGAGTCCGCGGTGGCCGCTGGATGTGCAGTACCCGTTACTGCAGATTGTGCCGCGCGACCCGAAGGGAGATGTCACTCCTCCGTGCGCCGGCCGCACCCACCCGGAGGGAGCGGGACGCCCACCGGCTGAGCTACCGCCACTGGGTCTTCCCTGGTTGCCTCCGCCTGCTGCGGCTTGTTGGCGGCGGCGCTCTTCTTCCTCGAGCCGGCGGCGTTCTTCCTCGCGTGCCCGCTGGGCGGCTTGCTCTCTGGCTTTCCGCTGTGCTTCTTCACGGCGCTTGCGCTCGGCCTCCACACCTGCCCGATATCCGGCAGTGGTTTCGGCGGTGGTGTCTTGCAGCGCCGAGAGCTGCGCTTCGAGGGTGAGGCGGTGCTCATTCTGCGCGAGGAGTGCTGCCTGCGCGGCCTGCGCGGCCTGTCGCGCCGCGTCCATGCGCTCCTCAGCTTGCAGCTTCAGACGGTCTCGCTCATCGCGCGCGACCTTGGCCTGGTCGGTGAGGCTCTGGGCGCTGTTACGTGCGCCAACGGCGTCCGCGTACACGTCACGATTCGCGTCGATGAGCTTGTCGACGGCGCCGAGACGGGCCAGTAGATCGTCGGCATCCGCCCCGG
The DNA here is from genome assembly GCF_049545525.1 of Microbacterium sp. NPDC064942. NCBI lineage: Bacteria > Bacillati > Actinomycetota > Actinomycetes > Micrococcales > Microbacteriaceae > Microbacterium > Microbacterium sp. NPDC064942. The sequence continues at coordinate 161,747 of NZ_JBMWDR010000002.1, read as the reverse complement.
ATCCCGAGAAGAACAGTTCGAGGGTAGGATCACTTTTCCCGTTGCGGTACTGCAACGCGGCGAGGTCGCCGAGCTTCGCCGCTGCTTCACGAGCACGAGCAGTCTCGGCGTCGGCCTGGTCCTGGAGGGTCTGCGCCCGGTCGACGGCATCCTCGAACGCTTCAAGAGCGAGCAGATACTCCTGCCCGAGCCGTTCCGCCTCGGCTTGTTTCGCGTCGACGTCGCGTTCGAGGCCGCGGATGAGGCCTTCGATACGGGCAATCTCAGTGCTCTTTGCGGCCTGATTGGCACGCGCTTTCTCCACGTCGTCCCACGTGGGATACTTCGCCGCGAACGCCGGTACCGCTACGCCCAGCCCCACCGATCCGACCACGACTCCTATCGCGGCCAAGCCGACGACGCCACGGCGGGAAATAGTGCGGAGCGATCGCAGCTCGTCGGCTGTGGGGGCGCACCCGCAGTCAACGTCAGGCACATGCAGGGGTCCCTCCGGGTTGCGGCGTCTCATTGGGCGTCCTTTCGGGCGAGGGCGGTGAGGTATTCGTTGTACGCGTCGAGGTCGGCGTGCCCGTACGCGTCAGCGTGCCGGTCGGCTTCGACGGCGCGTCGTGTGTCGTCGCGGAACCACCGATGCACGACGTAGATCAGCATGAGAAGCGTGGGACCTTCGCCGTAGGACCATGCAAGTGCACCTGCCAGCCACTGATCATCGAGAGGTTCAATGCCCCACGCGGCGGGCGGAGCGGCGAAGCGGTCGACCAGGAGGGTGGTGCTCATCATGAGAAACACCCCGAAGAACGCGTGGAGCGCCGCCTCGGCAAACAGATCGAGAGCCCTGCCCGGGTAGGACATCCGCGAGGGCAGCGGATCGTTGGAAAGAATCGGTACCGTGAACAGGACCCCGACCGTCAAAAATGCGACATCGAGGAGCTGATGTCCGCCGGGCACGGTGAGGATCGGGTCGGCAAGTTTGGCGAGGTACAACCCGTAGAACGCCAACAGGTGTAGGGGCACCGCGACGGCGGGGCTCAGCGCCCATCGAGCGGCTCTGCTGCGCAGGCCCGCATGCGCCAGTCGAAGGAGGATGAGGCCCAGGCCGTGGTGTGGTGTCGAGCGCAGAAGCAACGTTCCGGGAGACCCCAGGATCAGCAGCGGCGGGATGGTGAACATCAAGGTCAGCTGCTGGAACATCGAAACGGAGAACAGTGCGTAGCTGTAGTTCTCGACACCCAGACCGGTGACGACAAACAGGATCACACATCCCAGCAGGAACGACCCCGCGCGCGCCACCGACCAGCGTCTCCGCTGCTGCCGCAATCGGACCACTCCTGCCACGTACGCGGCCGCAAGCACGATCGCGACGACCGGAAGCACCGGAAACGGCTGCGGATAGGGAGTGAGAAACGCGAGGAACGAAGGCGGCGCGTCGGGGATCCAAGCGCTCACCGCATGGCCCCCCACCCCGGCAGCCACTGCTTCGTTGTCCTCCTCGGTGGGGCGTGCTGCGGCGGTGCCGTGCCGCTGGGGTGTTCGCGTGATCTCACGGTCGACGCACCTTGATGAGTGAACCGGCAATGAGGAACGCAACCGCGGCGACCGGTTGCGCCGCCGACCACACGGGCCCTGAGAAGGGGAACGGGAAGATGGGATTCCAGAGCACGACGATCGTCGCGAGCACTGGGATCCACCACCACTGTCGGGCCTGGAAAGCGAACCACGCGGCGATCGCCGCGAGGATGGCGACCACGAACCGCACGACCGTAAACCAGTCGCTCTCGAGCAGGGTGGGGGCCAGGAACAACACCGCCGCTGCGATGAGTGCCGGCGCCAGAGCGTTGCGCTGGTAGGTGGAGGGGGTGCGCTGCTTCTTGGTCATAGCGCACGCTCATCCGGCACCCGTGCGTGGGAGTCGTCGTGTTTTGCCGTCGCCCGGCGGTGCCGACGTTGCCGCCAAAGGGTGAGAAGCAAAACGCCTCCACCGACACCGAGTGCGACATCAGCAAGATTTCCGATGAAGAGGTTCCCATACGCCAAGAAGTCGATGACGTAGCCGCGACCGAACGCGGGGTAGAAGAAGAGCCTGTCAATGAGGTTCCCGATCGCACCGCCGAGGACGAGCCCCATTCCGACGGCCCACCCCGGCGTTCGCGAGCGCCACGCGGCAATACCGAGAAGCGCGGTCGCGACCACGCCGAGCGTGGTGAGCACCCAGGTCATGTTCGAACCCCAGGAGAGAAACGCTCCTGCGTTGAAAGCCAGCTGCAAACCGAGGAGATCCCCAATCAGGGGGATGCGCTCGCTAGGGCTCAACCCGCTCAATGCGTTGGCTTTGGTGCCTTGGTCAATGAGGACGGTGAGCCCGGCGGTGATGACTGCGAGAGCGACGCGGCGCAGCCGGTTAGCGCTCATCGGATCCCTCCCCAGTTTGCAGCTCGGCGAGATCGCGGCGGCGCCGTTCCCGGCCCATCATGACCACGACGATCAAACAGCCGCCGATGAGTGCGATCCCACCGACAAGTCCCACCACCGGCAGGGCTTGGCTGGTTGAACTGGGTTCGTTGTGTACATCTTCAGCGGGCGCGGACGGGAGTGACGGGCTGGGTGTTGGCTCCGGGGTGCTCGTCGAGGTGGGGCCCGAGGGGACTGTGGTGAGCTCGCGGGAGTCGGCTACGGCAGCTGGTGCGAGGATCGCCGATCCGGCGACGATCATGGCGAGCATCGTGGCGGTGAACCACTGGCAGTGTGCATTACGCATGGGCGCGGTGCTCCCCGAAGTGGGATTGGGGTTCGATCTGGAAGGTGGAGTGCTCGATGCTGATCGGGAAGTGGTCACTTACACACACCTGCAGTGACCGCAGCAACTGCGCGGATTCCTCCCCGTTGAGCCCGTCATCCACCACCACATGCGCGGTCAGGGTCGGCAAGTCTGTCGACACCTGCGACGCATGAAGGTCGTGGACGGCGATGACATGGGGTAGCTCGAGCAGGTGCCGACGCACGTCCTGGAGGTCCAGGCCCGGCGGGGTGGACTCAAGCAGCACGCTCCCCGCAGTGCGGAGCAAGAGCAACGTGCGAGGAATGATGAGCAACGCGATCAGAATTCCTGCGACCGCGTCAGCCTGATACCACCCGAATGCCGTGATCGCGATCGCGCTGGCGATCACGCCGACTGACCCCAACGCGTCATTGAGAACCTCCAAGAACGCGGCGCGCATGTTGAGGTTCTGCTTGCGGCCACTCAGCAGCACGAGCAATGAAGCGATATTCGCGACCAGGCCGACGACGCCGAAGAAGAGGAGCGCGCCGGAGGAGATCTCAGGAGGTTCAAACAGGCGCCGAATCCCCTCGACGAGAGCGAACAACCCAACCCCCAACAGCAAGGCTGCCTGAGTCAGAGCGCCCAGTACCTCGGCGCGACGGAGCCCCCACGTGTGGCGGTCAGTCGGAGCACGATTCATCAGGTGGGCGGCGGTGACCGCGAGGCCCAACCCGATCACATCGGTGAGCATGTGTGCTGCGTCGATGAGCAGGGCCAAGCTGCCAGTAATCACTGAGCCCACGACCTCAACCACAAAGACCGAGGTCGTGATTGCGAAAGCGATCAGCAGGCGCTTTCTCGGGGTTCCCTCGCCCGTTCCGTGGCTGTGAGCTGATCCCATGCGTTCGTTCCTCTCACGGGGATGAATGATTGGTGGCCGTGCGTCACTCACCGCCCTCGGCGGCGTCAGCGAGCACGGTGAGTGGTTGCACACGGCAAGCTGCGGTGACTTCGCGGGCAGCATCAGAAGCTGTGGCGACTAGGCAGGTACCGGCTGATCGGGTTATGGAGGCTGAGCGCCGGCCGATCAGGTGATGGAGACTGGGCTCAAACCCGGGCGATGCAGAGGAGGACGGTCGTCGGCCTTGGAACGCGTGTGCGGCGTGGCCTGAGCGCCCCCCGTACACGTCTGGTCACAGCAATGAGTCGACGCCGTCCAAGCAGTACGAAAGCTCGACGCAGCCACGCGAACGCGATCAGGGAGCAAACCACGCCGAAAACGCAAACCCCCACCGCCGCGGCGACGATGTCGTCGGACGTGGTTGTGGAAGATGCGGTCGCTTCCGAAGAGGGCAAAGCGGCACTGCTCGCCACGGTCACCGGCGCGACCGCGACATCATCCATATGGGACACCGTCAGAATGCCGGCCACCAGCAGAAGGGCCGCAATTCCGATCGAAATGAGTTTCGTTATCGGTCGGGCGGTGCTGGTAACTGATGTCGCGTGCGTCAGCGGCATCTCAACCATGGCGGGAAAACTATACCAACCGGGAAATATCATCAGCTGTCACCCGAGGCGGTGTCGGTGCACTCGCCAGGCGGGGACTTGCCCTGCGGGCGGCGCGGACACCGTTCAGGATGATGACGACCTCCGCGATCTCGTGCACTAGGACGACGCCGGCCAGCCCGAGCAGGCCGGATAGGGCGAGCGGGAACAGCACGATGATGACCGCGAGTGCGAGGCCAATGTTGGTGGTCATGATGCGATGGCCGCGCCGGGCATGGGCCAGAGCGCCGGGAATCAGGCGGAGGTCGTGGCCGGAGAAGGCGATGTCGGCGGATTCCACGGCCGCCGCCGATCCCTTCACTCCCATCGCGATGCCCACTGTGGCAGTTGCAAGGCCCGGTGCATCGTTAATGCCATCGCCTACCATCGCGGTCGGCCGGGAGGCGATCAGTTCGCTGATCGCGGCAGCCTTATCGGCTGGGAGTTGCTCTGCCCGAATGTCGGTAATTCCGGCGTCGCGGGCGAGAGCAGCAGCGGTACGGGCGTTGTCCCCCGTGAGCATGACCGTGGAAATGCCTTGCTCATGGAGAAGTCGAATAGTTTCTGCCGACTCGGGGCGCAGCTCGTCGCGAACCCCGATGAGACCTGCAACAACGCCGTCGGTTTCTACAACAACGACCGTCATGCCCTGCGCGGCCATGTCATCGGCAGAGAGCACCCAGTCGCCGAGGTTGAGCCACCGGACGTTGCCAACGCGAACACGCCGCCCACCGACGAGGCCGGTGATCCCTAGCCCGGCGTACTCGACGACGTCGGTAGCCGGCGCGGCGGCCGATGACGCGGACGAGATGGCCGCGGCGAGGGGGTGGGTGCTAGAGCTCTCGACCGCGGCCGCCCAGGCCAGGACGTCCTCGCGCGAGTACCCGGGTGCAGGGTGCACGTCGACAACGGTGGGTTCGTTCCGGGTGAGGGTGCCTGTCTTATCGAAGGCGATGGTACGGATTGTGCCGAGCTGCTCGAACGCCTCCCCGGACTTGATCACGACACCGAACTTCGATGCCGATCCGATCGCGCTGATTATCGTTACCGGGACTGCAATCGCGAGCGCGCACGGTGACGCTGCGACGAGGACGACCAATGCCCGCTCTACCCATGTCCACGGGTCACCAATGAGCAGCCCGAACAAGGCCACCAACGTCGCGGCGAGCAGAACCGCGGGGACAAGAGGCCGAGCAATCCGATCGGCGAGGCGAGCCCGCTCTCCCTTCCGGGTATGAGCCTGCTCCACTAAGCCAACGATTTGAGTGAGCGAGTTGTCATGACCGTCCGCAGTGGCCTCGATCCGGAGAGTGGCTGCCCCATTGATCGACCCAGCCGTGACAACGGCGCCTGGACCAACTTCTACCGGAATCGACTCCCCGGTGACCGCGGACGTGTCCAGGCTCGATCTGCCCTCGATGACCACACCATCGGTCCCAACACGTTCACCCGCGCGGACGATGAGCACATCGAGTTGGCGCACGTCTGAGGCTGAGATGGTCTCGACGCCGGACAAGCGCGATACCCGCACGGTGTCGGGGATCAAAGACAACAGGGCCCGCAGTCCCTCCTTCGCCCGATCCATCGCCCGGTCCTCGAGCGCCTCGGCCAAAGAGAACAAGAACGCCAGCGTCGCAGCTTCGCCGACATGTCCAAGGGCGACAGCGCCAACAGCAGCGATCGTCATCAGCAGCCCCACGCCCAGACGACCGTGCATCAGCCGACGCGCCGCGCCAGGAACGAACGTTGATGCCCCCACAAGAAGCGATGCCCACAGCAGCACCACTGCCGGAAGTTCTGCCCCTGACCACTCTGAGACGTACCCCGCAAGCAAGAGCACACCCGCCACGACCGAAGGAAGCAACCCGGCATCCCGCCACCACACCGGACGGCCCCCAGGCTCCTCCCCCCCGACGGCCCGCTCATCGGCGCCGCAGCACGCGTCTGCGTCGGCGTGAGGTTCAGGCCTTAGGGCTGCTTGCGCTGGAGCGCAGCACAAGTCGTCCACGCTCTCCCTCTGCGGGTTTGCCAGCGTAATCCGGCGGATCTGCTTCGGCCGCTCCGCCTGCCCGCAGCACTCCTCGCTCACCGTCCTACCTCCAGCGTCGTACTGGTGGAGCAGCACTCACATCCGTCGTCCACACACGCGACACCTTCATCCACCGCAACGACGGCTTTCAGTAGCTGTCGCAGCCCGAATGCCAGATGCGGGTCGGCGACCTCGTACCGCGTCCGCCTCCCCTCAGGAGACGCAACCACCAGCCCGCACCCACGCAGACACGCAAGATGATTCGACACGTTCGTCCGAGACAGACCCAATTCGCGGGCCAGCTCAGCCGGATAACCGGGACCTTCCAAGAGGGACAACAAGATGCGGGAACGAGTTGGGTCCGCCATTGCGCGGCCGAGTCGGTTCATTACGTCCACCCGCGAGGCACGAGTCAGCATGCGGTGACTATACACCGGATGATGACCTGTTTACGAACCTGAGCAGGTGGTGGGGTGCCGGGCCGACATAAGAGCGATTGTCGGTGTAGTTGAGAAGGGGTCGAAGGAGCCTTGTCGTTCGTGTGAGGGAGCTCGATGCGCGCGCACCAGCGGCATGCCCCGGGACGGATGCGCATGGACTGATCCGCTCTTTCTCGAATCTTCGCGCGAACCGACTAGAAGAGGGCGAGCAATCTGGTGCATGCATGCTGACATCGTCGACAGGACCGCTGAGCGTCCTCCAGCGCCACACGCATGATCTTGCTGTCCAAACTGATTTCCCGGCCGAGGAGGACGGCGATGCGTGCGCACGCGATGTCGTCAGCGTTCTTCTTCGTCGCCGCGCAGGCGAGGAACGATTCGACGTAAGACGCTCGCTCCGCGACGGTGAGTCGCCCGTCGAGGGGGCGCATCCGAATCAGCTGTTGAATACGGGGGGTCATACGGCGATCCCGCGGGCACGGAGGAACGGGACGGGGTCGACGCGGACGCCGCTGAGGTAGACCTCGAAATGGAGGTGGCATCCGGTTGAGGCGCCGGTGCTACCGATGAAGGCGATGACTTGGCCTGCGCGGACGGCTTGGCCGTAACGGACGTTGTAGCCACCGTCGATGATGTGGGCGTACCCGGTGATGGTGCCGTCGCGGTGCTGCACCTTGATGTAGTTGCCCCAAGCGCCGCTGTAGCCGGCGAAGATGACGGTGCCGGCCGCGGCGGCGTAAATGGGGGATCCGCAACTGCTCGCAAAGTCTGTCCCGCGGTGCCCGCGATTCGTGCAGTACCCGTTGCGGCAGATCGTCCCTCGGGTCCCGAATCCTGAGCTGATCCAGCCGTGAGCTGGTCGCACCCATCCCGACGATTGGACCTGGCCACCGCTTCCGCCCGTGTTGCCGCTCGCGCCGGAGGCCCCGCTGGGTTTACCGCCTGTTACTCGTCGCCGCCGTTCCTCCTCGCGACGTCGTTGTTCTTCCTCTCTGGCCTGCCGCGCGGCTGCTTCCCGTGCTTTACGACGGGCTTCTTCTCGGCGTTTGCGTTCGGCTTCAACACCTGCCTGGTAGCCGGCGAGTGTCGATGCTGTCGTATCGCGGAGTGCGTCGAGTTGGGCTTCCAGGGTGAGCCGGTGCTCGGTTTGCGCGTCGAGCGCCGCTTGCGCGGCTGCTTGCGCGGTTCGCATCTTCTGTTCCGCTTCGCCCTTGCGGCGATCGCGCTCATCGCGAGCGACGACGGCCTGATTGCTCAGGTTCCGGGCGTTGTCGCGGGCACCGGCAGCGTCCGCGTATCGGGCTCGGTTGGCGTCAGCGATCTTGTCGATCGCCCCCAAGCGGCCCAGAAGCTCGTCCGCGTCGGCTGCGGTGTCGGAGAAGAACAGTTCCAAGGTCAGGTCGCTTCGCCCGGTGCGGTACTGCTCCGCGGCCAGTGCCCCCAGCTTCGCCGCTGCTTCTGCTGCGCGCGCAGTTTCGGCATCGGCCTCAGCCTGCACAGCGTCGGCGCGTTCGACTGCGTCTTCATATGCCTCTTGAGCGAGCACGTACTCCTGCCCGAGGCGGTCGGCTTCGGCCTGTTTGGTGTCGACGTCGTTCGTGAGAGAGCGGATCAGTGTTTCGATGCGGCCGATCTCCGCATTCTTGCTGGCTTGGTTGCGGCGCGCTTTCTCGACGTCGTCCCACGTGGGGTATTTCGCCGCGAACGCGGGTGCCGCTAGTCCCAGACCCGTCGCGCTGAGAACTATTCCCAGTGCAGCAGCACCCACCAGGCTGCGCCGGCTGACACTGGACCCCAGCCGGCGTGCCTCAGCCGGGGTCGGGCCGCAGCCGCAATCGACGTCATCGATGCGGGCGGGTGGGGTCTGGTCGGGGCTGTTCATTGCTCGGAGCCTGTCGACGCCGGTGGGACGGGAGGAGATATCCCCGTCTGGTCGACGGTCAATACCTCTCCCGCGTTGGTGATCGCGACTGCCTGCACGCTCAGGCTGGTAGCGCCGGCTTCGACCCATTCCGACTCGCCGGCGCCAGTGACCCAGACGGTGCCGGCTGTGTCGACACCAACGATGCGCTGGTGGTCGGGTGAGGTGTTCAGCAGCGCGATGGTGGGAGCGTCCGTCCAACCGGTGAAGGTGGCTCCCGCGTCGGTGCTCACTTGCAGCCCGTCTGGGGTGGACGCGATGAGCCGTTCGGCGGCGTCGACGACAACGTTGCGGGCGGGGATCGTTGATCCGGTGGGTTGCCAGGTGACTCCCCCGTCGGTGCTGGTGAGCAGTTCGGGGTTGTCGGTGGCGATGCCATAGACCACGTTCCAGGTGGTGCCGGCGAGCACGTGGAAGTCCTTCTCGCCTGAGAAGACCACGGGAGACCAGGTCATGGCCCGATCCATGCTTCGGATGATGCCCAGGTGAGGGGTGCCAAGTTCCGCGGGGGTGTCGGGGCCAGGGTGCCCGGAGGCGAGAAGAGCGTCCCCGGCGGCGGTAAGCCCCATCGCATCAAACCCTGGACCGATCCGGGCACCGGTGTCGCCGTCTGCGGTGGTGGGGTAGATGCCCGCGTGTGTGCCGATAAGGAATCCCTCACCGGCGGGGTCGGCGACGATCCCGTGCACATGTGTGAGAGGTGTCTCCGCCCCAGAGGATTGCCCTGGGTTCGATGCGCAGCCGGTGACTACTAGGACTGCGGCGGCGAAGACGCCGAGCGCGGGAAGTGCGCGGCGGGTGGCGAATGAGCGGGGGTGCGTGGGCGCATGGGTGCGCCGAGGAAGAAGCGGTGTTCCATGTCGGACCTGCAGGCCACTGACCGCGGTGTGGGGCGCGACCGCGCCCCACACCTTATGGGTCAGAGTGCCGCGAGGATGTTCTCCATCTCCGCGATCTCCGCCGTCTGGGTGTCGACGATGTTCTGCGCCATCTGGATCGCGTCGGGGTTTTGACCGTTGTCGATCTCGTCCTGCGCCATGTCTATCGCGCCCTCATGGTGGACAGTCATCTGTTCCAGGAACAGCCGGGACGCGTCGTCTCCGCTGGCACCTTCAAGCGCCTGCATGTCGTCCTCGGTCATCATCCCGCCACCGTGGTCCATGTCGCCCATGCCGTCCATGGACGAGTCCGCGCCCCACTGATCCAGCCACTGTTCAAGCTGATCGATTTCGGGTTGCTGGGCGGCTTTGATCTCTTCGGCCAACGCGGTGACACGCTCATCGACACCGTCCTTCCCGAGGAGCATGTCCGACATCTCCACAGCCTGCGTGTGGTGCGGGATCATCATCTGCGCGAACATCACGTCCGCGTCGTTGAAATTCGCAGCCTCGGCGGGAGCTGACGAGGAGCTTCCGCCGTGATCCATCCCGGGCATAGACGTCGAGTTGCCACCGCCCGCGCAACCGGCGAGGGTGAGAGCTGTGGCGAGGGTGAGCGCGACCGTGGCCGCTGTACGAATTTTCATCTGGGGTCTCCAAGCATCGATACGTGAAGCCAGCGGCGAGCTGGCGAAAAGGCGGAGGCGAAGCAGGTACCGGGTACCTACTCCCCCGCCGTTCACGTACGGCTAACGCAGAGGACAGATAATGACGGGGTCGCGAGAGTAGGGCGACGACCCGGTGCCAAGAGGGCGACGGTCGGTGCCCGGTCACGGACGACGCGCAGCAGCGCTGCGCTGCGGGGAGCGAGCAGCATCACCAGAGCGAGGATCGCCAGTATGCAGGCCATGACCAGCATGTCCGCATTCCCTCCGCCACAGTCCATGCACCCCGTCGCCGCTGTGGCGCCCTCGCTGGTGCTGGCCGTTGCCGCGTGGGTCTCGCCCATCGAGGCAGCATGGGACATGGGTGCGGCGTCGTGGCCCTGTCCAGAGCCGAGCGAGTGCATCGCCAACAGACCGACGATCACGGCGGTCGTGACGGCGAGGAGGGTGAGCAGTGTGCGGGTGCGGGCGCGCGCACGCGAACGGTCCACGCTGTCAGCGATGTTCATCAGCGACACGTTCCACCTCCCGCGGTCCTAGGGTACGACGTGAATGTAGGGATCAGCCGCGTCCGGCGACCGCGTCAGGCGACAGATCCAGCCGGCGCAGCAGCTGCGCGTTGAGGGCCACCACGATCGTTGACAAGGACATCAGGATCGCCCCGACCGACATGGGTAACACGAACCCGACCGGGGCGAGGATGCCGGCCGCGAGGGGGACGGAGAGGAGGTTGTAGCCGGCCGCCCACCATAGGTTCTGCTTCATCTTCCGGTAGCTCGCGCGAGACAGTTCGATCACCGACAGCACAGAGCGGGGGTCGTCGCTGGCGAGGATCACTCCGGCGGAGGCAATTGCGACATCCGTGCCGGCACCGATCGCGATACCAACGTCCGCTTGCGCGAGAGCGGGCGCGTCGTTGACGCCGTCACCGACCATCGCGACCTTGCGGCCCTCGCCCTGCAGCCCCTTCACCTTCGAGGCTTTGTCTTCGGGTCGGACGCCCGCGAAGTACCGGTCGATGCCGAGCTCGGTCGCGACCGAGGCTGCGACCGCTTCCGCGTCACCGGTGATCATGACGACCTGCACGTTCCGCTCGTGCAGCGCGGCCACGGCCGCGCGGGACTCCGGCCGGATCTCATCAGCCAACCGGAGCGCCCCGGCCACCTGCCCGTCGATGAGGACGTGGAGAATGATCGCACCTTCCTCTCGCCACTGATCCGCGATGGGCAGCTCGCTGCCGCCTTCTTGCTCGAGCAGGTACGGGCCACCGACCTTCACCTGCGTCTCGTCGACCCGTGCGCTGACTCCCACCGCTGGGGACGAAGTGAAATCCGCTGCCGCGGGCACGCTGAGCTGCTGGGCTTTCGCGGCGTTCACGATGGCGCGGGCCAGTGGGTGCTCCGAGTCCGTCTCGGCCGCGGCGGCCAGGGCGAGCAGCGTGTCAGGGTCGATGCCGCCAGCAGGTTCGACTGCGGTGACGGCGGGGGTGCCCTTGGTGAGGGTGCCAGTCTTGTCGAACAACACGGTGTCGACGGTGCGCATGCTCTCCAGCGCCAGACGATCCTTGATCAGCACCCCGCCGCGGGCGGCGCGCTCGGTGGCGATGGACACCACCAGTGGGATTGCCAAGCCCAGAGCGTGCGGGCAGGCGATGACCAGCACCGTGATGGTGCGGATCACCGCATCATCAGGCAACCCGACGATGGTCCACACAACGGCGGTGATTGCCGCTGCGATCAGCGCGAACCAGAACAGCCATCCGGCGGCACGGTCGGCGAGGCGTTGTGCTTTCGAGGAGGAGTTCTGGGCCTCGGTGACCAGGCGTTGGATGCCGGCGAGAGCAGTGTCCTCTCCGACGGCGCTGATCTCAACACGGATGCCGGAGTCAGTGGCGACGGTTCCGGCCACGACCGCGTCCCCGTCGCCGCGGCGTACAGGCTTGGATTCGCCGGTGATCATCGACTCGTCCATGCTCGCCGAGCCCTGCACCACCCGACCGTCAGCCGGAACCCGTCCGCCAGGGCGAACCACGACAACGTCGCCGACCTGCAGGTCCGCGGGCGCGACGGTGACGGTGGTGTCCCCGTCGACCTTTTCCGCCTCGTCGGGAAGGAGTGCGGCGAGGGAGTCCAGTGCGGAGGTGGTCTGTGCGAGCGACCGCATTTCGATCCAGTGCCCGAGGAGCATGATGACGATCAGCAGCGCCAGCTCCCACCAGAAGTCCAGTTCGTGATCCAGCAGCCCGAGACTCGCCCCCCACGACGCGATGAACGCGACGGTGATCGCCAGCCCGATCAGCAGCATCATGCCGGGTTTACGGGCACGCAGTTCGCTGACCGCGCCGGTCAGGAACGGGGAACCACCCCACACGTACATGACGGTGCCGAGAACCGGGGAGATCCACCCCACCCAGGCTGTGTCGGGCAGCGGGTAGCCGAGCAACATCGAGAACATGCCCGAGAAGGCCACCACCGGAACAGCGAGGATCAGGTTGATCCAGAACAATCGACGGAACCGTGCGACATGGTCTGCGCCGTGCCCGGCGTGACCACCATGGCCACCGTGCCGCATCCCCGCGTCCGCGCCGCCGTGTCCCGCGTGGGTGCTGTCGTGCGTTGATGCGTGGTGGGCGTGCGCGTCATCGACCGCGTCAGGCTCAACAGCGGTTTCGCGCAGTCCCTGCGCGGTGTCATCCCCGCCCTCGCCGCTCGCCGTGGGGTGGTGATGTGCGTGGTGGTCGTGCTGGCTCATGTTGAGCGTCCTTCCACTGTTCGCATCGGACAGATGCAGGTCAGGCCCGAACGGAAACGCGGGCCGGTTCGGAGGTAGCGGGCCTCGAGCTTGCCGGGAGGGTGCGGAACCCGCGCAGGCGCAGACTGTTGGTGACAACGAACACCGAAGACAATGCCATCGCGGCCGCGGCGACTAGCGGGTTAAGCAACCCGGCCATCGCGACCGGGATCGCGGCGACGTTGTACGCGAACGCCCAGAACAGGTTGCCTTTGATGGTGCCCAGGGTGCGGCGTGCCAGCCTGATCGCGTCAGCGACCACCAACAGGTCACCGGAGACAACAGTGATGTCGCTCGCAGCGATCGCGGCATCCGTGCCGCCACCCATCGCGAGGCCGAGGTCGGCGGCAGCGAGAGCGGCGGCGTCGTTGACACCGTCACCAACCATCGCCACCACACGCCCGTCGCTTTGTAGCTGGCGGACCACGTCGAGCTTCCCAGCGGGGGTGACGCCGGCGTGCACCTGTTCGATGCCGACCTGTCGAGCAATCTCCCGAGCAGCACCATCGTTGTCGCCGGTGAGCAGCACCGGTGTCATACCCAACGCCCGGAACCGGGCGATCGCCTCCGCGCTGGTGGGTTTGACTGTGTCGGCGACCGCGACGATCCCCAGGTGTGTCCCGTCACGGCCGATGGCGACGACGGTTGCTCCCGCGGTTTGCAGCGCGTCTGCGTCGTGTTGTAGTTGCGTGGCGGGGCGGATGCCCCACTGCTCCTGCAGCCAGGACGGACGGCCGGCGACGACGAGAGAGCCTGCGACGATGCCCTGCACCCCAAACCCGGCGTGAGAGTCGAACGTCTCCGCCGGCGTGACAGTGACGCTTTCAGCGACGATCGCGCGGGCGACAGGATGCTCCGACCCGGACTCCACCGCCGCAGCCGCGGCCAGCAGCTCCTCCCGAGTGATCCCGGGAGCGGGGTGCACGGCGGTCACGGCCATGGTGCCGGTGGTGACGGTGCCGGTCTTATCCAGCACGATCGTGTCGACCTTGCGGGTCTGCTCCAGCACCTGCGGTCCCCGAATCAGGATCCCCATCTGAGAGCCCCGACCGGTGCCTACTAACAATGCGGTCGGTGTGGCCAGGCCGAGCGCGCACGGGCACGCGATGATGAGCGTCGCGACCGCGGCGGTGAACGCCAACTCCACGGACCCGCCGCCCAGCAGCCAGCCCGCGAACGCGGCGATAGCCAGCACGATCACGATGGGGACAAAGATCCCGGACACCCGGTCGGCGAGGCGCTGCACCCGGGCTTTGCCGGTCTGCGCCTCCTCCATCAACCGCCGCATCCGCGACAGTTCGGTGTCTGCGCCCACGCGGGTGATCTCCACCGTGAGCCGGCCACCGACGTTGACCGTCGCACCCACCACACGGGAACCCACACCGACCTCAACCGGGGCGGATTCGCCCGTGAGCATGCTCGCATCGATCGCCGAGGACCCGTCGACGACGAGCCCATCGGAGGGGATCTTCTCCCCAGGCCGGACCAGAACGACATCCCCCACAATCAGCTGGCTGACCGGGACTCGCTGTTCCACACCGTCAACGAGCTTGACGGCGTCTTTCGCTCCCAGCTCGAGCAAAGCGCGCAGCGCTTCGGACGATGACTTGCGGGCGCGAGCCTCGGCGTACCGGCCGGCCAAGATGAACACCGTCACCAACGCGGCGACCTCGAGGTAGATCTCATGCCCGCCCGCCTGCGGGGTGCCGATGAGCGTGAACGTCATCGTCATGCCCGCCATGCCGGCGCCACCGAAAAACAGGGCATACAACGACCAACCGAACGCGGCGATCACCCCGACGCTAATGAGCGTATCCATCGTGGCGGCACCGTGACGGGCGTTGACCGCCGCAGCACGGTGGAACGGCCACGCGCCCCACACCGCCACCGGGGCGGTGAGGGTGAGCGCGAGCCACTGCCAGTATTCGAACTGCAGCACCGGAATCATCGACAGCACCGCAACGGGCACCGACAGAGCAGTGCTGATAAGCAGCCGGTGCCGCAGCGACACCAGATCACGGTCCACTGGCGCACCCGGTTCATCCGAGGTCTCGGCAACCGGCGGCGCCGGAATCGCAGCTTGGTAGCCGGCGGATTCGACTGCGGCGATCAGTGTGGCCGAGTCGACGTCCGCACCGCGCACGCGAGCCTTCTCGGTGGCGTAGTTGACGGTCGCTTCCACACCCGGCAGCTTGTTGAGCTTTCGCTCGATCCGGGTCGCACATGACGCGCAGGTCATCCCGGTGATGTCGAGTTCGACATCGACTGCGCTCATGACGTGCTGCCGGCCACGGCGTAGCCAGCCTCCTCCACCGCCGCCTCCACAGCAGCGGCAGGGATCGGCGTCGAGCTGCGGATCGTCACCCGCGACGTGCCGCCCGCATTCAGGTCCACCGACACACCCTCCACCCCGTCGATCGCGGACAACTCCTCCGTGACGCTCGACACGCAGTGTGAGCAGGTCATCCCCGTCACCAGCACGTCAGACGTCACCGCGGCCGTCACCGCATCCGCGCTCTCGGGAACCGATGCGGTCGCGCAGCAGGCACAGCCAGCCCCGGTGTCTTTCAAGCCCAGATCGTTGCGGTTCTCGGTGTTCATCATCGTCTCCTCAGAGGTGGGTTGGTGGGTTAGGAACGGACCAGACGGGCGATCGCCTCGTTGGCTTCGCGGACTTTTTCTTCCGCAACCGCGCCACCCTCGGCGCTGGCCTCAGCAACGCAATGCGACAGGTGGTCGGCCAACAGCGACAGAGCGACCGACTCAAGGGCCTTCGTGGCCGCGGAGACCTGCGTGAGGACGTCGATGCAGTACTTGTCCTCCTCGACCATCCGCGCGATTCCACGAACCTGACCCTCCGCGCGGCGCAGCCGCTTCAGCAGATCGTCCTTGTGTGTCGTGTACCCGTTCATCACGTATACAGTACCCCCCTACCGTATATGGGGCAACTCGGTCACAAAATTCCCGTGGCCATGCCTGAAAGGCACTGAGCAACAGCCTCGTTCGAGTATCCGACTCAGATCTGTCGTGACATAAGGCCGAGTATCGGCGCTCAATGAGATCGTGCCCTCGGGAGAGGTCTAGATTCGCCAGACGAAAAGCCCCGCCGGATCATCCGACGGGGCCCTTCGTCACTGCGGTGGCTGAGCTCAGCCGCCGAACTCCGCCGCGACGGCCTTGCGCGCGGCATCCTGCTCTTCAGCCCGGCTCATGTCGACCTCGAGGACCTTGTCGTAACCGAGGCCCGTGGCCGTCTCCTGCAGCGAGGCGAACAGCGAGTCGAACTGCGCGTCGTTCTCGGCGAACACCATCTGCCACGAGGTCTGCACGATCGCCGCCTTGGCCTGGTTGCGCAGCGTCTCGATCTCGGACGAGTCGGCCTCCGGGGTGTAGCTCGCGCCGGGCCCGACCAACAGCTGGTCGTTCTCGCGCAGGTAGTCCATCGTCGTCGTCGCGCCCATCTTGGCCGACCAGTCGTCCGTGACCGGGTTGCTCGTCTCGGCCTGATACGTCGGCCACAGCTTGTAGCTGTACGGGAAGCCGGTGTTCGGGTCGGTGTCGATCGGCAGGACCGCGCTGATGTTCAGCTGCGACGCGCCGTCGATGTAGCTGCCGCCGCCCCACTCGGCCGGGACCTCGGCATCACCTTCGAAGAACACCTTGTGACCCAGCTCGTTGAGCTCGGGCTCACCGTCGGCGTTGATCTCCCACGTGAGGCCCTGCGGTCCCGCGGCGCCCTGCGTCTGGCTGTTGTTGGCCAGCGCACCCTCGGGCGAGAACAGCCAGTCGATGAACGCGGCGATGCGCTCGGGGTCCTCGGCCTTCGAGCCGATCGCGAACACCTGCTTGCCGCCGTACGCCTCAGCCCCGTACGAGAAGATGTTCATGTCGTCCATCGGCGCCATCATGAAGCCGCGGCCCTCGTTGACGTTGGCGTCCGTGTTGTAGGCCGCCTGACCGAGCCAGGGCCAGAACGAGTACAGGACCTGCCCGTTCTGATACTTCGTCCACAGGGTGTCGTAGTTCTGGGTCGTCGAGTCGGGGTCGAGGATGCCGAGCTGGTTCGCCTCATAGAAGAAGCGCAGCGCACGGACGTACTGGCCGTCGTCGTCGAGGATGCCCTGGTACTCCGAGCCGTCGCCCTTCGCGAGGGCGAAGCCGACCTCGTCGAAGCCGTAGTACGTGGTGGGCTGCTTGGCGTTGTTCAGCATGTTGCCGTCCCAGTCCTTGAACAGCGAGACCGCGTAGGTCTTCTGTCCGTTCGGGGCGGTGGGCTCGGCATCCTGCATCTTCTTGAGCACCGGCAGGAGGTCCTCGAGCGTGCCGATCTCGGGGTAGCCGACCTCTTTGTAGAGGTCCCAGCGCAGGTAGGGGCCGAAGGTCGGGTCGAGCCCCTCGGAGGGCTCGGTCGGCTTGAGCGAGGACACCTGCGAGGGGAAGGCGTACGTGGCACCCAGGTCCTCGTTGATGCGGTCGACGGCGGCGTCGAAGCGGCCGACGTTCTTCATCGCCGGGTAGAAGCTCTCGGAGTCCAGCAGCAGACCGCCCTCGGCGAGCTCCTCGAGGCGCTGGCCCTTGTCGGTGATGATCAGGTCGCCGAGGTCACCCGCCGTCACGCGGGTGTTGAAGAGCGTGTCACCGCCGCCCGCGACGTTCGGGGCGATGATGTTGAGCTTCATGTTGAACTTGTCCTCGACGAGCTTGCCGAACCAGCCCTCCTGCATGCCCATGTAGTTGGCGAGCCCGTCAAATACGTCGATCGTGATCGGCTTGTCCCATTTGTCGGGGAACTCGGAGATGGCCTCGCGTTCCTGATTCGCGGCGGGGCCGGTGCAGGCGCTCAGCAGCCCGACCGTCGCCAGAGCGGCGACGGCGCCGATGGCCTTGCGTGATAGCTTCATTGCTTTCCTCTCGGTGGTGCGACCGGGATCGGTCGATTCAGCCCTTGACCGCGCCGAGCATGATGCCCTTGACGAAGAAGCGCTGGAACAGCGGGTAGACGAAGATGATCGGCAGGATGACGATCACCGAGATCGTCATCCGGATCGACGTCGGGGTCTGGCTCGTGGCCGCGTCGACGATCGAGGTGAGGTTGCCGCCGTTCTGCATGGCCAGGGCCAGGCTGTTCGCCTGGTTGATGAACATGTAGAGCAGGTACTGCAGGGTGTAGAGGCTCTGGTCAGTGATGTAGATGAGGGTGTCCTGGAAGCTGTTCCACTGCGCCACCGCCGAGAAGATCGCCACGGTCGCGAGGATCGGCGTCATGTTGGGCAGGTAGATCCGGAAGAAGATCTGCAGGATGTTCGCCCCGTCCATCTCGGCCGCCTCCTGCAGTTCGCTCGGCATCGCCTCGACGTAGGTCTTCACGAGGATGATGAAGAACGGCTGCACGACGAACGGCAGGACGTAGACCCAGAAGTTGTTCGTCAGTCCGAGGTTGCGGACGATGATGAACACCGGGATGAGGCCGGCGCTGAAGTACATCGTGATGATGACGAAGCGGTACCAGAACTTGCGGCCCCACATGCGGGTCTGCGTGAACATGAAGCCGAGGAACGCCGAGGCGAGCACCGCCGCGACGGTGCCGATGACGGTTCGACCGACCGAGACGATCGCGGCCTGCGTGAGCCCGCCGAGCTGGAACACCTGCTCGTAGTTGGAGAAGTGGATGCCGCTGGGCAGCCACCGGATCTGTCCGAGAGCGGCGAGGTCGTTCGAGCTGATCGAGTTGATGATCAGGTAGTAGAACGGGTATGCGCAGACGAAGGCGAGCGCGAGGAAGACGCCGTAGTTGACGATCGCGAAGACGAAGCGGCCCGACATGTCGGTGCCCCGTCGGATCTCGCGGCGGGTGGGAGTCGTGGTGACCATGACGGTGCGCTCCTGACTCAGACGATGGATTCGCCGCGCACGCGCTTGGCGATCCCGTTGACGGTGAACAGGAGGATGACGGAGATGAGGCTCTTCAACATGCCGATCGCCGTCGCCATCGACAGGTTGTTGCCCGTCATGCCGATGTTGTAGACGTACAGGTCGAGCACCTGGATGTAGTCCTTGTTGAAGGCGTTCTGGAACACGAAGTACTGCTCCATCCCGTTGTTGAGCAGGTTCGCGATCGACAGCAGCAGGAGCACGAGGTAGGTCGGCATGAGCTGCGGGACGGTGATGTACCACATCTTCTGGAAGCGCCCCGCGCCGTCGATCTCGGCCGACTCGTACAGCGACTGGTCGATGCCGGCGATCGCGGCGAGGTAGATGATCGCGCCCCAGCCGAGCCCCTTCCAGATCGACCAGAGCGTCATCGTGATCCACACGTTCTGGTCGGTGTCGAGGAACTTCACCGGCGTCGTGATGAGGCCCGCGTCCGAGAGGATGCCGTTCACGAGGCCCGAGCTCGAGAAGAGCGAGAAGGCGATCATGTAGACGAGCACCCACGAGATGAAGTTGGGGAGCGTCGTCAGCGTCTGCACCGAGTTGCGGAACCACGGCGCCTTGATCTCGTTGAGGAAGATCGCGAAGGCCAGCGGCAGGATCGACGTCGCGATCCCGAGGAAGCTGATCGCCAGCGTGTTGATGACGACCTGCCCGACCTGGGCGACCTGGGTCGGGGATCCCACGAGCAGCTGGAACCACTGCAGGCCGACGAAGTCGCTGCCCGCGAGCCCGAGGGCCGGTCGGTAGTCGTACAGCGAGTAGATCCACCCGTAGAGGGGGAAGTAGGAGAACAGGAAGACGAGGACGAGAAACGGGACGATGCACAGGAACATCCGGAACGATCGCCGGTTCTTCGAGACCCGCTGCTCGGGCCGGTGCGGTGCCTTCTCCTCGATCGTCGCGGCCGCAGCCTCGGTGACGATCGCCTGTTGCGTCATCGGTCGCGCCGAATCGCACGCTCGGACATGTGGCGGAACATCTCACTCCTTCGTGATCGAAGCGCTTCCCTCGTTCGCCGTCGAAGACCCGTCGAACCGCTTCGATACGAAGATAACGCCCGATCGGGGCAGCGTCAAACATCACGTTTCGGTCACGCGAAAACGCCGCCCCGTCCGGTCGGCGGGGCGGCGTTCAGTTCACGCGGAAAGTGCAGGTTGGCGCGGCTATCGCGACCACTGTGCGGCGGGTGTCAACGGCACGAGCGGCGGCCTCTCGACGGCCGTGTCGAGGGTCACTCGACGTCCCTCGGCCGACGACCGCAGCAGGCTCTCCATCGCGTCGAGCACGTGGAGTGCCAGCGCTCCGCTCGCGCGGCCGGGCCCGCCCGCCGCGACGGCGTCGATGAGCCCGATGCCGCGGCCGGAGCCCTCGTAGCCGGCCGAGGCGGGGACTGCACGCCACCCGTCGCCGCCCAGCTCGTTCAGCCGGACCTCGCCGTCGAACATGTTCGGGTCGGGCACGACGAGCGATCCCCGGTCGCCGTGCACCTCGATCGGCGGGGATGTCGTCGCGACCGCGTCGAAGCTCGTCACGATCGTCGACACCGCGCCGCCGGCATGCTCGAGGAGCCCGCTCACGTGCGTGTCGACCTCGACCTCGATCCGCTCACCGGCCCGAGGACCCGTCGCGATGGTGCGTTCCGCGCGTGCGCGCCGCGCGGCACCCGTGACGGCCACGATCGGTCCGAGCAGGTGCACGAGGCTCGTGAGGTAGTACGGTCCCATGTCGAAGAGGGGTCCTCCCCCGGGCGCGTAGTAGAACCCGGGCGCGGGGTGCCACAGCTCGTGACCCGGCGATACCCACGTCGCACTGGCCGCCATGGGCCGACCGATGACACCGTCGTCGACGAGCCGACGCGCCGTCTGGATGCCGGTGCCGAGCACCGTGTCGGGGGCCGAGGTGACCCGCACGCCGGCGGCGGACGCGGCATCCAGGATCGCCCGTCCATCGGCGACATGCAGGGCCAACGGCTTCTCGCCGTGCACGGACTTGCCGGCCGCGATCGCCGCGTGGGCGATGTCGGCGTGTGCGGCGGGCACCGTCAGGTTCAGCACCGTCTCGACCTCGGGATCGGCCATGAGCTCATCGACGCTGAGCGCCCGGGCACCGGGGACGGCAGCCGCCACCTGGGCCGCGCGCTCGCTGTCGAGATCCGCCACCGCCGCGACCCGCGCCGACGAGCTCGCCGCGAACAGGTCGAGGTATTGACGGGAGATGAGGCCGAGACCGACGATCCCTACGGAGTGCGGGCCGCCCACAGCAGTCCCCTTTCGACGATGGTCCGCACGTGCGGATCGGCCAGCACCTCGGGGGTATGGCCCGGGGTGGCGACGAAGACGCGACCGGCGCCCCAGAGGCGGGTCCAGACCGCCGGGCTCACGATCGGGCGATGCCACGGGTGGTAGTCCTGCGTCGGATGCGTCGTCGTGGCGAGGACGTCGATGAGGTCGTCGTGCAGCACCCAGTACTGCTCGGAGTGCAACACGAAGTCGTCGACGCCGGCGGTGATCTCGTGACGTCGGCCGAGGTCGGTGATCTCGATGGTGTGGTCGAGGTAGTTGTCGCGCTCGTCGCCCGGCCGTTCGTCGGGATGCCGGCCCGGGTGGGTCGCGAACTGGCCGCCGACGAGCTGCAGGTAGTCCGAGCTGCCGCGGTACGAGTCGGCGATCCCGCCGTGCCAGCCGGCGAGACCGGTGCCGGACTCGACGGCGGCGCGGAGTCCTTTCACCGCGGCATCCGAGATCGACGACATCGTGACCGCCTGGACGACGAGAGCGGTCTCGGCCATCACGGCGGCGTCGGCGTAGACCTCGTTGGACTCCTCGACGCGTACCTCGAAACCGTTCTCGGCGAGGAACGGGCGGAACATGTCCGTCGCCGCGACGGGATGGTGCCCGTCCCAGCCGCCGCGGACGATGAGCGCGCGCCGGCCCGTCACCGCAGCTCTGCAGCTCGTCGCGCGGCGACGCGGTCGTAGCGCTCCCGCACTTCGGGACGGGGGTCGGATGCCGCATCCCGGTCCATCTCGACGGGCCACTCCGGCCACGACCCGGCGAGCACGGCGGCCGCCTGGCGGGCCGCGCCCTGGGCGACGTACTCCCCCGGCGACGGCACGGCCACGGGCACGTCGAACACCTGCGCCGCGACGGCGGCGACCCCGGGGTTGCGCGCCGCGCCGCCCACGAGCAGCACCCGCTCGGTGGCGACACCGAGGCTCCGGATCGCCTCGAGCCCCGTCGCGAGGCCTGCGAGCATGCCCTCGACGGCGGCGCGGGCGAGGTTCTCCCGCGTCGTGTTCTCGAGCGACAGACCGTCGAGCGACGCGCGCGCCGTAGGCAGGTTGGGCGTGCGCTCCCCCTCGAACCAGGGCACGAGCACGACACCGCCCGCTCCGGGCTCGGCGGCGGCCGCCAGCTCGGTGAGACCGTCGTGGTCGACGCCGAGCAGGCGAGCGATCGCGTCGAGAACCCGGGCCGCGTTGAGCGTCGCGACGAGCGGCAGGAACCGCCCCGTCGCATCGGCGAAGCCCGCGGCCGTCCCGGTCGGGTCGATCGTCCGGGTGTCGCTGACGGCGAAGACCGTGCCCGACGTACCGATCGACACGACGACGTCGCCCGCCGTCGCACCGACGCCGAGGGCGGCGCCGGCGTTGTCGCCCGCACCCGGCCCGACGCGGCGGCCGGCGGCATCCGTCACCCACTCGAGCGGGCCGAGCACGCGGGGCAGCACCGCGTCGTGACCGAGCGCCGCCGCGAGCAGGTCGCGGTCGTAGCCGTCCGACGCGGGGTCCCAGTAACCGGTGCCCGAGGCATCCGAGCGATCGGTGACGAGCTCGTCGAGCTGCGGATTCCCGGGACCGAACCCGCGCAGGCGCCACGTCAGCCAGTCGTGCGGCAGGGCGACCGCGGCCACCCGCGCCGCATTCTCGGGCTCGGCGTCGCGCAGCCAGCGGAGCTTCGTGATCGTGAACGAGGCGACCGGCACCAGACCCGTGCGCTGCGCGAGCGTCTCGGCGCCGAACTCGGCCGTGAGATCGGATGCCGCCTGCCCCGAGCGCGTGTCGTTCCACAGCAGCGCGTCGCGCACCACCGTGCCCGCCGCGTCGAGCGCGACCATGCCGTGCTGCTGGCCCCCGATCGACCACGCCTCGACGTCGTCGATGCCTCCGGCATCCGCGATCGCGCTCTGCAGCGCGGTCCACCACGCCTCGGGATCGACCGACGTGCCCTCGGGGTGCGACGCGCGACCGGAGCGGACGACCGCCCCGGTCGCGGCGTCGACGATGACGACCTTGCAGGACTGCGTCGACGAGTCGACGCCCATGACGAGCGTCACGTCAGCGTGCGCCCAGCAGGTGCTCGGTCGCCAGCTGCTGCAGCCGCACGAAGCCGCCGCCCTTGCCGCCGAGGTAGACGCTCGGGTCGAAGTCCTCGTACGCGGAGCGGTCCGCGAGGAAGTCCTCGTACGTCTCGCCCGGGTTCAGGGTCGGCGTCGCGAGCTCATCGACCTTGGCCGCCGCGAGGGCCTCCTGCACCTCGGGGTCGGCGCGGAACGCCTGCGCCCGCTCCTTGAGGAGGAGGTAGGTGCGCATGTTGGCCGCGGCCGACTCCCACACGCCGGTCTCGTCCTCGGTGCGGCTCGGCTTGTAGTCGAAGTGGCGCGGGCCCTCGTAGGCGGGCACGCCGCCGGGGCCGCCGTTCTCGAGCAGGTCGACGAGCGCGAACGCGTTGTGCAGGTCGCCGTGGCCGAACACGAGGTCCTGGTCGTACTTGATGCCGCGCTGCCCGTTGAGGTCGATGTGGAAGAGCTTGCCGTGGTAGAGCGCCTGGGCGATGCCGGCGGCGAAGTTCAGGCCCGCCATCTGCTCGTGACCGACCTCGGGGTTGAGGCCGACGAGCTCGGGCCGCTCGAGCGAGTCGATGAAGGCGATCGCGTGACCCAGCGTCGGCAGCAGGATGTCGCCGCGCGGCTCGTTCGGCTTCGGCTCGATCGCGAAGCGGATGTCGTAACCCTTGTCGGTGACGTAGTCGCCGAGCAGGTTGACGGCCTCGCGGTACCGCTCGAGCGCCTGGCGGATGTCCTTCGCGGAGTCGTACTCGGCGCCCTCGCGGCCGCCCCACATGACGAAGGTCTTGGCGCCGAGCTCGGCCCCGAGGTCGAGCTGGCGGAACACCTTGCGGAGGGCGAAGCGGCGGACGTCGCGGTCGTTGGCGGTGAAGCCGCCGTCCTTGAACACGGGCGCGCTGAAGAGGTTGGTCGTGACCATCGGGACGATCATCCCGGTCGCATCGAGGGCGCCCTTGAGGCGGTCGATCTCGCGCTGGCGCTCGGCGTCGCTCGACCCGAAGGCGAACAGGTCGTCGTCGTGGAAGGTGAGGCCGTAGGCGCCGAGCTCGGCGAGCTTCTCGACGGCGTGGACGGTGTCGAGCGGGGGTCGCGTCGGTCCGCCGAAGGGGTCGGTGCCGTTGTAGCCGACGGTCCACAGGCCGAAGCTGAACTTGTCTGCGGGGGTGGGGGTGACCATGTCGCTCCTTCGCGAACCATTAATTGTTGTTAGCAGCAACGTATACCAGGCGCGCCGCCGCCACAAACCCCACGTGATGGCTATGGTGGGTCCGTGACCGAGCAAGGGCGAACCGTCGAATCCGTCCGGCGCGCCAACCTCGGCAGCATCCTGGGGATCGTCCACCGCGAGGGCCCGCAGTCCCGCGCCGCGCTCACCGAGTCGACCGGACTGAACCGGTCGACCGTCGCCGACCTCGTCGCGACCCTCGTCTCGTTCGGCCTCGTCGTCGAGCGCGCACCCGACCCCTCGCACCGCGTCGGCCGCCCCTCCCCCGTCGTCTGCGTCGACCCCGCCGTCGTCGCCATCGCCGTCAACCCCGAGGTCGACGCGCTCGAGATCGCCGCCGTCGGGCTCGACCGCGGCATCCGCGCCATCGTCGACCTGCCGCAGGAGCACCTCCTCACCCCCGAGGCGACCGCCGACCTCGTCGCCGCGCAGATCGCGACCTGGCGCCGAGCCGAGCTGGCGGACGCCCGCATCCTCGGCGTCGGACTCGCCGTGCCCGGGCTCGTCCGGGTCGAGGACGGCCTCGTCCGCGACGCGCCGCACCTCGGCTGGGTCGACGTGCCCCTGCGCGACGTCGTCGCGGCGGCCACCGGCATCCCCGTCGTCGTCGGCAACGACGCCACCCTCGGCACCGTCGCCGAGCACCTCTTCGGCGCCGCGAGCGGCATCGACAACGCGGTCTACCTCAACGGCGGTGCGAGCGGCATCGGCGGCGGCATCATCGTGAACGGGATGCCGGTGGTGGGCGCCGGCGGCTACGCCGGGGAGTTCGGGCAGAACCGCCCCGGCATCGCCACCCTCGCCGACCGGCGGGCCCGCGACGGCGTCCTGGAGGACGAGGTCAGCCGCGCTCGACTGCTGTCGGTCGTGGGACTGGGCCGCGGCGACGACCGCGAGCTCGGCGACGCGCTCGCGGCGCAGATCGACACCCCGTCGGTCGCGGGAGAGGTCGAGCGGCAGCGCCGCATCCTGGCCACCGCACTCGCGAACGCCGTGAACGTGCTGAACCCCTCCGCCGTCGTGCTCGGCGGCTTCCTCGCGGTGCTCGCGGGGCTCGATGTCGCAGCCCTCGAGCAGGCCGTGCGCGCGCAGGCGATGCCCGCCTGCGGCGAGGACCTGCGGATCCTGCCCGCCGGCCTGGCGGATCACCGCCTGCTCATCGGCGCCGCCGAAGCCGTCTTCGAACGCGTGCTGGCGAACCCGCAGCCCGTCTGAGCGGCGCGCGGCCCTCGCCGCGTGTGCCGGATGCAGGGTGAGATGCCCCCGGGGCGCGTCGACACCCCCGTATGCAGCACTGAACCTGCGCTCGGCACACCAACGGCGAACCGTTCTCCGGAGGGATGCGAGGAACGTGCCCCGCAATGCCTCCCTCGAGGCGATCCATCCGGAGAACGGCCCGGGATCCGCTGCCGACGGCGTCAGTCGCCGAGACGCCAGGTGACGAACGGGATGCCGGCGACGCCGTCGCGCGTGCGGTCCGTCGCCCGCCAACCGCGCGCGCGTTCCGCCGGACGATCGCCGCGTATCTCGTCGAACCGCTCGTGGAGGGCCGACCCGATCCCCCGATCGAAAAGGTCGGGCAGGACGTACAGGCTCAGCAGCTCGACGGTCTCCCCCAGCCGCACGTGCAGGAACCCCGTCGGTCTCTCGTCCTCGGTGACGAGCCGCCGCCACATCGGCTCGCGGTCGCGCGCCGCGGCATCCTCGACGGTCGCCGTCCGGAGCATCGTCAGCGGGGGCCGGGTCTGACCGACAGGTCGGTGATGGCGGCGTCGCGCGGCAGGTCGAGGGCGGTGAGCACGGCGGTGACGACGGATGCCGGCTGGATCCAGGCATCCGCGTCGTAGTCCTTCCCCTCCTGCGCGTGGACCTGGGCCTGCATCGGCGTCGCGGTGCGACCCGGGTAGACCGTCGTGACGCGGACGCCGTGGGCGGCTTCTTCGCCGCGCAGCGCATCGGCGAGCGCCTTGAGCCCGTGCTTCGACGCGGCGTACGCGGCCCACTGCGGGTGGGCGGTGAGGCCGGCACCGGAGTTCACGAACACCACCTGTCCCCGCGCGGCGCGCACGCGCGGCAGCAGCAGGCGCGTGAGTTCGGCGGGCGAGACGAGGTTGACCGCGAGCTGGTCCTGCCACGAGTCGACCGTGAGGTCCTCGACGTGCCCGAGGTCGACGATCCCCGCCGCGTGCACGACCGCGTCGATCCCATCGGGAAGATCGGATGCCGCAACGGCCGCGGCGAGCGATGCGGGCTGCGCGAGGTCGGCGACGATCATCGCGGCCCCGGGGTGCTCGGCCGCGAGATCTTCCGCCCGGTCGGCGTCGCGCGCCACGAGGACGAGGCGGTCGCCCCGCTCGGTCAGGCGCTCGGCGAGGAGCTGCCCGATGCCCGATCCGGCACCGGTGAGGACGATGGTGTGCGGCATCCCCTCATCCTGTCATCGGACGTTCCCGAGGAGATGCGGCTTCCCGAGGACCGATCGGGCCGAAAACCTCCTCGACAACCGTCATCTCCTCGCGAACCGACACGGCGAACCGACGAACCGGCGCGCCGCCTCAGTCGCCCAGCAGCGCGCGCCGGGCCATGCCGGCCAGGATGCCGCCCGCCCGGTCTGCGCTCGGCGCGGCCGAGTGCGGGGTCGAGTTCAGCAGGCCGAAGGCGGCGAGCAGCCGCGTCTCGCGCTCGGCGTCGGCGAGGTCGGGGCGGAGCGCCGCGAACGGCCTGTCCCACTCCCGCACGTACTCGCGCTGCAGCCGCCGCACCTGCTGGTTGACGTCCGCCGGCAGGTTGGCGAGCTCCCGGTCCTGCACCCGGATGACGTCCGCGTCGCTCGTGGCGAACTCGAGGTGGAACGCGATGAGCGCCTCGAACACCTGCCGCGGGTCCCCGCCCGAGGCCGTCAGCGCGCGCCCACCCTCGAGGAGCCGCTCGCTCGCGTCGAGCAGCAGGTCGCAGAGCAGCGCCTCCTTGCTCGCGAAGTGCCGATACAGCGCCGGACCGCTCATGCCGACGGCGTCGCCGAGGTCGGCGGTCGAGACGGCGGCGAAGCCGCGCTCGGCGAACAGCCGCGCGGCCGACGCCATCAGCTCGGCCCGCCGGTTCGCCTTCTGCGTCGCCCGCCAGGTCGTCATCGCGACAGGGTCCGCCGCGCCTGTCTCAGCACGGGCTCGTCGATCATCCGTCCGCGGAACCGGAACACCCCGGGCTGCCGCGTCGCCTCGTCGAGCACCGCCTCGGCCCACTCGACCTCGTCGGGGGTCGCCGCGTAGGCACGGCGGATGACCTCGACCTGGGAGGGATGGATGCAGGCGGTCGCCGCGAACCCCGAGGCCGCGGCATCCCGCGCCTCGTCCTCGAGCCCGGCGGTGTCGGCGATGTCGAGGTGCACGGCGTCGATCGCGTCGATCCCCGCCGCCGCGGCGGCGATCAGCACCCGCGAGCGCGCGTACCGAGCGACGTCGCGGTAGCGACCATCGTCGAATCGGCTCGAGCGTCCCCCGATGCCGGCGACCAGGTCCTCGGCGCCCCACATGAGTGCGTCGACGAGCGGATGCCGCGCCAGCGCGCCCGCGTTCTCGACGCCGCGCGGCGTCTCGCAGAGCGCGATGACCCGGTACCCCTCGAGCGCGTCGGCCTCGGCCGTCTCCTCGGCCTTCGCGAGCATCAGCCGACGGAACGGCGTGCCCTGCAGAGCCGCGAGATCGTGCGCGAGTTCGGGAGTGGATGCCGGGTTCACCCGCACGATCACGCGATCGGCGTCGACGTCCGCCGCCGCGAGCGCCGTCCGCGCGCCCGCTTTGCCCTCCGGCGCGACGGCGTCCTCGAGGTCGAGGATCACGGTGTCGGCGGCGGCGAGCGCCTTCGCGTACCGCTCGGGACGGTCGGCGGGGCAGAACAGGAGCGCGGGGCCGAGGCTCATGCCGCGGCCTCCGGCGACATCCGCATGAGCGTCGACCGACGTGCGGTCGCGACGACCTGGTCGTGCTGGTTGCGCATCGTGTGCACGAACTCGACGATCCCCTGCCCGGGGCGCGACGTCGACGCGCGCTTCGACGCGACGACGGTCTCAGCGTAGAGCGTGTCGCCGTGCCGCACGGGGGCGGGGAAGGTGACCTCCGAGAAGCCGAGGTTCGCGACGATCGTCCCCTGCGTGAGCTGCGCGACCGACAGGCCGACGAGCGTCGACAGGGTGAACATGCTGTTGACCAGCCGCTCGCCGAACTCGGTCTGCTCGGCCCACGCGGCATCCAGGTGCAACGACTGCGTGTTCATCGTCAGCGTGGTGAACAGCACGTTGTCGGCCTCGGTCACGGTGCGGCCGGGGCTGTGCACGTAGACGGCGCCCTCCTCCAGCTCGTCGAAGTACAGCCCGCGCTGCACGATGCGCCGGGGCACGTCCTCACTCATGCGTCCTCCTCCTGCGTCGGGATCACGACGGCGAGCGTCTGCCCGCGGCCCACGCTGTCGCCCGTCGCGACCCGCAGCGCCACCGTACCGGCGACCTCGGCCCGGACGACATGCTCCATCTTCATCGCCTCGACGACGACCACGGCGTCACCGGCCGACACCACCGCGCCGTCGGCGACCGACGTCATCACGACGACGCCCGGCATGGGCGAGACGAGCTCGGGCACGGCCGACGCATCCGCGTCGCGGCGGTGGTCGAGGCTCACCCGGCGCACCTCGCGCGCGCGTCCGCCGCGCGAGAGCCACAGGGCGTCGCCCTGGACGGCCGCGACGACCGTGGCGCTGCGATCGCCGACCCGCACCGCGAACCGGTCGCCGAGGTCCCGGACGGACGCCGCGACCTCCGTCCCGTCGACGATCACCCGGTCGCCGACGAGCTCGACCGCGCGCTCCTCGCCGCCGGCCGCCAGCCGGTACCGCCGCGGCGCGGGTGGACCCAGACGCCACCCGTCCGCCCGGTGCCACGGATCGTCCCCGCGGGGGACGGCGGCGTCGAGCAGCAGCGCCGCCTCGACGAACACGTCGTCCGGATCGCCCGTCGCGACGAGCCCGTCGAGCTCGCGGGCGATGAGCCCCGTGTCGAGCTCGCCCGCCGCCACCGCCGGCAGCTCGAGCAGCGCGCGCAGGAACGAGAGGTTCGTCTCGAACCCGAGCACCGCGGTGTCGCCGAGGGCGGCGACGAGCCGGCGTCGCGCGTCGTCGCGGGTCCGGCCCGTGGCGATGACCTTCGCGAGCATGGGGTCGTAGTCGACCGACACGTCGAGCCCGTCGGCGAGGGCGCTGTCGACCCGGATGCCGGGGCCCACCGGGTGCATGACCCGCACGACGCGCCCGCCGGTCGGCAGGAAGCCCGCCGCGGGATCCTCCGCGTACACCCGCGCCTCGATGCTGTGCCCCGTGAGCACGACGTCGTCCTGCCCGAACCCGAGCGGCTCCCCCGCGGCGATCCGCAGCTGCGCCGCGACGAGGTCGATGCCGGTGACCTCCTCGGTGACGGGGTGCTCGACCTGCAGGCGGGTGTTCATCTCCATGAAGAAGAACTCGTCGGGGCGGTCCGCCGCCACGATGAACTCGACCGTCCCCGCACCTCGGTAGTCGACGCTCCGCGCGGTCTCGCACGCGGCCTGCCCGATGCGCGCGCGGGTCGCCTCGTCGAGCAGCGGCGACGGCGCCTCTTCGATGACTTTCTGGTGCCGACGCTGCAGCGAGCACTCCCGCTCGCCCAGGTGCACGACGTTGCCGTGCGCATCGGCGAGCACCTGCACCTCGATGTGCCGCGGGGTGTCGACGTAGCGTTCGAGGAACAGGGTGTCGTCGCCGAAGCTCGCGCCCGCTTCGCGCCGGGCGGCGGCGAGCGCGGCCGGGAGGGCCGCGGCATCCGTCACGACGTGCATCCCCTTGCCCCCGCCGCCCGCGGACGGCTTGATGAGCAGCGGATAGCCGACCTCGGGCGCCGCGGCGATGAGTTCGTCGTCGGCCATACCGGCTCGCGCGACGCCGGGCACCGTGGGTACGCCGCGCGCTTCGACGGCGTGCTTCGCGGCGATCTTGTCGCCCATCGTGCGGATCGCGTCGGCGCTCGGCCCGATGAACACGATCCCGGCCCGCTCGCACGCCGCCGCGAAGGCGGTGTTCTCGGATAGGAACCCGTAACCGGGGTGGATCGCCTCGGCCCCCGTCGCTCGGGCCGCGGCGATCACCGCGTCGATGTCGAGGTAGCTCTGCGCGGCGGGCGCGGGCCCGAGCCGCACGGCCTCGTCGGCGAGCGCGACGTGGCGGGCCCCGGCATCCGCGTCGCTGTAGACGGCGACCGAGCGGATGCCGAGCTCCCGCAGTGTGCGGATGACGCGGCAGGCGATCTCGCCGCGGTTCGCGACCAGGACGGTGGAGAACATGCGCATCACATCCGGAAGACGCCGTAGCCCGGCGCGTCGAAGGGGGCCCGCAGGCAGACGTTCAGGGCGAGGCCGAGGGCGTCGCGCGTCTCGGCGGGGGCGAGGATGCCGTCGTCCCAGAGGCGCGCCGTCGAGTAGTACGGGCTGCCCTGCACCTCGTACTGCGCACGGATCGGCGCCTGGAACGCCGCCTCGTCGTCCGCCGACCACTCCTCACCGCGCGCTTCGATCTGCTCGCGGCGGACGGTGGAGAGGACGGATGCCGCCTGCGGACCGCCCATGACCGACACCCGCGCCCCGGGCCACAGCCACAGGAACCGCGGTGAATAGGCCCGCCCGCACATCGAGTAGGTCCCGGCGCCGAACGATCCGCCGACGACGACAGTGAGTTTGGGCACCGACGCGCAGGCGACGGCGTTGACCATCTTCGCGCCGTGCTTGGCGATGCCGGCCGACTCGTACTCGCGGCCGACCATGAAGCCCGTGATGTTCTGCAGGAAGACGAGCGGGATGCCGCGCTGGTCGCACAGCTCGATGAAATGCGCGCCCTTCAGCGCCGACTCCCCGAACAGGACACCGTTGTTCGCGAGCACGCCCACCCGGTGCCCGTGCAGGCGCGCGAACCCGGTCACGAGCGTCTCGCCGTACTCGCGTTTGAACTCGTGCCACGAGCCGCCGTCGACGATCCGGTCGACGATCTCGCGGGCGTCGTAGGGCGTCGTGAGTTCGACGGGGACGACGTCCGCGAGCGTGGCCGGATCGGCCGCGGGTGGGGTGACCGGCTCGGGCTGCTCGCGCAGGGGTGCCGGGGCGGGGAGGGTCGCGACGATGTCGCGGACGATCTGCAGCGCGTGCTCGTCATTCTCGGCGAGGTGGTCGGTGACGCCCGAGACCTTCGTGTGCAGGTCGCCGCCGCCGAGGTCCTCGGCCGAGACCACCTCGCCGGTCGCCGCCTTCACGAGCGGCGGTCCGCCGAGGAAGATCGTCCCCTGGTTGCGCACGATGACGGTCTCGTCGCTCATCGCGGGCACGTACGCGCCGCCGGCGGTCGACGAGCCGAGCACGGCGGCGATCTGAGGGATGCCGTTGCGCGACATCCGGGCCTGGTTGTAGAAGATGCGCCCGAAGTGGTCGCGGTCGGGGAAGACCTCGTCCTGCATCGGCAGGAACGCGCCGCCCGAGTCGACGAGATAGATGCACGGCAGCCGGTTCTCGGCCGCGATCTCCTGCGCGCGCAGGTGCTTCTTGACGGTGATCGGGTAGTAGGTGCCGCCCTTCACCGTCGCGTCGTTCGCGACGACCATGACGTGGCGACCGTGGACAAGCCCCACCCCCGCGACGACACCACCGGCGGGACACTCGTCGTCGTACAGGTCGAGCCCCGCGAGCGCCCCGACCTCGAGGAACGGGCTGCCCGGATCGAGCAGCGTGTCGACGCGGTCGCGGGCGAGGAGTTTGCCGCGCGCCGTGTGGCGCTCCCGGGCCCGCTCGGGGCCACCGCGCGCGGCGTCCGCGCGGCGACGCTCGAGCTCGGCGATCAGGTCGGGATACGTGGGGGCTGTCATCGTCGACGGCACCTCCGAAGAGAATGCTTCAGTTAACGTTCGCTAACCGAAGGAACGATAACACCGCGATCGCCGCTTCGGTAGGGTCAGGCCTCGAGGATCGCTCGCAGCGACACCCGCACCGGGAGCGG
This sequence comes from Microbacterium sp. NPDC064942, assembly GCF_049545525.1. Taxonomy (NCBI): domain Bacteria; kingdom Bacillati; phylum Actinomycetota; class Actinomycetes; order Micrococcales; family Microbacteriaceae; genus Microbacterium; species Microbacterium sp. NPDC064942. Next base: position 129,157 of record NZ_JBMWDR010000002.1, on the reverse strand, counting down.
CCAGGATGGACGGATGACGACATTCGACGACCCCGTGCTGCAGGCGATGGCGATGCGGCGGTCGCTCGCGAAGGTCGGGCCGGGCGCGCCCACCGACGACGACCTGCGCGACCTGCTCGCCGCCGTCACCCCCGTCGCCGACCACAAGGCGCTGCGACCCTGGCGTCTCATCACCCTCCGCGGCGACGACCGCGCACGCCTGGGCGAGGCGCTCGACGCCGCCGCCGGAGTGGAACGCGAACCGGGTGACCGCAACGGCAAGCCCTTCCGCGCCGACCTCCTCATCGCCGTCGTCGCGAGCCCGAAGCCGCACCCCGCCGTCCCCGTCTGGGAGCAGCAGGCGACCGCCGCAGGCGCAGCGCACCTGCTCGAGCTCGCGCTCTGGCGCGCGGGGTGGGGCGTCATGTGGCGGACGGGGCTGCTCGTGAACTCCCCCGAGGTCCGCGCGCTGCACGGACTCGCGGACGACGAACTGCTCATGGGGTGGCTCTACGTCGGCAGCATCGACCCCGACCTGCGCGCCCGGATCGACGCAGCGCCGAGGAAACCGCTCGATCCCGAGCCGTTCCTCGGCGCTCTGCCGCGCTGACGTGCGGCGTCAGCCGCGACGCATCGTCGCGGCTGCGGGGCAGTCGAACGGGTCGCGCGCGGCCAGACCCACCCGGTTGAGGTAATCGATGACGATCGCGTACGACCGGCCGAGGCTCGTCTCGGTGTAGGGCACACCCAGCGTCGCGCAGTGCTCGCGAACGATCTCGCGCGCCTTCGACAGAGCGGGGCGGGGCATGTTCGGGAAGAGGTGGTGCTCGACCTGGTAGTTCAGACCGCCCATGAGCCACGTCGCCCACCAGCCGCCGCGGATGTTGCGCGACGTGCGCACCTGCTTGCTGAAGAAGTCGAGCTTGGCGTCGGGGGCGATCACCGGCATCCCCTTGTGGTTCGGGGCGAAGGACGCCCCCATGTAGACGCCGAACACGGCGAGCTGGACGCCGAGGAAGGCGAACGCCATGCCGAGCGGCAGCAGCAGGAACACCGGGACGATCACGACGGCCAGGCGGAGGGCGATCATGCCGATCTCGAGCCAGCGCCCCTTGACGTCCTTCTCGGTGAACAGGTACTTCAGTCCGAGGTAGTGGAGGTTCAGCCCCTCGAGCGTGAGCAGCGGGAAGAAGAGCCACCCCTGACGCTTCGTGATCGCGCGGCGCAGGCCGCGGGCCGATGCGGCATCCGTCTCGATGAACGAGATCGTGTCGATCTCGATGTCGGGGTCCTTGCCGACACGGTTCGGGTTGGCGTGGTGACGCGTGTGCTTGCCGGTCCACCAGGCGTAGCTGATGCCGACGACGCCCGCGGCGAGGATGCGGGCGAGACGGTCGTTGCCGGGGCCGGAGCTCAGGATCTGACGGTGCGCGGCCTCGTGGGCGAGGAACGCGACCTGCGTGAAGATGATGCCGAGCGCCCCCGCGATGAGCAGCTGGAACCAGCTGTCGCCGAGAAGGATGAAACCGGTGACGGCTCCGCCGAAGGCGAGAGCCAGCGCGGCGCCGACCATGAGGTAGAAGATCGGCGTGCGGCGCAGCAGCCCCGTCTCGCGGACGATGCGCGAGACGTCGGTGAACGCCTTCGCCATCGGAGGGAACTGCGCTGTTCCGGAATAGGTCTGACGGACGGGACCGAGACGTGACTCGGCGACGGATGAAGCGATGGGGGCACCTGCTCGGAATCGGGTGTCCGCTGCGGCGGAGAGGAAGCAACTGACGGATGCCGATCACTTGAGGGCCACGCTACGGGGAAGGGCATCGCGGTTGCGGCATGCATCGGCGATACCCACGCGACTGCCAGGGGGCGCCCAGGTCCAGCCGCTCAGCTCTCCCCCGAGCGCGCGGACGCGGTCTCGGGGAAGGTGCGCACCGGTACGATGACGACGTCGTGCATCTTCCAGTCCAGTCCACGGCACTCGGCCTGCGCCTGCTCGATCTCCGCGAGCCGCGGCATCCGCCCCTTCCGCGGCCGGACGAAGGCCTCGACGTGGAAGAACTGACCCTGATCGCGGGTGCGGGTGCGCATCTCGTCGATCCAGCGCAGCGACGACAGGTGGTCATGGATCCGGTCGATGTCGGGATGCGGCTTCGCGTCGTCGAAGGTGGTCGCCCGTGTGTCCATGAGGTCGGTGATCGCGCCCTTCGTGTTCTTCACGCCGTCCCAGAGGATGCTGCCCGAGATGAAGATCGCCGCCGCCGCATCCGCCCACCAGATCCCGAGACCGATGCCACCGACCCCGACGATCGAGCCGACCGCCGTCATCCAGTCCGCCTTGTTCATGTCGGCGTCGGCATAGAGCACCTTGTTGTGCAGCTGCCGCGCGAGCCGCATCTTGACCCGCCCGAACCAGATGGGGAGCGGGATCGTCGCCGCCATGACGGCCATCATGAACCAGCCGAGCCACACAGACTGGCCGAACACGTCGACCGAGCCGATGGGCGGGCGCTCGCCGCGGACGAGGGTCAGCGCGGAGTCGACCAGGAGGAACGATCCCATGGCGAACAACGCCACTCCGGCCACGAGGTGGGCGACCCCGACCGAGCGGAAGTAGCCGTAGGGGTAGCGCGGGTTCGCGGCGCGCGCCATGACCCGCACGGCGACGAGGAAGGCGAGGGGCGGCGCGAGCGAGAGCATGTCCTCGACCCACGCAGCGCGCATCGCCTGCGAACTGCCGGTCACGACGCCGACGACGGGGATCGCGACGGCGAGGAAGGCGATCGTCGCCCACTCCATGCGCACGGCGCCGCGCAGTGCGCGTCGACCGTCGTCGTCCAGGCCGTCCCGGAGCGCGTCGCGCCTCATCCGCGGGCCTCCTCGCGCAGGAACACCTCGAGCTCCATCAGGAATCCGTTCTCGCCCGCTCGCGTCAGCATGACGTGCTTCTCGACCTCGCCCGAGGGACTCGTCGTCTCGCGATACACATCCGTGACCGCCGCGTCATCCTTCCACGGCGTCGCGTCGGTGAGTCCGCCCACGACGACATCGAGGCTCCCGGCGTGGAGCGCGTCGACGAGGACCTCCTCGGTGCCCGCGCGCCACTCGACGGCGGCGTCGTGCCGCGCCGCGAACCGCTCGAGGAGCGCGACCTCGCTTCCGGACGCCCGGCCGTCGCCGGTCGAGGTCCACGGCGGGTTCTCGGTCACCCCCGCCCGCAGCACGCCGCTCTCCGTCACGCGATCCAGCGTGCCGTCGGTGTCGGCGGGTCGGACCCCGCAGCCCACGAGCCCCAGGGCGACGATGAAGGATGCGGCGACGGCCGCCTGCGCTCGACGTGACATCCGAACCTCCTCGGCGTCACCCTAGAGAGGCGCCCGAACCGCCCTCACCGGGGTTGACAGCCGCGCGGTCGACGGAACCGCGGCGGAAGGTCAGCCGACCGGCTGCTCGGCGATCGGCGACGACGACGAGCGCCCGTTGACGTCGAGGTAGAGCTGACGCTCGGTCACGGACACCGTGACGGCGTTGCGTCGCTCGAGAGCGGATGCCGCATCCTCGACGAAGTCCTTCTCGAAGCTGTAGAGCGGGATGTCGGCGCCGCGGTGGATGGTCTTGCCCGCCCACGCCTGGGCCAGGCGGTTCGGCTCGCGGTGCGTGTACACGGCCACGCGGCCGGCCGCCTTGCTGCCGGTGTGGAGTCGCGCGGCATCCGGAGCCCCCACCTCGATCCACGCCGTCAGGCGTCCCGTCGCGTCGCGGACGAGGACGGCCGGTTCATCCGTCGCGGCGATGCCCTCGCTGAACGCGATCCCCTCCTCGTATTCGAGGGAGTACGCGAGCACGCGCAGCAGGACGTTCGCCGCCGTCTCGGACGGGTGCCGCGCGAGGCGGAGCGAGAGTTCCTCGTAGACGCCGCGGTCGACGTCGGCGAGTTGCACGGTGAAGGTGTGCATCGTGGATCCGATGGCCATCCGTCGAGCCTAGGCCCGGGATGCCCCGTGACGCGGTCACGGGACATAATGGTCGCATCCCGACCGGCGATCCAGAGCGAGGAGCCACGCGCATGCCGTTCCACAGCCAGGAGATGCTCGAGCAGTGGCTCGAGGAGTTCGCCGCGCTGGGTTACTCGATCAGCGAGCGCGTGAAGGTCATTCCCCAGGACGGCGCCGACGGCCGCGACACGGGCCTCATCGCCCTCAACCTGCTCGACTCGATGACCCTGACCTATCTCCAGCCCGAGCCGCTGGGGTCCATCCACTGGGGCATCACGTTCGAGGCGCGCGAAACCGACCTGAAGATGGATGCCGGGCGCACCCTCGAGCTGTCCGCCGAGCTCGCCATGGTGTCGACCCTCTGCACGTTCCTGCAGACGAAGTCGCTCACAGAGGTCGAGGTCGAAGCCGGCTCGGTCGATCCCGAAGCGCTCGGTCTCTGATGGACGAGAGCCTGCAGTCCGAGCTCCGCGCGCTGCAGGCACGGGCCTACGGCCCGGGCGACGGCCTGGCCGGCGACGACGCCGCGCGCCGGCGGCTGGAAGAGCTCGAAGGCCGTGCGCGGCGGGAGCGGGATCACCCGCCCGTCGTCGACCAAGTGCCCGCATCCGTTCGTGCTTCGACGCCGCACCCCGAGGTTCCCCCGCTGCCGCCGGTCTCCCCCGCGGACGCCGCACGCGCCTTCGCGGCGCCCCCGCGCAAGGCAGAGCGCGCAGCCGACGAACGTGGGCGTCGACGCCTGAGGGGTCTCGCCTGGGTCGGGTCGCTCGCGATGGCGGCGACCCTGGCGGTCGGAGTGACGGCGGCCGTGACGAGCCGTCCGGTGTGGACGGCGGCATCCGTCGCGCCCGGGACCGACATCCGGCACGTCGCGACCCTGACGGAGGATCAGGACCGCGGATGGCCGGACGGATACCTCGGCGGCACCGCCGACGGCGTCGTGTTCGAGCCGATCGGCGAGATCACCCCCGTCGTCGGATCCATGCCGACCGGTACGGGTGTGACCCGGTGCATGCAGTTGCTCCCACCACAGGCGTGGGAGCCCTCGGGCGAAGAGGGCAGCGTGTGGGGCGGATACGGCGGATGCAGCGTCGAGCCGTTCTCCGTCACCGCCACCTTCGTCGTCGGGCCCGAGGCGCCGTCGGCGCTGCGGGAGAGGTTCGCCGAGGGGACGCGCCTGCAGTTCGTGGCCGGCGACGGTGTCATCGAGGTGTTCTCCGCGGACGCGCCGACCGCCGAGGCGACGAACTGACCGCCTCGGCCGTCCGACGTCGTCAGGCCGCCTGGTAGGTGAGGCAGTCGGCGGACTCGGCTGCGGGTCCGACGCGGACAGCAGATGCCGTGCACTCGAGCGACGAGTTGAAGACGCACTCCGAGCGCTGACAGGCGCCGACGTGGCTGACGACCTTGTCGAGTCCACCCTTCGTGCCGAGCGGGATGAAGGTCGCGCACTCGGCATCACCGGGGGCGCCGCCGATCGTCACCGCCGCGGCGTGGCAGTGCGAGTGGTCGTTGTAGGAGCAGCCGAGGGCGTTGCACTCGGACACGCGGGGCAGGTCGTCGAGGGTCATGCTCATGGAAGCCTCCAGGGTCGTGGTGGTTCGAGGGTATTCCGCGACCCCCGGAGGTTGGACAGCCTTAGTCGCGAGAAATCTGCCCGATCAGTCGCCCTTTCGAAGTTAGGTGAGCCTCGCCTCTCGGGGTCGTGACTCAAGGTCCGCCGAGGCGTGCCAAAGGCTGTCGACTTCCACATCCGGCACCGCCGAGGAGCGCGGAAATGGTAGATTCCCTGCATTCCGCAGCGCGCGGAAAGCCCGGATCGGACGCGAAACCCGACGCGGGCGACGGGGAACATCGGCGCGAGGTGGTCGGCGCGAGAAAGCGGCGTGCTCGTCCCGACGGAGGGAGAAGGGTACGCATGGCTCTCGCTGCGTTGTCCGCCGACCTTCCGCCCGCCCTCCCGCTGTGGCCTCAGCTCGCGCTCAGCCACGTCGAGAGGGCCCTCTCGGAGCCGGACCGACCGCTGCGCCTCGTCGTCATCGGTCCTGCGGGGTCCGACAAGTCGCCGCTGCTCGCGCAGATCGCCGATCGCCTCCCCACCCTCCCCCCCACGCGGATCATCGACGACGGCCATCTCCTCGCCGACGACGAGCTGCACGCGCTGACCGCCTCGCTCGACGACCCGCGTACCGGGCTCATCCTCGCCTGTCGGCCGTCGCCGTGGCCGCCGACCCTGACGGCGCTGATCCGACGGATCGAGCAGTCGCACCCCGCCCTCGCCCTCGGTCAGGTGGACACCGAGGACGTCCTCCGCGCGCTGTCCGCAGCCGGACGCTCGATCGACACCGGCTGCGTCGGCGCGATCGTGCAGATGGCGGCATCCGTCACCTGGCTCGTGAAGGAGGCCCTCTCCGCGCACGGCGACGGCTTCTGCCACGACCACTCCCACGAACGGGTCGCCCGCGCCGTCGGCGAAGTCATCGCCCTGCGGCTGGACACCCTCGACCCCGAGACAGCGCGCATCGTGCGTCTGGCCAGCCTCGCAGGCGACGACCTACCCCCCGCCATCGACGGGGCGGCCACGGAGTCGCTCGCCCGCGGCCACGCCGAGGGACTGTTGCTGCGCGGCGGGCGCCCCGTGCCGATCGTCCGGACGACCGTCGCCCGGATGACCCCCGTCGCCGAGCTCATCGACCTGCTCGACACCGCGCCGCTCTCGCCCCTCGACCCAGAGATCGCCACCTCTCTCGGTGGTCATCTGGACCCGCGATTGGCTCTCGCCCTCCGCAGCCAGGCCGACGAGACGGCCGGCTATGATCCGCTGCGCGCCACGGAGCTCTACGACGCCGCGCTCGCGGCCGGCGACGACGCGCCGCTCATCGCGATCCGCAAGGCTCGGATGGCCTGGCATCGCGGGGATGTCGACGAGGCCGCATCCCTCGTCGACGCCATCGTCCGGGAGGCCACCGGGGACGAGGGCGACGAGGCCCTGCGCATCCTCGGCTCGGCGTGGAGCGCCCGCGGCCTGCTCCGCGCCAGCGCCGCGACCTACCACGCCCAACCGACCACGGACTTCGTCCTGCGTGCGCAGGGTGCGCTCTCGGCCTTCGGCACCGGCGACGCGGGCCCGATGCACGACACGCTCGGCATCGTCGACAGCGGAGTGAGCGGCATCCCGACCACCCTCCACGTCGCCTACGTGAAGCTGCTGCGGGGGCTCGCGGCATCCCTCGCCGCCGCGACGGGCACCGCCTTCAACGAGCTCATCCGGGCCAGCGCGACGTACGGCGATTCGAACGAGCACGGGCCTGTGCCCGAGCTGCCCGCCGTCATCGCGGCGATCGGCGCGATCAACATCGGCGAGCTCGATACGGCCGGCAACCTCCTCGCCGATGCGCTGATGGAGGAGCACGGCGGCCCCTGGGCCCGCTCGCGATTGCTTCTGTGGGCCGCGTGGGTCGCGGTGCACCGGCAGCATCCGGAGGAATCCGCGGCGCGACTCGCCGACGTCGACGCCTCGGCCCTGCCGTTGAGCAGCCGCGAAGTGCTGGTCCGCGACTCGGTCATGCTCGCGCACGTGCGGCGCTACGGGTCGCTCGACGAACTGCGTGCGCTGTGGGAGCGGGTGCGGGACGACGTCCGCCATGTCGAACCAGACCTCTACCTGCTGCACCCGCTGCGCGAGTTCATCGAGACCGCCCCGCTGTTCGACGACTCGGAGCGTGTCCTGCCCGCGATCGAGGCGCTGACGGACATCCTGCGCGGTCTCGGCGACCCGTCGATGTGGTCGACGCCGTTTCACTGGTCGACCTACCATCGGGCGCTGCTCGCACGGGATGCGCATGGACAGGCGCACGCGGCGCGCGCGCTGTCAGCCGCGGCACGCGGCTCCCGTCTCGCCGCCACCCTGTCGGTGGCGGTCGGCGAGTGGTCGCGCAGCCGCGTCGACGACGGCGACATCGATCGCATCGAGCAGATCGCCTCGCGCCTGGCCGAGGTGGGGCTCGCCTGGGAGGGCGCACGGTTGGCGATCTCGCTCTCCGAGCGTTCCCGCGATCGCCGCGCCGGCACGCGCCTCGCCACCTTCGCCCGCGCTCTGCACCCGAACGCCGGACCGGGGGTCTCGGGCAACGACGTGGCCCTCGGCGACAGCGGGCTGTTGAGCGCCCGGGAGCGCGAGGTCGCCGGCCTGGTGCTCAGCGGCATGACGTATGCCGAGATCGGCGAGGCGATCTTCATCTCACCTCGGACGGCCGAGCACCACATCGCGCGCATCCGCCGCCGGCTGGGCGCGACCTCGCGCACCGACCTCATCGCGAAGCTGCAGGCGATCGTCGGCACCGACGACGGCGCGACCGACGCGGGCGGCAGCCGCTGACGAGGACCGCTCGAGAAGGGCGGACCCCCTCCGGCCAGTTCAGTGGGGACTGCGGCGGGAGAGGGTCCGCGAAACCATCCAGGTCGCCGGAGACGCGCAAGTTTGGGGACAGTACGCGTCGAGACCGCTTGGGGAACGGTTCGGCAACCGATGGGGGATGGCTCTCACATGCTAAAGGAAAGCGCACCGCCGGAACAGGCATGACGCCGGATCTTGAGGTGAACGACGAGGATCAGGCGGCCGGACAACCGATCCCACCCGAGCGGACGTCGACGGGAGCGAGGAGCGGCGTGTGCAGAAGCCGTGGCTCCGCACCGTCCGTCTTCACGTCGGGACCGGCCACGAATCGGAAGGTCAGCACGTCGGATCCTCCCGGCGACAGCTCGACGCGATGGGTGACCGAGAGACGACCGTCGTCCTGCGCATCGACGGATGCGACGGGCGCGCCGTCGAGCGTCACGCCGCCGGCGAACCAGCCGCGCGGCGTCACGACCGTCACCGTGGGCGCGATGTTTCCCGCCTTCACGCCGTAGGCCCCGCCGCCGGTGACACTGAGGGGCAGCGACGACACATCCGCCGCCGCCAGGGTGTTCCCCAGGTCGACCACCACCTCGACCTCCCGCAGGCCGTCGGCGCGACAGACACCCGAGCGGGTCTCCAGCCCGACGGTCAGGTAGGGCGTGAGCTTGCCTCCGGTGGCATCGTTGAAGTACACGGCGAACGCATCCGGACCGGCCGCGTCGAGGCGGGCGAGCGGACCGGCGAACGCCGTGCCGGCGAGAACCGCCTGCTGCTCCGCGTCGCGGCTCCAGATCGAGATGCGCCCCTCCTCGACGACGCCGGCGAGCGCGGTGACCAGCGTCAGCGGGCGTGCGCGCTCGGTCACCGCCGCGAAGACGGCCCCCGCGGCATCCGCGAAGTACCGGCTCTGCGCGTCCTGATCGAGGGTGCGGTACGGCTCGACGAGCAGCCGGTCGATCGCGTTCGACTGATCGAGCGCACCCGATCGCGTCTCGACGGGGCCGACCGCCTTCAGGATCGCTGCGAGGACGACGGGGTCCATCGACACCACGACATCCGGGGCCGACCCGCCCGATCTCTGCCACCACGCGGCGGCGAGGTTCGCCGTGACACGGAAGTCCGCGGTCATCGACGTGTTCTGCACGTACCGACCGATGCCGTCCCCGAGCGCTCGGACCTCGGCGGCAGGCACGGCGGCGAGCGGCTTGTCGGACGGCGAGAAGTCCGACGAGTCGCGCTGGGCTTCGAGCGAGAGCATGCCGTCCCTCGCCCGGAGTTCGAGGAACGTCCCGGTGATGCCGCCGCCGATACGCAGTTCGGCGGTGTTCTGGAGGACGATGAGGATGCGACGGTCGCCGTCGGCCCCGAGCATCGCCGGGACCAGCTCGGCAGCCTGCGCGGCTCCGTCCATCGCCGTCCGGAGATCGTCGACGGCATCGGTCACGCGCTCGACGCCGTCGGCGAGCCGGGGGATCAGGGCGGTACGGTCGATGCCCGCCAGATCGCGCGCGATGTCGTCCTGCGTGGCGGCCGCCCGACTCAGCGCCGGGGCGGCCTCGCGCAGGGCGTGGACCGCGGCGGGGGCGTCGGCATCCGTCAGCCGCCGCGCCGTCTCGAACATCGTCGGCGCGACCTCCTCGCCCATTCGGACGATCGCGGTCGCCGCGCGACGCGCCGCCGAGAGATTCGCCCCCACCCCCGGGATCGCTTCGGCGGCGGACCAGACCGGATCGTCGGGGATCGCCGGCGCGATCTCGGCGACGAGTCGGGATGCCGCGCGTTCAGCTCCGTCGATGTCGCCCTCGGCGACGGCCGTCGTGGCGACGGCGGCATCCTCCGTCGCAGCGGTCAGGGCCTGCTGCAGGTCCCAGGCGGATCGCCCGACATGGACGACGGCGACCACGGCGCCGAGGAGGAGGAGAGCGCCGGCGACCCAGAGGAGTCGACGGCGCCTCGTCACGACTCGACCCGGCGGCGGCGAGCGATCAGGAAGAGCCCTCCGGCGACGGCGGCGGCGCCACCGACGGCGGCCGCGATGGGCCACTGCCCGCCCGTGAATGCCAGGGTTCCGGGAGTGCCGCTCGAGGCGACCCCCGTCGGCGTGGCGCACGTGTCGGAGTAGCCCGGGTAGGCCAGCGGCACGGCGATGCTCTCGTCGCCGACGCGCAGCTGGGCGGTCACGGCCCCCGTGGTCCACGCGGCTGCGTCGTCGCGCGGGGTCCACTGATCGCCGGAGCGCACCCAGCCGGGAAGGGCCTCGACGGTGCCGTCGCCGTCGACCTCGACGCCCGGCCAGAGCACGGTGCCGTGCCCTTCACCGGCGTCGTCCACCGTGAGCGGCACCGAGAGCTGGTGACCGTCCCCGAAGATGACGAGCTCGGCGGACGGCGCCGACGCGGTACGTGCAGCCGCCGATGCATCCACACGGACGATCGAGTAGTCGATCGCCGGTGCCTGGTGGACGCACAGCGACTGCACGACCGACCCGTTCAGTCCCGACTCGTCGGGAGTGTTCGGGACGTACGACCCGTCGGCCGCGAATGCCGGTGCCGAGCCGGCACCGACGATGACGGCGCCCACGATCGCGGCACGCCAAAGTTCCCCCCACATGTCTGCCTCCCCAAAGGCGACGAGGCGGCGCCTCGGATGGGCGCTCGCTCGTTCTTCAGCCGCCACGTTACCGCCGGTGCCGCCGGCGGACCTCCCGTGTTCTGCCCCGCAACCCCCTAATCCTCCTCCCTACTTGTCCCCCATCTGGGGGACAGGAGATTAGGTTCGTCCCCCTATTGGTGGACACCGTCGTCACCTGTAGCGTCTCCGATATCGCCGCCGCAGAGGCTTTGGGGAGTCGACACGGCACATGGCGGCAGCAGATGGAGTGGGGGCGAGCTTGGGGGCCGTACCCATATCTGCCTGGGCTCTTCGTACGTCTTCGTTCGCGCATCGAACTCGTGCGAAGAGCCCTTACTCCGCACACCGTATGGGGCGGTGGGCGGGGTTTTCTGGGGGAAGAGAAAGAGGGTGCGCCGAGGGGTCGGTGCATCGAGCGGTGTCGCTGGGGGGCGGCGCCGCACACGGGGAATCGCGGATCGGATCCGCACATCGGGGGACGCGAGCCACACTTGCGTCGATGTTTTTCGGGGGATGGAACGTTCATGGGGACAGAACGGAACAGGGGTGCGCGTCTGCGTGACGCGCTCGTCGATCCGACGAGACCATCGGTGCGCGAGGCACTCCGGGGCCCGCGTGATCGCCGCCGGAGCCGTGGCCGCACCACGGTCTCCGGCGGCATCACCCCGACCGCGAGGGCGGTCCGCTGATGCACATGCGCCTTGTTGCGCCCGCGCCGCACTCCGCAGCTGTCGCTGAGCGCCGCACCCCGTCGCCGGCATCGCCCGTCGCCCCGTACCCTGCTGAGGGCCTGCGCGAGCGCTCGACGCCCGGCGGTCTGACGCCCGGCGCCCTCCTGGAGCATGCCGACGCGGCACACTGGCGCGTCGCCGTCGTCGGCGGCTCACCCGCCCAGCGCGAGGAGCTTCACCGGCGCATGGTCGCCGACCGACCCGGCGTGGCCCTCATCGGCCACTGGACGCCGGTGCACACCGCGATCCGATCGCGGGAGACCTCCCTCGACATCGCCGAACAGATCCGGCACGCCGAGGCCGACCTCGTGGTCGTCTGCCTGCAGACGCACCGGCAGACGGACTGGATCGGCACCTACGGCCAACTGACGGGCGCACGCGCCCTGATCGCTGTGGACGCACTCGGCGATCTTCTGACCGATCGAGTCCCGCGCATCCTTGCCGACGGCGCGCGCGGACGACTCGACAAGATGTGGCGGCTCGCGCTCGAGCCGAAGCGATGGGCGAAGCGGTACCTCGTCGAGGGACCCCCGGCCTCCCAGGCCGTCCGCCGATCCTCGGCTCCTCATGACGCGTGAACCGTCACCCGCACGCGGGCACGGCCGGACCTCCCCCCCGTCCGTCCGTGCCCGCCTGGTGGATCAGCCGGCGCGGCCCGAGCGCCGGCTCTTCCACGACCGCTCTGCCGCCTGGGCGCGCCACGGACCGTCAGCCCGCGACGCACCGCGGCGCCCGGCGCTGAGCGGGATGCCCCAGCTCAGCGACCGCAGCGCGCAACGCCTCGCTCAGCGACCCGAGCGCGTCACCGTCTGCGCGTTCGCGAGCGCGGGTGCGCCCGGGTCGTGCAGGATCGCCACGATCTGATCCTGTTGCGCGGCCGTGAGCGTGCGCGAGACGGGCAGGGCGAGCGTGCGATCGGCGAACCGCTCCGACCCGGGAAGCCCGTCGGGAGGTGTCAGCGCACGGTACGGCGCGTAGCGGTGGATCGCCGAGCCGCCCCGTCGCACGGCGATGCCGGCGGCGGCGAGCGCGGCGAGCAGTCCGTCGCGGTCGACCGGATACGCGTCCTCGACCTCGACCCAGAACGATCCGACGTTGCCCGTTCCCCACGCGGGGTCCGCCGCGAGACGTAGCCCCCGCACGCCCCGGAGGCCGTCGCGGTACCGGTCGGCGATCTGCCGACGGCGGCGCACGATCTCGGGCAGGCGACCGAGCTGGACGATCCCCACGGCGGCCTGCAGGTCGGTCAGGCGCGAGTCCCCACCCACCTCCCGGTACTCCTCCGCGGGCGGCACCGAGCCGGGACGCGGATCGGCGGACGGGGTGATCATGCCGTGCTCGCGCAGCCGCCGCGCCCGCGCCGCCCAGGCAGCGTGCGTCGTGGTGAGCATGCCGCCGTCACCCGTCGTCAGGATCGCGCGGCCGTCGAACGACCAGGTGGCGATCTCGGCCGCGGCACCGACGGGGCGGCCGCGACAGGTCGAGCCCACACCGCCGGCGGTGTCCTCGATGACGACGATCCCGAGCGGGTCCGTGACGTCGCGGATGCGCTGCAGGTCGACGGGAGAGCCCCCGTGGTCCGCGACGATGACCGCGGTCGTCGTCGGGGTGAGGGCACGCTCGACCGTGGCAGCGGTCGCGGTCCCGGTGACCGGATCGACGTCGGCGAACACCGGTGTCGCCCCCACCGAGCGCACGGCGTTCGCGGTGGCGATGAATGCCAACGACGGGACGACGACGTCCTCGCCGGGCCGCACCCCTGCGACGAGCAGGGCGAGATGCAGGGCGTCGGTGCCGTTGGCGGTCGCAACGGCGTAGTTCGCGTCGGCGAGACCGGCGAAGTCCTGCTCGAAGCGCGCCACCCGCGGGCCCTGCCCCACCCAGCCGCTCGCGATGACCTCGGCGACCGCGTTCAGCTCGGCCTGGCCCAGCCAGGGGGCCTCGACGCCGATCTCCCACTCAGCCATGGTGGGCCCGCCCGTGGCGGCGCGACCGGCTCATGCCGCCACCACGGCAGAGGAGCGGGCGTGCGGGATAGGATGCGGCGCGCCGAAGGCCGCCAGGCTGCCCGCGGCGGCGTCGAGGATCGACAGCACCCGGAGCCCGGACGCGCCACTCGTGCGCGAGGCGCGCTTCTCACGGATCGCGGCGGCGAACTCGCTCACGACGAGCGTGAGCGCCTCCCGCTCCTCGAGCGCCGGCGCGCGGGTCGCGCCCGCCCGGTACGGGATGCTGACCTCCCGTCGCTCCTTCGCGGTCGCGCGCGAGATCGATGCGACGTCCGCGCCGCGGTCGTACATGGTGAGCCGCTGCTGCGTGTTCAGGTCGTCCCACACCAGGGTGTGGCGGGTGCCCCCGATCACCATGCGGCGCGTACGGGTCGGGCTCAGCCAGTTGACGTGCACGTGCGCCATCGCCCCGCCCGCGAGCGGCATCGCGAGGTGGCCGATGCACGACTTGCCGGTGTTCAGCGGATCGGATCCGTGCGCCGACACCGAGGTCGCCCGCAGGCCACCCGGCAGCACGAAGTCCATGATCGACAGGTCGTGCGGAGCGAGGTCGCGGAAGACGTCCACGTCGGGCTGCACGAGACCGAAGTTGATGCGCACGCTGTCGATGAACAGGATGTCGCCGAGCTCGCCGCTCGCGATCAGCTCACGCATCTTCATCACCGCGGGCGTATAGCAGGACGTGTGGTCGGCCATCAGCACGAGGCCGCGTTCGGATGCCCGCCCGACCATCTCCTCGCCGCGCTGCTGGGTGTCGGCGAGCGGCTTCTCGACCAGTACGTGCTTGCCGGCCTCGAGCGCTGCCATCGCGATCTCGTGATGGGTCGATGCGGGCGTCGCGATGGCGATGGCGTCGATCTGAGGGTCGGCCAGCACGGAATCGAGCTCGGGGACGACCCGGGCACCCCCCACGGCGTCCGCGGCGCGGCGCGCGCGGTCGATGTCGAGGTCGCAGATGGCGGCGAGACTCCACTCACGGCTGGCACGCAGCGTGCGCGCCAGGGTCGGCCCCCAATATCCCGCGCCGACCACGGCGACATTCAGTCGTCTCTTCACTTCGTCCCCCGGATTCCCCCCACGGATCACGCTCCCCACGAGCGCCCCCCGACGGCTGCTGCCGTCCACCGGTGGGGGCGATCGCCGCCGCACCGGTGTCGTCTCGCGGCGACCCTTCGAGGGCCGTCCGCGATGTCATGTGCCCGCACTGCGGTCGCCGAGCGAGCGCAGAGCTGCGGAAGTGTTTCGGAGCGCTCCGTCAGTCGGATGGCGACGCGCGGCGCTCGCAGGACCGGGGCGGCGTACGGCGTCCGGACGGCCGTGGCGCGGCGCGGTCGCGCGGTGGTCGCACGCGCGTCGATGCGCGTCGGACCCGTCCGGTGTACGCAGAGTGTCCCCGCAGTCCCCATGCTCTCCCCCGCAACGCCCACACCCCGAGCAAGAGGTGCGGACGGTAGACCGGCGCCGTCGACGATCCCACTCGTCGCCGTTGTGCTCGCCTCCCCAGGCGGGCACGACCGGTGTCCCCGCGGCTATGAAACCAGACGGGGGCGGCGGGCACAAGGCGACCCGCTCTGTGAATCCCGTGGGTGTTCAGCCCCACCCGCCGAGGTACGCGGCGACATCGGGCTCGCCGACCAGCGCGCGCACTGCGTCCGCGGTCTCCGTCGTGCGGGGGAACAGGTCGTGCCGCTCCCAGCGCGCCTCGCGCGCCGCGGCCCGGAGGGAACGGATGCGGAGGAGCACCGCGCCGTCCTCACCGGTGAGGCTCGCGACGCCGAGGCCCTCCTGGACGACCCGCTCCACGACCGCGTGAAGGCCCGCGGCCGCGCGGACCGGTCGCACGATCTCGAGGTGCAGCCGCACCCGATCGAGCACGCCGCGCCCTGCCGCCAGGTCCGCGGCGTCGACGGCGGCGGATCCGGGCACCGCCGCCACGACGGAGTCGACGCTCACGAACGCGGCGGCTTCCGAGGCGCCCTCCGGCGCGGTCACGGCGATGTCGACCCGCATAGTCGGCAGCCCGCGGGGTCGCGAGCCCGGCACCGGGATCAGCTCCGACAGCAGCATCGCCTCGGCGTTCCGGTCCGCCTGGCCCGTCCCCTCGCGCGCACCCGCATCCGGACCGTCGTGCCACGCCACCGCGGACGGCACGTGCGCGAGCACCGCTCCGCGCAGCCACGCGCGGTATGTCCACTCCCAGTCCTCCCCGCCGTAGGCCCGGAATGACTCGTCGAAACCGCCGGCGGCCGCGAACATCGTCCGCGAGCACGCGAGCACGGCGCCGATCGTATGCCGGTAGCTGCGGTCGTCGGCGTCGAGCAGATCGCGCGACCACCGGTAGGCGTCGGCGAGCCATGCGGGCTCGGGGAGCTCCCGCCCCGCGACGACCCCGCGCACGTCGGCGACGGCGGGAGCGTCCGCGAGGTCGGCGTGGCGCCGTCGCCCGACCGCGACGACGTCCGGGGCGAGCCCGGGCATCCGCGTCAGTTCACGGATGAAGCCGGGCTCGGGGACCGTGTCGGCGTCGAGGAAGACGAGCACCTCCCCCGTCGCGTGCGCCGCGCCGAGGTTCCGCACCGCGGCGAGGCGGAATCCCTCGTCGGCCTGCCGGACGAGCCGGACGCCCGCCGGCACCCGCGGCGGCGTGGCCGAGCCGTCGTCCGCGACGATCACCTCGAGGCGGTCGCGGGGGTGGTCCTGGCCGGCGAGGGCTGCGAGGCACCGCGCCAGCTGCCCGGGCTGCTCGTAGTGCGCGACGACGACCGAGACGGTGGGTGTCGCCTCCCGTCCGTCCAGCAGGTCCCAGCGGTTGCCCGGCAGGGCGATGCCCTCCGGCATCAGGCCGCCCACCAGGCGAGGTACGACGCGGCGACGTCGTCGAGCGTCGGCGCGAGCGAGGCACCGGGAGCCAGCCGCGTCGACGTCGGATCGAGCCAGGCGTCCACGAGGCGGGCGGCGAGCTCGTCGGGGGCGTAGCGGGCGAGCGTGCCGGGGCGGAGCGCATCCATCTCCGCGGCGTAGCGCGAATCGACGACCAGCGGGCGGCGGCCCGCCTCGACCCAGTCCAGCATCGACCGCGAGGCCGACACGTGCTCGTGCGCCGCGAGGGGGATGCCGGTGGCGAGCAGCTCTGCGGCGAAGGCGTCGTCGCCGAGGAATCCGGTGACCTCGAACGCGACGCCGAGCTCGGCGGCATCCGCCCGCAACCGGACGACGTCCTCCTCGTGGCCGCGCGACGGCGCGCCGATCGCGCGCACCGCGACGTCGCCGACCTCCTCGCCCCGGCGGCGGAGCTCGTCGGCGGCCCGGGCCGCCGCGACCACGGCGGGACGGTGGCCCTTTCCGGGGTAGACGAAGCCGGCGATGAGGACGCGCAGGTCGCGCGTCGCCTCGCCGGGGTGCGACGGCGGGATGCCGGTGCGCGCCCCGAGCGCGATCGCCTCGGCACGGGCGGCGCCGGGCAGGAACTCGTCCATGAGCAGTTGCTCGTGACGACTGTTGACGGCGACCCGGGCGGACGCGGCGACCATCCGCGCGTAGGCGGCGCGGCGGCGCTCGAACATCGTGCCGTCGGAGGGCTGCGGCACGTCGTGGAGCGTGAGGGTCAGCCGCATCCGCTCGGCCCAGCGTTCGACGACGTCGGCCGCGTCCTCGGGTGTCCTGCCGAAGAGGCGGTCGGTGGCGTGGAGGTGCACGCGCGCACCCGCGTCGAGCCCGGCGAGCGCCCGGTCGCCGGCGGCGACGTCCGCGACGCGCACCGTCCGCGCGCCGGGACGGAGGGCCCCGACGGCGCGGGCGACATCGTCGCCGTACCGCGTGACACCGTGCCCCTCCGGACCGAGGACGAGCAGGAGGGGAGGCGCGGAGATCACCCGGCATGGTTATCCGCCCGGGGGAGCGAGGTCAAGCCCCCTCGATCCGACGCCTGATGCGCCTACGGTCGGGGCGTTCCCGCGCACCCACTTCTCGGTCGGCGCGACGCCGTCAGAGGGAGAACAGTGGACACGAGCACGCCGATCGTCGCCCCCGCGGGTGCGGAGAGGACCGGAGCGATCACGATCGTCTCGGTCCCCGCCGGCCACCCGTACGTCCGGCAGACGACGGCGGATCCGCGTGTGAGCGTGCTCCCCGACCCCGTCGCCCCCGGAGCGGACCCCGCGGTGTGGTGGCCGCCCGCCGCCCTCGACCCGACCTGGATCCGTGCGCACGCCGATGCCGCATCGCTCCTCCACATCCACTTCGGCACCGAGTCGTTCCCGCCCGGACACCTGACCGCGTGCCTCGAGGCCGCCCGCGCCGTCGGCTGGCCCGTCGTCTACACGCTGCACGACCTCGAGCACCCGCAGCTGACCGACGACTCCGGCTACCTCGCCCAGCTCGACGAGCTCGTGACGGGCGCCGACGCGGTCACGACCCTCACGGTCGGCGCCGCCCGCGCGGTGCGCGAGCGCTGGGGCCGGCACGCGACCGTCATCCCGCATCCGTCGGTCCTGCCGCGATCCGCCGCGATCGAACCGGCGCGCGGTGCGGGCCGCGTCGTCGGCGTGCATCTGAAGGACCTCCGGCCGAGCGTCGACGGACCGCGCACGGTCCGGGCGGTGGAGACCGCGCTCACCGCCCTGCGCGACGCGGGCCACGACGTCCGCGGCGAGGTGCGTCTGCACCATCGGGTGCGGGACGCGGATGCCGCAGCCGAGGTGCGCGCGCTGTGCGCGGCATCCGCTGTCCTCGACCTCGTCGAGCACGAGCGTCTCGCCGACGACGAGCTGTTCGCGGCCCTCGCGAGCCTCGACGCGTGCGTGCTGCCCTACCGGCACGGCACGCACTCGGGATGGCTCGAGCTGTGCTGGGACCTGGGCGTCCCGGTCGCCGCCCCGCGGATCGGGTTCTTCGCCGAGCAGCACGCCGACGACACGGTCGCCTCGTTCGCGCCCGGCGACGCCGCGGAGCTCGCGCAGGCCCTCGCCGGCCTGTGGGTCGCCCCGTCGGCGCGTCCGGCGAGCGCCGCGCGCGACGCCCTCGTCGACGAGCGCCGGACGCTGCGCGCCGTGACGGATGCCGCGATCGCCGAGCGTCACGCGGAGCTCTACCGGCACCTGCTCGAGAGCCGCACCGCGTGAGCGCCCGTCCGCTCCGCATCGTCGTGATCGCGCCGCTGCGCTTCCCGATCCGGCGCCCGCACGCGGGCGGTCTGGAGTCCGCCGTCTGGGCCGAGGTCGACGCGCTCCGCCGCCGCGGGCACGAGGTGACCTTCATCGCCCCCGAGGGGTCGGACTTCCTGCCCGACGAGGCGGCGTTCCGGCTGCCGCCGGTGGTGTGGCCGGGCGATGCCGCACCGACCGACAAGACGTGGCCCGAGAGCTACCACCGCGAGAGCGCCCCGGCGCTCGACCGTGCGCTCAGGGAGATCGCCCGCCATCCCGAGCGGTACGACGTGGTCTCGAACCACTGCCTCGATCCCCTGCCGCTGCGCCGCGCGAACACCCTCGGCGTGCCGATGGTGACGACCCTGCACACGCCGGTCGAGGCCGCCGCCGTGGCCGCCCACGTCGCCGCGGGAGGGGCGGGGTCACGGTTCCTCGCGGTGAGTTCGCACACGAAAGGGCAGTGGGATGCCGCGGGCGTGCCCTCGCAGCTGTTGCCGAACGGCGTCGACCCGGCCGCGTGGCCGCTCGGTCCCGGGGGCGACGATCTCGTGTGGTTCGGCCGGATCGTCCCGGAGAAGGCTCCCCACGTCGCCGTCGAGGTCGCGCGCCGGCTCGGTCGCCGCCTCGTGATCGCCGGCCGGATCGGCGACGAGTCGTACGCGCGCGAGGTGCTCCTGCCGGGCGTCCACGGCGCGGTCGAGTACGCCGGCGAGCTCTCGCCCGGGCCGCTCGCGGAGCTCGTCGGGCGGAGCGGTCTCGCACTCGCGACCCCCGCCTGGGCCGAGCCGTTCGGGCTGGTCGGACCCGAGGCGCTCATGTGCGGCACACCGGTGGTGGGGTTCGCGGTCGGCGGCGTTCCCGAGATCGCGGCCGCGACGATGGGGATGCAGCTCGTGGCGCCCGGCGACGTCCTCGCGATGACCGAGCGGGCCGCGGCCGTGCTGCCGAGCGGGAAGGATGCCGCGTTCCGTGCCGTCGTGCGCGAGACGGCGGAGCGCCGGTTCTCGCTCGACGCGCGCATCGACGCCCTCGAGGCGACGTTCGCCCGGATGCTCGCGACGGAGACCGCCGCGTGACCGGGCGGACGCCCCGGCTCGGCTGGTACGTGCACCACCACGGCCGCGGGCACCTGACCCGGCTGCTCGCGATCGCACCGCACCTGGATGCCGAGGTCGACGCCGTCAGCAGCCTCGCGGCGCCCGCGGGGCTGCCGTCCGGCTGGACCTGGACCGTGCTCGACCGCGACGACGACGGCGGCGCGCCGATCGACCCGACGGTGGACGGGATGCTGCACTGGGCCCCGATCGGGCACGTCGGGCACCGCACCCGGCTCTCGGTCATCGCCGCCGCGGCGGCGGAACGGCACTGGGACGGGATGGTCGTCGACACCTCGGTCGAGGTGACCCTGCTCGCGCGCCTGCTGGGGCTGCGGACCGTCGTCGTCACGCAGCCGGGTCATCGCATCGACCGGCCGCACCTGCTGGGATTCGCCGCCGCCGACACCGTGATCGCACCGTGGGCCCGCGGCATCCTCTCGCCCCCGCACCTCGAGGCGCTCGGCGACAAGGTCGTGCACACGGGCGGGATCAGCCGTTTCACCGCGCGCGTCGCGAACGGGCCACGCTCGGACGAGGTGGTGCTGCTCGCGAGCGGGGGGACCGTCGGACCGGCCGCGATCCGGGATGCCGAGAAGGCCACCGGCCGGCCGTGGCGGGCGCTCGGGGGCGGCGCGTGGGCCGACGATCCGTGGCCGGTGCTGGCGACCGC
Source organism: Microbacterium sp. NPDC064942 (assembly GCF_049545525.1). Lineage (NCBI taxonomy): Bacteria > Bacillati > Actinomycetota > Actinomycetes > Micrococcales > Microbacteriaceae > Microbacterium > Microbacterium sp. NPDC064942. The sequence continues at coordinate 108,502 of NZ_JBMWDR010000002.1, read as the reverse complement.
GGGCGTCGTCGTGTCGTGGGCCGGCCAGAACGCGGTCGCCGATCTGGCGGCGGCCCGGGCGTCGGCGATCGTGATCCCGCAGGACAGGCCGTTCGACGAGCAGCGCGAGACGGGGCGCGCGCTCCGGCGGGCGAACCTCGCGCAGGTCGAGGACTCGTGGCCGACCGCGGCGCAGTGGCCCGACCTGATCGAGCGGGCGGCGACCGCGCGGCCGGAGTGGGAGCGCTGGGAGGTCGCGGGGGCGCCGCAGCGCGCCGCCGCCGCGATCACCGACACGATGCGCGGTCGGCGATGAGCGTCGCCGTCGTGAGCCTGTGCTCGAGCCCCCGGCTCGCGCACCTGCGGGTGCAGTTGCGGGCCCTCGCCGGGGCACCCGACGTGCGACGTGTCGCGGTGTGGATCGGGGACGAGGAGCCGCCCGTCCTGGACGCCGAGACCGTGCTCCGGGTCCCGCCCGGCGCGGACGGACTGCGCCTCGCCGCCGCCCGGAACGCGGGCGCGGCCGCCGCCGACGGCGCCGACCTGCTCGTCTTCCTCGACGCGGACTGCGTGCCCGGCCCGGATCTCGTGCGTCGCTACCGGGAGGCCGCCGTCCGCCACCCGGACGCCGTGCTGTGCGGGCCGGTGACGTACCTCGCCGAGGGGGTGTCGGCATCCGACCCGGCGGAGCTCGCCGCGCTCACCTCCCCCCACCCGGCGCGGCCGATGCCGCCGGACGAGGCGGAACGGACCGCGACAGCCGGCGAGTACCCGCTGTTCTGGTCGCTGTCGTTCGCGCTCTCCCCCGCGACGTGGCGACGGATCGGGGGCTTCGACGAGGCGTACGAGGGGTACGGTGGCGAGGACACCGACTTCGCGTTCCGGATGCGCGAGCGCGAGGTGCCCCTCGTGTGGACGGGTGGCGCCCACGCGTACCACCAGTACCACCCGACGACCTCGCCGCCCTGGCAGCACCTCGACGACATCCTCCGCAACGGGGCGCTGTTCGCCGCGCGCTGGGGCGAGTGGCCCATGACCGGCTGGCTCGACGCGTTCGAGCGGGGCGGCGCGGTGACGCGGGATGCCGCGGGCTGGCGCCGCGTGCCCTAGAAGCCCTCGACCGCAGCCGTCGAGGGTGACGTTGATGGAGTACCGGAGGGGGCGCACAGCGCGACCCTACGCCGGGATGGCCGCGCGCGACAGCATCCGATCGACGGCCGCCCGGAGGTCGGCCGCCACCGGCGCGGGGGCGAAGCGGTCGACTCCTGCGGCGGCGCGCGTCGCCCGTCGGCGGGCGGCGCCCGGGTCGTCGAGAACGGTGGCGAGCGCGGCCGCGAGGGCCTCCGGGTCGGCGGGCGGCACCATGAGGCAGTCGGCGCCATCGGTGCAGAAGTCGTCGAATCCGCTGCCGGAGGTGACGACCAGCGGCGCCCCGGCGGCCATCACCTCGACGGCCACGTTTCCGAAGCCCTCCCACCGAGACGGACACATCACCACGTCGGCGGCCGCGATCGCGCCGTACAGCTCGTCGCCCGACACATGCCCGAGGAACGTCACCCGGTCGCGCGCCGCGGACGGCACCCGGTCGAGGAGGGTCGCCCGCGACGGTTCGAAGCGGTCGTCTCCCCCGGCACCGGCCAGCACGAGGCGGGCGGTGGGATGCCTCCGCCCGACGCGCGCGAAGGCGTCGACGCCGTCGACCACGCCTTTCCGCCGCTCGGCTCGCCCGAGGAAGAGGACGATCGGGCCGTCCGGACCCGGCCAGCCCGCCGGCGGCCTGCGCGTCGCCGCCGCGTGCCGCACCGCCGCGACGTCGATGCAGTTGCGGACGACCTCGACCCGCGGCATCCGTCCCCAGATGCGCTCCGCCCGGTCGGCCATCGCGTGCGAGATAGCGACGATCCCGGCCGAGCGGCGCACCTGCCGCGCCTCGAGGCGGCTCTGCAGCACGACAGCCGGGCGACTCGATGCCGGGAGGTCGGCGAGCCGCAGGCCCGAAATCTCGTGCGCGAGGTCCACGCCTGTTGCGAGGTTCGTCACGAGCGGGGCGTCGCGCGGCATCAGCGCACCGAGCCCCATCCACTCCGGCACGAAGACGCGGTCGTAGATGTCCGCAAGGTACGCGCGCCGCAGCGCACGGGGGCGATGCAGGAGCGCCGCGAGCCGCGGCATCCCCCCGGTCCGGTGGACGACCAGGCGACGGATGCCGGGGGCACCCGCTGCTTCTTCGGGACCGTCCGTGAACACCACGAAGTCGATCTCGGCGCCCTGCGCGGCGAGGGCGGGCAGCAGGGCGGCGTAGTGCCTGCCGATCCCGCCGGTGTACGACGTCACGCCGGCGTATTCGGTCGTGGCGACGAGCCAGCGCTCGATCACCGGTATCGCCTCGGCACCGTCCAGTGTCGACCGAACTCCGTGTTGAAGGACTCCGGGTGGAACGGGCTGTCGCCGCCGGCGGGGAAGCTCGTCAGTTCGCCGAAGACGATGCGGCCGTCGACGTCGTACAGGTCGACGCGCACGAAGTCGGTGTCCGCACCGAGCGCCTCGGCGACGCGGATCATCTCGTCGAGGCCCGCCGGCCGCGGCGGTGTCGGATCGGCCCACGGCGGACCGCCGCTCAGCGGCAGATGGGTCCAGTCGCGGTCGAAGAAGTCCTGCGTGCGACCGGCGAAGCGCCCCGCATCCACTTGCACGTACTGCACCCGACCGTGGAACACGAAGAGCTTGAGGTCGTCGGGGATGCGGTCCGTCGGGCCGCCGAGCATCTCCTCGACGATGATCCGCCGCGGCACCCGGCCGTAGACCCACTCCCGGTTCGGACCCTGCCCGTAGAGCTGCGAGAGCCAGTCCGTCGCGAGGCGCACGAGATGCTCCCGCGGGGCGTGCTCGGGCCGGACGTGGCGGTAGACCCAACTGCCGTCCTCGGGCAGGCGCGCGTCCACCGGCGCCGACGGCGAGACGATGATCGCCGCCCCACTCCCGTGCGTCGGTTTCAGGACGAACGCGTCGGGCAGCTCCGCCGTCAGCAGCTCGGTCGGCGAATCGAACACGGCGGCATCGGGCAGGTACTGCGCGCCGACACGATCGGCGACGTAGTCGCGCACCGCCGCCTTGTCGGCGAAGGTGACGACGAGGGGCCGATGGTCGCGGAGCATCTTGTAGCGGACCTTGTCGCGGAAGGTGACCGGATGCCGCGTCCGCCACAATCGCCAGCCGCGGACGAGGCGGCTGCGCTCCCGCAGGCGTGCGCGTCTCAGAACGACTCCTCGTACCAGGGGTCGTCTTCTTCGTACGGGTACTCGCCGACCGTCTCGGGCGGGTGCACGAGACGGTCGTTGCGACTGAGGAGGTCCATGACGGCGGCTTCGTCGTCGAGGTCCGCAGCGGCACCGGAGTGCGGCGTCGTATAGAGCTGGCTCGCGGGACCGATGAGCATCGACGAGACAGCCGGGCCCTCCGGAGTCGCGATGGGCACCGTGATGAGGTCGGAGGCCTTCTGCTCGGCGAGGGTCTTGGCGTAACGCAGCACCGCGTCGGCGATCGCGCCCGTCGTGACGACGTATCCGTCGGAGTAGTGCAGCTCGAGCATTGCTCGATGGTGCCCGCCATCGGTCGAGGTTCGAGGGGGGTCGCGCCTCCGGCATCCGTCTCTTACACTGCGGCGCTGCGAGGTGATTCGTCCATCACAGTCGCCGGCCGCTCGCAACCCCCGGCCGCGGCCGTCCTTCGCGGCGGAGCGTGTGGGCGTGAGCGAGTCCGACGACATGGGAACGGACTCCCCCCACGGTGGTTCCGCTGCGTCGCCCGCGACGGCCGCCGAACCGGACGAGCCGAATCGGCACGGCGTGGCGAAGCTGCCGCCCACCGGCCGTTGACGCCGGCCTCAGCGGTCCGGTGATCCCCCGTTTCAGACGGGTGGGAGTGTCGACATCCGTCATCGGTTCTCGTCCTCGCCATGGGCGAGGCGGATGCGTCGGCCTTCTTCGATGTCCTTCTGCTCCTTCGCGGCCTGCTTGTCGGACTTCCGCGTGTCGCGGGCCGGCAGCTGGATGTCCTCCTCGGCGGCGATGCCGCCCTGCAGCTGACGGCCCCGTTCGAGCTCGGCGTCGAACTCCGCGCCGAACAGCAGCACGTTGTTCGCGATCCACAACCAGAGCAGGAACACGATGACGCCGGCGAGTGAGCCGTAGGTCCGGTCGTAGTTCGAGAAGTTCGCGACGTAGAAGGCGAACCCGGCGGTGGCGATGATCATCACGACGATCGCGATGAGCGCGCCGATGCTGATCCAGCGGAACTTCGGCTGCTTCGCGTTGGGGGTCGCGTAGTACAGGACCGCGACGAGGAACACGACGACGAAGAGCATGACGGGCCACTTCGCGATGTTCCACGCGAGCAGCACGCCGTCGCCGAGGCCCAACGTCTCCCCGATCGCTCGGGCGACGTCGCCCGAGAGGACGAGGCCGAGCGCGACGAGGGCGAGCGAGACCACCGCGACGAGCGTCACGAGCAGCTGCATCGGGCGCAGCTTCCAGAACGGGCGCCCCTCCTGGATCTCGTAGATCCGGTTCATCGCCCGGGAGAAGGCCCCGACGTACCCCGAAGCCGACCACAGCGCCACGACGATGCCGAGCACGAGCGCGAGTCCCGCACCGGGCGACGACGCGATCTGCTGGATCGGGCCCTCCAGCGCGCTCGCCGTGTCGGAGGGCGCGACATCGCGCACGATGCCGAGCACCGCGTCGGCGGCCGCCTGCCCCTGTCCCACGACGCCGAGCAGCGAGAAGATCGCGATGAGGGCCGGGAAGAGCGCGAGCACCCCGTAGTAGGTGAGGCCCGCCGCGGCATCCGTGCACTGGTCCGCGCTGAACTCGCGGATCGTCTTGCCCAGGACGTACTTCCACGACCGCTTCTTCACGTCGCCGACGGAGTCGGGCTTGCGCGACGCCTCGGGGCCGGGCGCGTCGGTGCGTGTCGTCTGCGTGGTGTTCTGCTCGGCCATGGTGGTCCTCCCGGTCGAAGGTCACCCTGCGGTCGACACTGTCCGGTTCAGAGGGGGTTGCACGCGGCCCCGTTTCGTGGCATCGCGCCTCAGCGGTGGAACGGGCAGCGCGCGCCGCCCGTCGACCCCGCGGGCCGGACGCGGCCGCCCGAGCGGGGTTTCGTCGGCATCCGTCGCTCGTTCACCTCGAGTCCCGCGGGCAGGATTGTCAGGCGGGGGTCGCTCAGAGCGCTGATGGATGCCGCGAGCCCCGCGATCGCGAGCTTCTCGCCCGGGCAGCGATGCCCTGTCGCGACGTCCGCGCCCCCGTGCGGCACGAACGCGGTGATCGCCTCGTAGTCGTCGACGCCGACGAACCGCTCGGGATCGAAGACGTCGGCGCGCTCCCACGACCCCTCGTCGGTGTCGGTGCCGAGGATGTCGAGCACGATGCGCCCGCCGGCGCGGACCGTGCGACCGTCGACCTCGATGTCCTGCGTCGCGAAGGCCGGCAGCATCGGGACGAAGGGCGACGTGCGGCGGATCTCCTGTGCGAACGCGGTCGCGAGCGGGCCGTCGACGAGCGACCCCCGTTCGGCGACCTCCGCGGCGATGCGCTCGCGCCATTCCGGGTGCTCCTGCAGCCGCTTGGCGGCGAAGGCGGTGAACCGGGCGACGGCGATCATCGGGCGGAAGCTGTTCTGCAGTTCCACCCCCGCGAGGCGAGCGGGCAGCAGCTCACCGGCGCTGTCGCGGTGCCCTGCCCAGGCGGCCAGCGCGGTTGCCGGGTGAGCGTCGAGGCGGCCTGCGCGCACGGCGCGGATGAGACGCTCGGCGTGGCGGTCGGACCACCGCCGGTTCAGAGCGGCGAGCAGGTACTCCGGGGAGTACGGCACACCGAATCCGTCGACGATCTGCGCCTGCCGGCGCGCCCATCGCGTCTTCGCCTCGCCGGTGCCGGGGAGCCCCGCCCACCGCATGATCGCGCGGCCTAGGGCTCCGACGGCGGCGTCGTACGCCGACCGCGTTCCGCCGGCGATCCAATCGTCCGCCTCGTGCCGCCACTCCCGCTCGAGATGCGGTCGCAGCCGGGCGACCTGCTCGTCCTCGTAGAGCGCCGAGACGAACGTCGCCTTACGGTGCCGGTGCTCGTCGCCGTCGAGGCTGTGCACCGAGTCGTGCCCGAAGAGGGTCTCCTGGATGAACGGCGGCATGGCGCCGTGCCGTGAGACCCGGGCGTCGTCGTAGAACGCTGCGACCCCCTCCGCTCCGCGCACCAGTAAGGCGTCGCAGAACAGCAGTCGCATGGGCGCCGAGCGCGCGCCGCGCGGCACGCGCTGCCAGATGCGATCGCCGAAGCGGTAGCCGCGGGTCAGGAGCGAGGCGGAGTCGTCGCGCCACGCGGGCCGCGACACGACCCCGAGCGTGGGATCCGCTGCCTGCCCGGCGCGGATCTGCGGGACGGCGGTCGTGGACTCAGGAGTGGTCGACATGCTCCGACGCTCGCAGCGCGGAGCGGTGCCGGCCAGGGGCGTGCGCCCGCGGGACCCATGTGATACCCCGCGTCCCTCGCAGTCGCTGCGAGGGCCGTCGTCGTACCAGACGCCGAAATCCTCGGGGGAGGCGACCGCCTGACCGTGCCCTCTCGGGAGGGCGTCGTTAATCCCGTTCTCAGGATCGGTCAACATCCGCCCGACCTCGCGTCCGTACTCCTGGAGGCATGCCTCACACCACGAAACCGCGCCACCTTCGGACCGCCCTCATCGCCGGCGGCCTCACCGTCGCCCTCGCCGTCGGAGGGGCCACGGCGTGGGCCGCAGACCGGTTCCTCATCGAGCACGTCGAGATCGCCGACGTCTCGGCGTACGAGGCCGAGAATTCGGCCATCGAGCCGACGACGTCGGCGACGAATCCGGCGGGTGTCGTCGAGGGCGACACCTATTCGGACGGCGAGACCACCGTCACCGTGTCGCAGGTCGTCACCGGGTCAGGCGACGACACCCTCACGTACTACGTCGCCGATGTGGTCCTCTCGGATGCGACCCGGTTGCGCTCCGCGTTCGCGAAGGATCAGTTCGGCGAGAACATCACCGAGACCACGAGCGGGATCGCCGAGGACAACGGCGCCGTGTTCGCGATCAACGGCGACTACTACGGATTCCGCGACACCGGCATCGTGATCCGCAACGGCGTCGTCTACCGGGACTCCCCCGCCCGCACCGGATTGGCCTTCTACACCGACGGAACGGTGCAGGTCTACGACGAGACGGCCGCGAGCGCCGACCAGCTGCTCGCCGACGGGGTCTGGAACACCCTCAGCTTCGGCCCCGCACTCGTCGAGGACGGCGCTGTCGTGGCCGGGATCGAGGACGTCGAGGTCGACACCAACGTCGGCAACCATTCGATCCAGGGTGAGCAGCCCCGCACCGCCGTCGGCGTGATCGACGACAACCATCTCGTCTTCGTCGTCGTCGACGGCCGCAGCGAGGGCTACAGCCGCGGAGCGACCCTCACCGAGCTCGCCCAGATCATGATCGACCTCGGCGCCGAGACCGCGTACAACCTCGACGGCGGCGGGTCGTCGACGATGTTCTTCGACGGCGAGGTCGTGAACCAGCCCTCGAACGGTGGCGAGCGCGGCACGAGCGACATCCTCTACATCGCGGAGTGAGCCGTGATCATCCTCATCCCGGCCTACGAACCCGACGTCGCCCTGACCGACCTGGTCGGCGCGCTCACGATCTCCGCTCCCGGCATCCCGATCGTCGTCGTCGACGACGGCAGCGGACCCCGCCATGCCGCCGTCTTCGACGACGTCGCGGCACTCGGGGCGACGGTCCTCGGACACGTGCGGAACCAAGGGAAGGGCGCAGCGCTACGCACAGGGTTCCGGCACGCGATGAGCGCCTTCCCCGGACATTCCGTGGTCACGGCCGATGCCGACGGCCAGCACACGGTCGCCGACATCCTGAACGTCGGCGCCGCCACCGTCGCCGCGGTCGACTCCGGCGCGCCGGTGATGGTGCTCGGATGCCGCGACACCGGCCGACGCGGCAATCCGATGCGCAGCAGGCTCGGCAACGCGGCGGCGCGGGCGACGTTCCGTCTCGCGGCGGGATGGACCCTCTCCGACACCCAGACCGGGCTGCGCGGCATCCCGCCCGTCATGCTGCCCTGGCTGCTCGCGCAGCGCGGCGACCGCTTCGAGTACGAGCAGAACGTGCTCCTGCGCTGTCACCGCGACGGGTGGGAGACGTGCGAGGTCCCGATCGAGACCGTCTACGTGGCGGGGAACGCGTCGAGCCACTTCCGCCCCCTGGTCGACACCCTGCGCGTAGGGGTGCCGCTGCTGCTGTTCGCGGCCTCGTCGCTGTTCGCGTTCGCCGTCGACACCCTGCTGCTCCTCGTCCTGACCGCGGTGACGGGAGCCTTGATCCCGTCCATCGTCGTCGCCCGGGTCGTCAGCGCGACCGTGAACTTCGTCGTCAATCGGCACGTCGTCTTCCGTCGCGACGGTACCGGTGCGCTGCGCCGCCAGGCGACACGGTACGCGCTCCTCGCCGGCGCACTGCTGGCCTCGAACGTCGCCTGGATGACGATGCTCACCGCGGCCGGGATGCCGCTGCTCGCCGCCAAGCTCGTCACCGAGGCGGCGCTGTTCGCGCTCGGCTACCTCATCCAGCGGAGCGTGGTGTTCGGCCGGAAGCCGCGCGTTTCCCGCCTCGAATCGGCGGTCAATGCGCCTCTTAGGAACGGTGAAGGTGCCGCCACTCGAATGGAGATCGTCACCACATCCCCACGGAGGAACCCATGACCATCGTCTCGATCTCGCTCATCGCGATCGACCTCGCCGCCGCCCTCATCCTCAGCCTGGGGCTCTACTACCGACGCCACCGCCGCCGCGACCTGGTCGTCGCCTTCCTCGGGGTCAACGTCGGGGTGATGGCCGTCGCGACCGTCCTCGGCACCGCCGAGGTCGCGCTCGGACTCGGCCTCGGGCTGTTCGGTGTGCTCTCGATCATCCGGCTCCGGTCGTCGGAGATCTCGCAGCGCGAGGTGGCCTACTACTTCGCCGCACTGGCCACAGGCCTCATGGCCGGCCTCCCGACCACCGACATCCTGCCCGTCACCGGACTCATCGCGCTGATCCTCGTCGTGATGTGGGCGGCCGACCACCCGCGTCTGCTTTCCCGCAGCCGCCACCAAGTGGTGCGCCTCGACCGTGCCGAGGCCGACGAGACCGCGCTCCGCGCCCTCGTCGGGCAGCGGCTCGGCGGAGAGGTCACCTCGCTGACCGTGCAGGAGCTCGACCTCGTGAACGACACGACCACCGTCGACGTGCGCTACCGCATCGCGGACAACGATCGTCCCGCGCCCGACTCGGCGGGGTCGCAGGTGGACGGCCGCCTCGCAGCCGGAGCGGTCCGATGAGCCCCGACGCCCTCGCCCGCTTCGACGGGGTGAGCCTCGAGGACATGGTGGCCGAGGCGGCACTCCTGGCCCGCGTCGACCGCAAGTACGTCGTGCCCAAGTCCGCACTGGGCGGCCTGCTCTCGCGGGTCGACGAGCGCACCCGCGTCCTCGACATCGGCGGCGCCCGCCGATTCGCCTACGAGTCCGTCTACTTCGACACCCCCGACCTGCTGAGCTTCCACATGGCCGCGCAGCCCCGCCGGCGTCGGTTCAAGCTCCGTACCCGCACCTACGTCGACACCCACGCCGCCTACCTCGAGATCAAGACGCGCGGCGCTCGTGGGACGACGGTCAAGGAACGGTCGGAGTACGACGTCGCCCAGCGCGCCGTCCTCACCCCCGAAGCCCAAGAAGAGGTCGCCGCCGCCTTCGCCACGATCGGCGTCGACAGCGGTCGCGTCGACGAGCTGGATGCCACGCTCGTCACCCGGTACGCACGGGCGACGCTCCTCGCCCCCGACCAGTCGTCGCGGGCGACCATCGACACCGACCTGCGCTGGGACCGCCCGGACGGCACCGGCTTCTCCCTCCCCGATCTGGCGATCGTCGAGACGAAGTCGCCGTCGTCGGCACCCGCCCTCGACCGACTGTTGTGGCGTGCCGGGCACCGTCCCGTCTCGGTCAGCAAATACGCGACCGGACTCGCCGCGATGAGCCCCGAACTCCCCCGCAACCGCTGGGGACGCCTCCTGCGCGGCCCCTTCTCCCCCGCATCCACCACCATCCACACCGAGGAGCTGCCATGCGCCGCCGCCTGATCCTTCCTGCCGTCCCCGTCGCCCTCGCGGGGCTCGTCCTCGCGGGGTGCGCCGTCACCGGCGTCGCCTCGACCGGCACGAGCGGGACCACATCCACGACGGACGACTCCGCCACCGTCGCGGTCGCCGACATCGACTCCGACCTCGACCCGACGGCCGTCCTCGCCGCCAACGAGGACGCGACGGTCGTGGACGACGACGAGTGGTCGGCGGGCGACGCGATCGACGTCACTCTCGAGGGATCGACCGCGACGGCGTCCGGCGACGGCGTGAGCGTCGACGGCGGCACGGTCACCATCTCGGCCGCCGGCGTCTATCGGCTCAGCGGCGACCTCGCCGGATCTGTCGTCGTCGCCGCACCCGACGACGCGCAGGTCGTCCTCATCCTCGACGGCGTCGACATCACGAACGACGACGGCGCCGCCATCTCGGTCACGACGGCCGACGACGTCGCCATCTCGCTCGCCGACGGCAGCGAGAACTCGGTCTCGGACGCCGCGAGCTACGACGACAGCGCCGCAGCGAACGCGGCGATCTACGCCGATGCCGACCTGACCATCGGTGGAACCGGTTCGCTCGTCATCTCGGGGAACGGCAACGACGGCATCGCCAGCACGGACGACCTCGCGATCATCGGCGGGACGATCACGGTGGATGCCGCCGACGACGCCCTCCGCGGCAAGGACGCCCTCGTCATCTCGGGCGGAACGCTCGACGTCACTGCCGGCGGCGATGCGCTGGGGAGCGACGAGGACGAAGACGCCACCCGTGGGTACGTCTGGATCTCCGGCGGTGACATCACCGCCACCAGTGGCGACGACGGCATCGCCGCAACCACCGATGCCGTGATCACGGGCGGGACGGTGTCGATCAGCGCCGAGGGCGCGGCGGACGCCGGCTCGAAGGGCATCAGCGCGGGGGTCGTCGTCGCGATCGGCGACGGCTCGGTCGACGTGTCCGCCACGGACGACGGTCTGCATTCGGACGGCTCGATCGGGATCCTCGGCGGAGCGGTCACGATCAGCGCGGGAGACGACGGTGCGCACGCCGAGGCGGCGCTGGAGATCGGTGGCGGCACGGTGACCGTCGGACGGTCGAACGAGGGACTCGAGGCGACCGACATCACCATCAGCGGTGGTGACGTCGCGGTCACCTCCTCCGACGACGGGCTGAACGGCAGCGGCGACGCCGGCTCGGAGACCGCCTCCGGAGACTCCGCCCAGGGCGGCATGGGCGGCGGCATGGCCGACACCGGTGAGACCATCACGATCTCGGGAGGCACCCTGACGGTGGATGCCGGCGGGGACGGGATCGACTCGAACGGCTCCGTGACCGTGACCGGCGGCGACATCGTCGTCTGGGGTCCGACCTCGGCGGGCAACGGTGCGCTCGACAGCAACGGGGGCTTCGATGTCTCCGGCGGCACGCTCCTCGCCGTGGGCAGCTCGGGCATGGCCGAGTCGCCCGACAGCGGTAGCGCGCAGGCGTGGATCGCCGCGACGGTCAGCGGCTCTGCCGGCGACGAGATCCGGATCACGGATGCCGACGGCACGGTCGTCTTCTCCACCACGGCGGAGAAGGAGTTCCAGACCGTGGTGTTCTCCTCGGCCGACATCGACGCCGACGGCATCTACACGGTGTCCGCGGGCGGCACGTCGGTCGCGGTGACGGCCGGTGAGGCCGTCACCGGCGGGATGGGGGGCGGAAGGGGCGGCGGCCCCGGAGGGGGCACCGCGCCCGACGGTGCCCCCGGCGCCGGCGCGCGCTCCTGATCCCGCGACCGTGCGGCGGCCTTTCCGGGCCTTCGCACGGTCGCATTCCCCCCGCGAACACGGAAAGCTGATGCCATGAACGCCACCCGCCCGACCCCGATGACCCGCATCGACGGCTCCCCGATCCGCGTGCTGGTCGTCGACGACGAGGCGAACCTCAGCGATCTGCTCCGCATGGCGCTGCAGAACGAGGGGTGGGACGCCCGCACCGCCGCGAACGGCCAGGAGGCCCTCACCCTGGTGCGCGAATTCGGCCCCGACATCCTCGTGCTCGACATCATGATGCCGGGCATCGATGGCATGGAGGTGCTGCGCCGCCTGCGCTCCGCCGGCAACGATGTTCCCGTCCTCTTCCTGACGGCGAAGGATGCGGTCGAGGATCGCATCGCCGGCATCAGCGCCGGCGGCGACGATTACCTCACGAAGCCCTTCAACCTCGAGGAGGTCGTCGTCCGACTGCGCGCGATGGCGCGTCGTCACGTGGCCGCGGCCGCCGCGGCCGAGACCCGTCTCCGGGTCGGAGACCTGACGCTCGACGAGGAGACGTACGAGGTGGAGCGCGGCGGCATCCCGATCAAGCTGACGGCGAAGGAGTTCGAGCTGCTCCGCTACCTCATGCAGAACCCGCGGCGGGTCCTCTCCCGTGCGCAGATCCTCGACCAGGTGTGGAGCTACGACTTCGGCGGCACGTCGAGCGTCGTCGAGATCTACATCTCCTACCTCCGGAAGAAGATCGACACCCTCGGCGAACCCCTGATCCACACGGTGCGCGGCGTCGGGTACACGATCAAGTCCGCCTCATGAGGGCAACGGGTCGGAGCGGACGGAGACGCTGGACGCTGCGGCGCACCCTCGTCGTCGGCACCGGTGCGCTCGTCGCGATCGCCCTGCTCGTCACGGGCCTGGCGACCTCGCTCGCTCTCCGGACCTTCGTCTACGACCGGCTCGACGGGCAGGTGCTGGAAACCCTGCAGATCGTCCGCGTCGGCGGGGGGATGCCGGGGGGCTCGTTCCCGTCCGGCGGCGCCTCCGGTGACCGCGAAGGTCCCGCACCGCGCATCGGGTCGCTGCACGCCGTGTTCGCCTCGGACGGTTCGGTGGTGTCGTCGAGCTACACGGGCGACGACGGCCAGGAGACGACGCTCGCCGAGAGTCAGCTCGAGGCGATCACGCGCGCGGAGCTCCCCTCGCGCACACCCGAGACGGTCGACCTCGGCGGGAGCCTCGGCGAGTTCCGCCTCGCGGCTCAGGAGGAGAACGGGATGCGGGTGGTCGCCGGCATCTCGCTCGACGAGGTGACCGCGACCACATCCGCCCTCACCGTCATCCAGGTCGCCGTGGCCGGCACGGCACTGCTGCTCGTGCTCATCGGGCTGTCGCTCGTCGTGCGCCGGACGCTGCGCCCTCTCGACCGTGTCGCCGCGGTGGCCGACCGCGTCGCGGCGCGCCCGCTCGCCATCGGCGAGGTCGAGATCCCCGAGCGCGTGCCCGACCGCGACACCGATCCCGCGACCGAGGTCGGTCGGGTGGGTCATTCCCTGAACGTCCTGCTGGCCCACATCGAGTCGGCGCTGACCTCGCGCCAGCACAGCGAGGATCAGCTCCGGCGCTTCATCGCCGATGCCAGTCACGAGCTGCGTACGCCTCTCGCGTCGATCCGCGGGTACGCGCAACTCTCCCTCGGCGAGAACGCGCCGATGACACCCACCCAGCAACGCGCCTTCGACCGGATCGCCTCGGAGTCCACCCGCATGGCCGACCTCGTCGAGGACCTGCTGCTGCTCGCGCGGCTCGACGCCGGTCAGCGGCTGCGCCGCGAGAGCGTGGACCTCACGATGCTCGCGATCGACGCGGTCAGCGACGCCCATGCCGCCGACCCGTCGCGGACGTGGCTGCTCGACCTCGGCGACGACGACACGATCGAGGTGACCGGCGACGAGAATCGGCTCCGGCAGGTGGTGGCGAACCTCCTGCGCAACGCGCGCACCCACACCCCACCCGGTACCCGCGTGGTCCTCGCCCTCCGGCTGGACGGCGAGGATGCGGTGCTCGAGGTGACCGACGACGGACCCGGGATCGCGCCCGACATCCGCGACAGGTTGTTCGAACGGTTCGCGCGGGGCGACGTTTCGCGCAACCGGGATGCCGGGAGTACCGGGCTCGGCCTGTCGATCGCCGAAGCGATCGTGGCCGCCCACGACGGCTCGATCGGGGTCGAGAGTACCCCTGGACACACCGCGTTCACCCTCCGCCTGCCGCTGGCGTGACCGCCGTCCCCTAACGTCTCGACGATTCCTCGTCCACCCCTTCCCCGGGGCGGCTGCTCGGGCCAGGCTAGACGTGTGGGATTCGACGACGACCTCGGTGCCTGGGTGGCGCGGCAGCGCTGGTATGCGGGCAAGAGCCACGATCCGCAGTTCCGCGTGCTCGACACGCAGACCGTGGCGGGGGCGACCCGGTACCTCCTCATGGACGACGCCGGCGCGGTGCCCACGCTCTACAACGTGCCGCTCGCCGAGGTGAGCGACCCCGGCGACCTGGAGGTCGTCACCAGGACCGCGGAAGGGCATGCGGTGGTGGATGCCACCCGGCATCCCGCCTTCACCGTCGGCCTCCTCGCGGACATGGGTGTCGACACGAGCCGCGTGACGGGCTCGCGTGTGCTCACCGGCGAGCAGTCGAACACCTCGATCGTCTACGACGTCGACGGCGCACCCGCCATCATCCTCAAACTCTTCCGGACGCTGCACCACGGCGAGAACCCCGACGTCACGGTGCAGCGCGTGCTGAGCGAGGCCGGCTCGCCGTACGTGCCGCGCTTCTACGGCAGCGCGGATGCCGAGTGGCCCGACGTCGGCCGCGACTCCGGCGCGGCACGCGGGACCCTCGGGTTCGCGCAGGAGTTCCTGCCCGGCGTGCGCGACGGGTGGGCGATCGCACTCGACGCCGCCCGCGAGGGCCGCGACTTCACCGACGCCGCCCACGACCTCGGGGTCGCCGTCGCCGGGGTGCACGGCGCGCTCAGGGACGCCCTCGAATCGATGGATGCCTCGCCCGACCAGCTCGCCGCGGTGGGCCGCGCCTGGCGCCGACGCCTGGCGATCGCCTCCGCCGAAGTCCCCGCCGTCGCCGACCGGCTCGCGGCGATCGACGCCGTGTACGCCGCCGCGCTCGACCGCCCCTGGCCGCGACTGCAGCGCATCCACGGCGACCTGCACCTCGGACAGGTGCTCGCCGTGCCGCACGGCGGCTGGCGGATCGTCGACTTCGAGGGCGAACCCCTGCGACCGATGGCCGAGCGGGCGGTCCCCGATCTCTCGCCGCGCGACGTGGCCGGAATGCTGCGTTCTTTCGACTACGCCGGCGCCGTCGGCGCGGGACCGGATGCCGCGGCCTGGGCGGCCGCATGCCGGGAGGCGTTCCTCACCGCCTACGCCGACGCGCCGGGAGCGATCGCCCTCGACCCGGTGCTGCTGCGTGCGCTCGTGCTCGACAAGGCGGTGTACGAGTCGATCTACGAGGCGCGCAACCGGCCCGACTGGCTGGCCGTGCCGCTCGCCGGCATCGACGTCGCGCTCGCCTGAGAGGCGGGCGCGACGCCGTCACGGTCAGTCCGAAGCGCCGCGCCCGGTCGCCTGCTGCAGACGGTCGATGTGCTCGGAGGCCTGCGCCTTCGTGAGGTCGGCGGGGATCTGCTCGCCCGCCTCCCGCGCCAGGGTGTCGAGGTAGCTGCGCTGCGCGCCGGTCATCGGCTCGTCACCGCTGACCCATTCCTCGGGGTCCTTGACGGCGGTGTCGCCGCTCGGGCCGCCGAGCATTTCGCCCGACTGCCCGGTCTCGGGCGGAAGCGCGTGACCCTCGGCGGGGTCGGTGGTGTCGTTCTCGGAAGGGGTGCTCTGGTCGCTCATGAGACGACGCTACGCAGGGCGCCGGACATCGCCGGGGGGCTTGCGCCCCGGCATCCGCTCCGTCAGTCCTCCTCGGCCTGCGGCTCGAGCAGCAGGAACCGGGCGCCGTAGGCGGACAGCGACACCGAGAAGCTCTGCAGGTCGTCGACGCGGCCGATGACCTCGTCCGCGGCCGCGTCACGGACATCGCTCTGCGGCGTCAGGTGCTCCGACCGCACGGTGCCCTCGATCGGCTCGGCCGAGAAGTTCAGGACCGTCACCTGTATAGGAGCGTCGGCCTCCGGCATCCCCTCGTCGAGGCGGTGGACCAGGACGAGCATGCCGGCGTGCGCGACCTCGGGGATGTCGACCTGGGTCGCCGTCGCCACCCCGTGCGCGCGGCGCAGGTCGATGATCGCCGACAGGCGCGACGCGAACGAGTCGGGGTCCTCGAGCTGCGCGGGCAGCGGACCGTAGAGCGCCCGGCCGCGCGGCATGCCCGAGGTCGAACGGGTCGCGCCCGGGTCGACGTCGAGCAGGTCGTGCGCACCGCGCTCGATCCACCGGGTGTCGCCGGCGCCGATCAGGTCGGCCACCTCGTCGGCGGGCAGCGTCAGCATGCCGACGAGGTCCCAGCCCGAGAGCCCGAACACGCCCGGCTGCCACGCGTTGTACGCGCACAGTAGGAGGTGCGCGTCGCGGATCGCGGGGACGTCGTCGTCGGTGATGTCGTCGAGGGACGGGATGCCGCGGGTCGCCGCGATGAGCGACGTCGACGTGCAGGCGATGCCGTTCTGCGTGAACACGCGGTTGTAGTCACCGGCATCCACCAGCTTCTCGGTCAGCTCGGCACGCACCACCTCGGCGAGCTCGCCGCCGGTGATCGTCTCGCCGCGGAAGCCGTACTCCTCGTCGGCGTGGCGGGTCGCCCAGTGGACGAGCTCGTAGGTGAGCTCGTCGTGGTTCTGCAGCCCGTGCACGAGCTGCACCGGCGCGACGCCGAGCGCGAGCGACGAGGTGAGCGCCAGCCGCAGGAACTCGGTCTGCCCGGTGGCGAGGGCGTGGTGGTAGCCCGGACGTCCGATGAAGTCGTACGACAGGTCGGCGCCGACGGCACCCGTGTCGCGGATGTCCTCCATCGTGAGGTTCAGCTCCTGGAACGTGAAGCCGCCGACCTTTCGCACCATGCCCGCGATGATGTGGTTCGCCGCGTGCGAGAGCGGATGCCCCTCCGACCACGCGGGCAGACCCTCGGCGCTCTTCTCCACCCCGAGGAATCCGTTCGCGTCGAGGCGCAGCGCGCTCGTGCCGAGCTCGCCCAGGGAGTGCAGGGCGTCGCCGATCACGAGGCGCATGCCGGCGAAGGTCGGGTCGAGCCAGTTGATCGAGGGCTGCCCCTGCTTGAAGTAGTGCAGGTACACCCAGCGGCGCGTGACCCCGTCGGGGCCGATCGCGGGAGCGGTCGCGCTCCAGTTCGTCTCCTTCACCCCGGGCGTGTAGAAGATGACGCGCTGCAGGGCGCCGATGATGTAGCCGTGCTCGGCGAGGGTGTGCTCGGTCGCCGGGTCGAGGTTGACGCTGTCGTAGCCCTCGGGGACATCGGGCAGCAGGTGCCAGTCCTCCGGCGGGATCGCGACCATGTGGTAGATCCCCGGGTAGTCCTTGAACCCCATCTCGGCGAGGCGGAAGTCCGCCCCCTTGCCGGTGTGGCCGGGGACGATGTCGTCGATGACGCTGCCGCCGTGCGAGTCGGCCACGTCGCACAGCGCGCGGAACTCGTCCTCCGTCCCGAACGCGGGATCGATCGCCGTGCTGATGCGGTCGAAGTGGCCGTCGACGCTGGGGGTCTCACCCCACCCCTCGATGCCGCCGGCGCGCTTGACGGGCCCCGTGTGGATGGCGGTGATGCCGATCCGCTCGAACACCGACCAGAGCTCGTCGTCACCGAGGGCCGACAGGAACGACTGGCCCGGGCGCGTGATGAGCGAGATCGGGTACGCGGTGAACCACACGTCGCTCGTCGCGATCGCTCGACGCGCGTCGGGGCGCGCGTAGGCGTTGCGCCACATCGTGGGTTGCCCCGACAGCTGGCGCGCCAGGACGTCGGCATCCTTCAGCATCGACTGACGCACCAGCCACTCGACGTACGACGGGTTCGTCCCGTTCGCCGTACGCGGGTCGGTGCGGATGCGGCGCACGCTGCTGCCGCGCAGGTTGTCGCGCGGGCGGAGCCGGCGCGGACGCGCGGGGTACCGCTGCTCGTCGTAGCTGATCTCGGGCATCTCGAGATCGCCGTCCTCCGCGGCGAGCGCCGACAGGTCGATGGGTCCGGTGTAGAGGTCCTCGGGTCGGTCGTCGTCACGCGCCATGGCTCCACGCTACGAACTCCGCCCCGTCGCCCGGAAGGGGTGGTGCCGAGTTTCTCCCCGCGATATGGATGCCGCGCTCGGCCCGCCCGAACGCCGAGGCGTCGCAGCTGGTCGCTTCCCGGCATCCTGCCCGACCATCTGCGACGTCTCGACGCCGCGACCCGACGCGAAGTGCGGCTTCGGGGCTGGAATGGGCGCAGGTCGCGTCGGGTCGACGCGGAAGCCCGGGGCGTGGCGCGAGCGCGACGAGGCGTCGCACATGGTCGCTTCCCGGCCGCTCGCGCGACCATCTGCGACCCCTCGCGGCCGCGACCCGACGCGAAGTGCGGTCTCGCACGCGGGATGGGCGCCGATCGGGTCGGGTCGACGCCCACCCGCCCGTCCGCGCGCGTCAGCCCGCGAACGCGCGCGACAGGAAGGCGTCGAGCTCGGCGGGCGCGTCGAGCGGCAGGACGGCGGCGACGTACTGGTCGGGGCGCACGACGACGACGGCGCCCCGGCGGTCGATGCCGCGCTCGGCGAAGATGTCGACGGAGTTCCAGGCGCCGGGCCCGGCCGCGTAGACCTTCTCCCAGTCCATGAGGCCGAGCGGGCCGGTCCGCGGCCGGAAGACCTCCGGCACCGCGAGCAGCTCCACCTCGTCGTACGGCTGCGGGTACACGGCCTTCACGTCGAACACCGCGTCGACGTCGGCGCCGGCGGGCGTGAACCGCAACAGCGGTGAATTGGCGGATGCCGCCCACTCCGCCCACGTGCCCAGAGCCGCGGCATCCGGGTCTGCGAAGGCGTACACCCGCCAGCGACCGTCGGCGCGGGCATGGTGACCGAGGTGCACGACGTTGCCGTCGCTCACTCGGGTCACCGGGACCGACGCGAAACGCTTGCCGACGGGGTAGCCCTCGGCGAGCGCCTGGTGCCGGTCGTCCGCGACGATCGCCGACGGCTCGTAGCGGGTCATGAAGCCCGAGGGGAACTCGGCGGTCGCGAGGTAGTAGTTCGCGAGGTCGTCGGGGTCCGAGATCTCGTGGGGCTTGCGCGCCATGAGCGACGACCACTCGCGGTCGAAGTCGATGAGCTGCTGCGCGACGGGCTGGCGCTCCCCCGAGTACGTCGACAGGAGGGATGCCGGGGCCAGCCCGGTGAGCACGTGCCCGAGCTTCCAGCCGAGGTTGAACCCGTCCTGCATCGACACGTTCATGCCCTGCCCCGCCTTCGCGCTGTGCGTGTGGCAGGCGTCGCCGGTGAGGAACACGCGGGGCGTGCGGCCGTCGCCGTCCTCGACGTCGTCGAAGCGATCGGTGACGCGGTGCCCGACCTCGTACACGCTGTGCCAGGCGACCTGCTTCACGTCGATGGAGTACGGATGCAGGATCTCGTTCGCGCGGCGGATGATCTCCTCGATGGGGGTGCTGCGCACCGCGCGGTTGTCGGTGTCGGGCACCTCGCCGAGGTCGATGTACATGCGCGAGAGGTACCCGCCCTCGCGCGGGATGTGCAGGATGTTGCCCGCCTCGGAGGTGATCGCGCACTTGATCCGCCAGTCGGGGAAGTCCGTGTTCACGAGCACGTCCATGACGCCCCACGCGTGCGCCGCGAACCGCCCGACGTGCCGTCGGCCGATCGCGTCGCGCACGCCGCTGCGCGCCCCGTCGCATCCGACGACGAACTTCGCGCGGATCGTGCGCTCCTCGCCGGCCCGCGCACCTTCGACGTGGCGCACCCGCACCGCGAGCGGGTACTCGTCCGCGTCGTCCCGGGTGAGTCCGACGAACTCGACGCCGTAGTCGGGGCGGATGCGGCCGGGGCCGAGCGCCGCCGCCTCGGCGAAGTAGTCGAGCACGCGCGCCTGGTTGACGATCAGGTGCGGGAACTCGCTGATCTTCAGCCCGTAGTCCTCCGTGCGGCTGGTGCGGCGGATGCGCGACGGGTCCTCCGGGTCCGGGCCCCAGAAGTTCATGTACCCGATGTTGTAGGCCTCGGCGGTGATCCGCTCGGCGAACCCGAACGCCTGGAACGTCTCGACGCTGCGCGGCTGGATGCCGTCGGCCTGGCCGAGGGGCAGCCGCCCGCCGCGCCGCTCGATGATGCGCGTCGAGGCCGCCGGGAACTGCGACATCTGGGCGGCCAGCAGCATCCCGGCCGGTCCCGACCCGACGATCAGGACGTCGGTCTCGTCGGGAAGCTCCTCGGGTCGGCCGATCCCCGTGCCGGCGGCGTTCTCGACGCGAGGGTCCCCGGAGACGTAGCCGTGGTGGTGGAACTGCATGGTGCTCGCTTTCGGGAGGACGGTCGGATGCGGCATCCGGATCTCAGGCCCGGGACACCCCGTAGATCGGGCTCTTCGCCTGCTCCTCCTCGTGATCGGGTCCGAGGGGGATGCCGGTGCGATCACGCAGCAGCAGCGTCGCCAGCAGGCCGAGCACCGTCATCCCCGCCAGGTAGAGCGCGACCGACCAGGTCGACCCCGTCGCCTGCACGAGCGCGGTCGCGATGGTGGGGGCGAACGCGCCGCCGAGGATCGCGCCGATCGCGTACGAGATCGAGACGCCCGAGAACCGGATCGAGGCGGGGAAGAGCTCGGCGTAGTACGCGGACTGCTGCCCGTAGGTGAAGCCGAGGCCGATCGCGAGGATCGCGAGGGCCGTGAACAGGAGGCCGAGGTCTCCGGTGTTCAAACGAGCGGGAAGAGGGTGAACACGCCGATCAACTGCAGGATCCAGCCGCCGATGTAGGTCGAGCGCCGGCCGATGCGGTCGCTGATCCACCCGGCGGTCCAGGTCGAGGCGAGCCAGAACAGGGCCGAGCCCGTGACGGCCAGGAGCACACCGCTGCGGTCCATCGCGAGCGGCCCCTCGGGGTTGGTGGCGTAGTTCTGGATGTAGCCGCCGGTGGTCATGTATCCGGCGGCGTTGTTGCCGGCGAACACGAGCGCCGCGATGACGACGAGGAGCGCATGCTTGCGGAACAGCTGCACGATCGGGGTGCGCGTGCGCTCCTTGCGCTCGGCGAGCTCGAGGAAGACGGGGCTCTCCTCGACACGGCGGCGGATGTAGTACCCGACGAGGATCAGCACGATCGAGAAGAGGAACGGCACACGCCAGCCCCACTCGAGGAACGCGTCGCCCGGGGCGAGCACCGACATGAGCGCCATCATCCCCGAGGCCAGCAGCAGACCGATCGGCACACCGATCTGCGGCGAGGCGCCGAAGAGTCCGCGCTTCTGCTTGGGGGCGTGCTCCACGGCCATGAGCACCGCGCCGCCCCACTCGCCGCCGGCCGAGATGCCCTGCAGGATGCGCAGGAAGATCAGCAGGATCGGGGCGGCGAGGCCGATGACGGTCCAGGTCGGCAGCAGGCCGACGAGCGTCGTCGCGACACCCATCAGGATGAGCGTCACCACCAGCACCACGCGGCGGCCGTACTTGTCGCCGAAGTGTCCGGCCAGGAACGCTCCGAGCGGGCGGAACAGGAAGCTGATGCCGACGGTGAGGAACGACAGGATCGTCGCCGTGCTCTCGCCGAGCGGCGCGAAGAACAGCTGCGCGAAGACGAGCCCCGCCGCCTGGGCGTAGATGAAGAAGTCGTACCACTCGACGGTGGTGCCGACGACGGTTGCGAACACGACGCGGCGACGGTCGGTGGGGCTGCTGATCGTTCCGGTGGGGGTGAACCCCGTGCGCGAGGATTCGCTCATCTTCATTGACTCCTGGTGACGACGTTGTCGGGGGCCGCGGCTCCCGGTGGGGTGTTGCCTGCGGTCGGTTAGATAATATACGATTTGGGATATGCCGCAAGAGCGAGGGAGCTCATGACCCACGACATCGAACCGACGACCCCCGTCGATCCGCGTTTCGCCGCCCTTCCTCAGCGCCCGGGCAAGATCGTCGCCGTCCACCTCAGCTACGCCTCGCGCGCCGACCAGCGCGGACGCCGCCCCGCCACGCCCTCCTACTTCCTGAAGCCGTCGAGCTCGCTCGCCGCGTCGGGAGTCGAGATCGAGCGACCCGCCGGCACCGAATTGCTCGCCTTCGAGGCCGAGGTCGCGCTCATCATCGGCACCGATGCGCGCCACGTGGGCGCGGCGGAGGCGTGGGCGCACGTCGGGTGGGTCACGGCATCCGACGACTTCGGTCTCTACGACCTGCGCGCGAACGACCGCGGCTCGAACGTCCGCTCCAAGGGCCGCGACGGGTACACGCCGATCGGGCCGCACCTCATCGACGCCCGCCAGGTCGACCCCGGGGCGCTGCGTGTGCGCGCCTGGGTGAACGGCGAGCTCGCGCAGGACGACACGACCGCCGACCTGATCTTCCCCTTCGCGCAGATCGTCGCCGACCTCTCGCAGCACATGACCCTCGAGCGCGGCGACGTCATCCTCACCGGCACCCCCGCCGGCTCGTCGGTGGTCGTCCCCGGCGACGTCGTCGAGGTGGAGGTGGATGCCCCGGATGCCGCCGGTGCCCCCTCGTCCGGCCGCTTGCGCACGACGGTGGTGCAGGGCGAGCGCCCGTTCGACCCCGCCCTGGGTTCCCTCCCCGCCGCCGACGACCTGCAGCGCGCCGAGGCGTGGGGCTCGCGCGAGGCCGCGGGTCTGCCCGCGCCGGGGCTCGACCCGGAGCTCCGCGCGAAGCTCGAGCGGGCACCCGTCGCCGGGCTGTCGCAGCAGCTGCGCAAGCGCGGTCTGAACAACGTCACGATCGACGGCGTCCGCCCGCTCCACCCGGGCGCGAAGCTCGTCGGACTCGCCCGCACCCTGCGTTTCGTCCCGAACCGCGAGGACCTCTTCGACTCCCACGGCGGCGGCTACAACGCGCAGAAGCGCGCGTTCGACGCCGTCGGCGAGGGCGAGGTCATCGTGATCGAGGCCCGCGGCGAGTCCGGCTCGGGCACGCTCGGCGACATCCTCGCGATCCGCGCGCACGCGCGCGGGGCGGCGGGCATCGTCACCGACGGCGGCGTCCGCGACGTCGACGCCGTGTCGGCCGTCGGCATCCCGGTGTACACCGCCGGTGCGCACCCGGCGGTCCTCGGTCGCCGTCACGTGCCGTGGGATGCCGACGTGACGATCGCGTGCGGCGGCACGACGGTGCAGCCCGGCGACATCCTCGTCGGCGACGCGGACGGTGTCATCGTGATCCCCCCGGCGCTCGCCGCCGAGGTCGTCGACGCCGCGCTGGAGCAGGAGATCGAGGACGGCTGGATCGCCGACCGCGTCGCCGAGGGCCACGCGGTCGACGGACTGTTCCCCCTCGCGGGCGAGTGGAAGGACCGGTACCGCGCATGGCGGGCGACGAATTGACGGCGCCGGCGGACCTCAGCAAGTCGCAGCGCGCCTATCACTGGGTGAAGGAGCGCATCGCCTCGCAGGAGTTCACGCCGGGCTACCGCCTCGTGCTCGGCGCGATCGCGGGCGAGCTCGGCATGAGCGTCGTACCCGTCCGCGAGGCGATCCGCCAACTCGAGGCCGAGGGGCTCGTCACGTTCGAACGCAACGTCGGCGCCCGCGTCTCGATGGTCGACGACACGCAGTACCGCTTCAGCATGCAGGCACTGTCGATCCTCGAGGGCACCGCGACCGCCCTCGCCGCGCGCCGCCTCACCGCCGACGACCTCCGGCTCGCCCGCGAGACCAACGAGCGGATGATCCAGTCGCTGAGCGACTTCGACCCGCACTCGTTCACGCGGCTCAACCAGGTGTTCCACGCGACGCTCTACGCCAAGTGCGCGAACCCGCGGATGCTGGAGCTCGTCGAGTCCGAGTGGGCGCGTCTCGGGCACCTTCGCGACTCGACGTTCAGCTTCGTGCCGGGCCGCGCGCAGGAGTCGGTGCGCGAGCACGAGCAGATCGTTGCGCTCATCGAGCGCGGCGCGCCGCTCGGCGAGATCGAGCAGGCGGCCCGGCGACACCGCTCCGCGACGCTCGACGCCTACATGATCCACGAACACCCGGGCGAAGCGCTCGGCCTCCCCAACTTCTGACCCTCGAGCAAGGACGCACGACATGACGGATCCCACCCTCGCGGCCCCGCACACGCCCGCGGACCTCCCCACCCGCATCCAGCACTACATCGACGGCGCCTTCGTCGACTCGCAGGACGGCGACACCTTCGACGTGCTCGACCCCGTCACGAACCGGGTCTACCTGCAGGCCGCGGCGGGCAAGAAGGCCGATGTGGATGCCGCCGTCGCCGCCGCGCGTCGCGCGTTCACCGACGGCCCGTGGCCGCGGATGCTGCCGCGCGAGCGCTCGCGTGTGCTGCACCGGATCGCCGACCTCGTCGAGGCGCGCGACGAGCGCCTCGCGGAGCTGGAGTCCTTCGACTCGGGCCTGCCGATCACGCAGGCGCTCGGGCAGGCCCGCCGAGCGGCCGAGAACTTCCGCTTCTTCGCCGACCTGATCGTCGCCCAGTCCGACGACACGTTCAAGGTGCCGGGCCGGCAGATCAACTACGTCAACCGCAAGCCGATCGGCGTCGCGGGGCTCATCACCCCCTGGAACACGCCGTTCATGCTCGAGTCGTGGAAGCTCGGCCCCGCCCTCGCCACGGGCAACACCGTGGTGCTGAAGCCCGCGGAGTTCACGCCCCTCTCGGCATCCCTCTGGGCGGGCATCTTCGAAGAGGCGGGACTGCCGCAGGGCGTCTTCAACCTCGTCAACGGTCTCGGCGAAGAGGCCGGCGACGCGCTCGTGAAGCACCCCGACGTGCCGCTCATCTCGTTCACGGGCGAGAGCTCGACGGGGCAGCTGATCTTCGCGAACGCCGCGCCCTGGCTCAAGGGCCTGTCGATGGAGCTGGGCGGCAAGAGCCCGGCGGTCGTCTTCGCCGACGCGGACCTGGATGCCGCGATCGACGCGACGATCTTCGGGGTGTTCTCGCTCAACGGCGAGCGCTGCACGGCGGGCAGCCGCATCCTGGTGCAGCGCGAGGTGTACGACGAGTTCGTCGAGCGGTACGCGGCGCAGGCCGCGCGGGTGAAGGTCGGATTCCCGCACGATCCGGCCACCGAGGTCGGCGCGCTCGTGCACCCCGAGCACTACGCCAAGGTGATGTCGTACGTCGAGCTCGGCAAGACCGAGGGTCGGCTCGTCGCCGGCGGCGGCCGGCCCGACGGCTTCGACGACGGCAACTTCGTCGCGCCGACCGTGTTCGCCGACGTGCCGCCGACGGCGCGGATCTTCCAGGAGGAGATCTTCGGCCCCGTCGTGGCGATCACGCCGTTCGACACCGACGACGAGGCCCTCGCACTCGCGAACGACACGAAGTACGGCCTCGCCGCCTACATCTGGACCAACGACCTGAAGCGCGCGCACAACTTCTCGCAGGCCGTCGAGGCCGGCATGGTCTGGCTGAATTCCAACAACGTGCGCGACCTCCGCACCCCGTTCGGCGGCGTCAAGGCCTCGGGCCTCGGGCACGAGGGCGGGTACCGCTCGATCGACTTCTACACCGACCAGCAGGCCGTGCACATCACCCTCGGCAAGGTGCACAACCCGACCTTCGGCAAGAACTGACCTCCCTCACTCACGCAAGGACGCTGACATGAGCCACCGCGACGACATGACCCTCACCTCCTCCGGCTTCTGGGTGAGCCAGGAGTCCCCCATCCGCTCCGACAACCCGCTCCCGACCCCCTCCTCACCCGCCCCCGACGTGCTGCGCTGCGCGTACATGGAACTGGTCGTCACCGACCTCGCGGCATCCCGCGTCTTCTACGTCGACATCCTGGGGCTCCACGTCACCGAGGAGGACGACGAGGCGATCTACCTGCGCTCGACCGAGGAGTTCATCCACCACAACCTCGTCCTGCGGCAGGGTCCGATCGCGGCCGTCGCGGCGTTCTCGTACCGGGTGCGCTCCGCCGAGGACCTCGACAGGGCGGTCGCGTTCTACTCCGAGCTGGGGTGCGACGTGCGGCGCGAGCCGAACGGGTTCACGAAGGGCATCGGCGACTCGGTTCGCGTGGTCGACCCGCTCGGCTTCCCGTACGAGTTCTTCTTCGCGACCGAGCACGTCGAGCGGCTGTCGTGGCGGTACGACCTCTACAGCCCCGGCGAGCTCGTCCGGCTGGATCACTTCAACCAGGTGACGCCCGACGTGCCGCGCGCCGTCAACTTCATGCAGTCCCTCGGCTTCCGCGTGACGGAGGACATCCAGGACGAGGAGGGCACGGTGTACGCGGCGTGGATGCGGCGCAAGCCCACCGTGCACGACACGGCGATGACCGGCGGCGACGGTCCCCGCATGCACCACGTCTGCTTCGCGACGCACGAGAAGCACAACATCCTCGCGATCTGCGACAAGCTCGGCGCGCTGCGGCGGTCGGACGCGATCGAGCGCGGCCCCGGCCGTCACGGCGTCTCGAACGCGTTCTACCTGTACCTGCGCGACCCCGACGGGCACCGCGTCGAGGTCTACACGCAGGACTACTACACGGGCGACCCCGACAACCCGGTCGTCACGTGGGACGTGCACGACAACCAGCGCCGCGACTGGTGGGGCAACCCCGTCGTGCCGAGCTGGTACACGGATGCCTCGCTCGTGCTCGACCTCGACGGCAACCCGCAGCCCGTCGTCGCCCGCACGGACTCGTCCGAGATGGCGGTGACGATCGGCGCCGACGGCTTCTCGTACACGCGCGCGCCCGAGGCGGCGGGCGATGGCGAGTTCAAGCTCGGCAACCAGCTCTGAGGAGGAGATCGGATGCTGCCCCCCGAGACCATCGCCGCCATCGCCGCCGAGCTGGCCGAGGCCGAGCGCACACGCGGGGTGATCCCCCGCATCACGGCCCGGTACCCCGACGCGACCGTCGAGGACTCGTACGCGATCCAGGGCGTCTGGCGCGACCGCAACGTCGCCGCCGGGCGCCGGCTCGTGGGGCGCAAGATCGGCCTCACGAGCAAGGCGATGCAGCAGGCGACGGGCATCACCGAGCCCGACTACGGCGTGATGTTCGACGACACCGTCTACCGCTCGGGCGACGAGATCGAGGCGGCGCGGTTCTCGAACGTGCGTATCGAGGTGGAACTCGCGTTCGTGCTGCGCGAGCCGCTCGAGGGGCCCGACTGCACGCTCGAGGACGCGCTCGCGGCGATCGACTACGCCGTCCCGGCGCTCGAGGTGCTGAACTCGCACATCGAGCTCGAGGGCCGCACGATCGTCGACACGATCTCCGACAACGCGGCGTACGGCGCGATGGTGCTCGGCGACGTGCACAAGCGTCCCGACGAGATCGACCTGCGCTGGGTGCCCGGTGTGCTCTCGCGCAACGGCGAGATCGAGGAGACCGGCGTCGCCGCGGGCGTGCTCGGCCACCCCGCCACCGGCGTCGCCTGGCTCGCGAACAAGTTCTCGCAGCACGGCGCCCGGCTCGAGGCGGGCGAGATCATCCTCGCCGGGTCGTTCACCCGGCCGATGTGGGTGTCGGCGGGCGACGAGGTACGGTGCGAGTACGGCCCGATGGGGGAGATCACATGTCGCTTCGTCTGACCCCGACCTTTCGCGCCGCGCTGGCGCAGTCCGACCGTCCGCTGGCCGGCATGTGGGTGTGCTCGGGTTCGCCTCTCGTGGCCGAGATCTGCGCGGGCGCGGGCCTGGACTGGGTGCTCATCGACATGGAGCACGCCCCGAACGGGCTCGAATCCGTCCTCGCCCAGTTGCAGGCCGTCGCCGCCTACCCGGTGACCCCGGTCGTGCGGGTGCCGTCCGACGATGCGGTCGTGATCAAGCAGGTCCTCGACCTCGGCGCGCAGAACCTGCTCGTGCCGATGGTGTCGTCCGCCTCGCAGGCCGAGGCGGTCGTCCAGGCGGTGCGATATCCCCCGCACGGTCGGCGCGGCGTCGGGTCGGCGCTCGGGCGGTCGGCCCGGTGGAACCGGATCGAGGGATACCTCGCCGACGCCGACGAGCACGTATCGCTGTTCGTCCAGGTCGAGACGGCCGAGGGCGTCGAGGCCGCCGGGGCGATCGCCGCGGTGGACGGCGTCGACGGTGTCTTCGTGGGACCGAGCGACCTCGCGGCATCCCTCGGTCTGCTCGGTCAGCAGACGCATCCCGACGTCACCGCCGCCGTTCTGCGCGCGTTCGCCGCGGTGACGGATGCCGGCATCCCGGTCGGCGTCAACGCCTTCGACCCCGAGGTCGCACAGTCCTACGTCGACGCCGGCGCCGACTTCGTGCTCGTGGGGGCCGACGTCGCCATGCTCGCCCGCGGGTCCGAGGCGCTGGCGGCGCGCTGGTCGCAGGCCGGCGACGAGGAGCGCGCGGGCTACTGAGACCGTCTCCGGAAAGGGAAAAACCCCCGACTCGCGGGGGTTTTTCTGGCGGTGACGGTGGGATTTGAACCCACGGTAGGGGGTTACCCTACACAACTTT
This sequence comes from Microbacterium sp. NPDC064942, assembly GCF_049545525.1. Taxonomy (NCBI): domain Bacteria; kingdom Bacillati; phylum Actinomycetota; class Actinomycetes; order Micrococcales; family Microbacteriaceae; genus Microbacterium; species Microbacterium sp. NPDC064942. The sequence goes on along the minus strand of NZ_JBMWDR010000002.1, from coordinate 79,913 downwards.
TCGAGAGTTGCACCTTCGGCCGCTCGGACACGTCACCGTCGTCCAGTTTACGACACGACAGCGGATGCCGCGAACCAGCGCCCCCTCGCGCTTCGCCGAGGCGTCGCAGATGGTCGCTTCCCGCCCGCGATGGCGACCATCTGCGACGTCTCGGCGCACCGGCGGACGGGTAGCGTCGGCGTGTGGTCACCTCGGGAGTCGATCTCGCGGCGCAGCCCGCGCGCACCGCCGTCGCGGTCGTCACCTGGCGCGTCGACGTGACCGGGTACAAGACGGATGCCGCGGCCCGCCTCACCGCGACGGCGAACCTCCTGACCGCGGCGGCGCCGTGGCTCACCCTCTCCCCCGCGCAGCGCGCGCTGATGGAGGCCTCCGACGACGCGTTCGACGCCGTGGTCGCCGCGCTCATCGCCCGCGCACACGCGGTCCGCGCGACGCACCCCCTCCCACCCGCCCGCACCGCGCGGGCCCGCCGCGAAGGCTGGATCGCCCTACCCGCGACCCCCCTCACCGACCTCGACCCGACGCGAACCGTCGCTTCGACCCCCGGGTGACGACCGTTCGCGTCGGCTCGGCGTCGGCGCCGCGGGTCTACGGTGAGGCTGTGAGCGCATCGACGACGACCCCGCGGTTCGGCCTGATCGTCGCGATCGCCGCCCTCGCCTCGGCGGTCGCCTTCCTCGACGGCACGATCGTGAACGTCGCCCTGCCCGCGATCGGCGAGGAGCTCGGCGGCGGCCTGTCGACGCAGCAGTGGACGGTGGATGCCTACCTCCTCACCCTGAGCTCGCTCATCCTGTTCGCCGGTTCGGTGAGCGATGCGTTCGGCCGCGTGCTCGTCCTGCGCATCGGACTCATCGGGTTCGGCATCGCCTCCATCGGCGTCGGGCTCGCCCCCGACCCGATCGTCCTGATCATCGCGCGTGCCCTGCAGGGCGCCGCGGGGGCGTTCCTCGTGCCGAGTTCGCTTGCACTCATCACCTCGCTCTTGACCGGTCCCGCGCAGGCGCGGGCGATCGGCCAGTGGACGGCGTGGACGACTGCCGCGAACCTCGCGGGCCCCCTTCTGGGCGGACTCTTCGTCGACCTGCTGTCGTGGCGGTTCGCGTTCCTCGTGCAGATCATCCCGATCGCGATCACCTTCGTCCTGCTCGCCCGCCTCGGCCACATCGACCACCGCCGCGACGACGCGCACCTCGACCTCGTGAGCGCGACCCTCTGCACCCTGGGACTCGGCGGGGTGGTCTTCGCCCTCATCGAGCAACCGAACCTGGGGTGGGGTCATCCGGCGATCTGGATGCCGCTGGTCGCCGGCATCGTCATGTTCGCCGCGTTCCTGCTGCGGCAGCGGACGGTGCGCTCGCCGATCCTCCCGCTCGACATCTTCCGCATGCGGAACTTCTGGACCGGCAACCTGGCCACTCTCTTCATCTACGCCGCGCTCACGCTCAACGGGTTCGTCGTCGGCGTCTACCTGCAGCAGGGCGCGGGGCTGAGCGCCACCCTCGCCGGGCTCGCCAGCCTTCCCGTGACCGTCGCGCTCATCGCGTTGAGCTCGGTCATCGGTGGCTGGACCAACCGTTTCGGGCCACGCCTGTTCATGACCGTCGGCCCGCTCGTGATGGCGGTCGGCTCGCTGATGCTGCTCGCCGTCCGCGAGGACTTCGACTACGGGACGCAGGTGCTCCCCGGGCTCGTCGTGTTCGGCCTGGGCCTCGGCGTCACGGTGTCGCCGCTGACCTCGACGATCCTCGGCGCGATCGGGGGCGAGCGCTCCGGCATCGCCTCGGCGACGAACAACGCCGTCTCCCGCATCGCGGGCCTCGTCGTCATCGCGATCCTCGCCGTGATCGTCGGCGGATCGCTCGACCTCGACGGCTTCCACCGGGCGGCGTGGGTCACCGCGGTCCTCATGGCCGCGGGCGCGGCGGTCTCGTTCCTCGGCATCCGCCGGCCTGCGGCGACCGAGGCGCAGCCCGCCTGATTTCCACGGCCCGATCCGAGCCACACTCGAGCAGCGGATGCCACACTGGCGCTATGAGCCTCATCGAGAACTCGAAACTCACCGTCGTCGGCGCGGGGGCCGTGGGGTCGAGCGTCGCCTACGCGGCCCTGATCCGCGGGTCGGCCCGCCACGTCGCCCTCTACGACATCGCCGCCGAGAAGGTCGAGGCCGAGGTGCTCGACCTCGCCCACGGCGCGCAGTTCACCGGCTCGAGCGACATCTCCGGCGGGGCCGACATCTCGGTGGCCGCCGGTTCCCACGTCGTCGTCATCACGGCCGGCGCCAAGCAGAACCCGGGCCAGACCCGCACCGAGCTCGCCGGTGTCAACGCCGGCATCCTGCGACGGATGCTGCCGCAGCTGCTCGAGGTCGCGCCGAACGCCGTCTACGTCATCGTCACCAACCCGTGCGACGTGCTCACCGTCATCGGTCAGGAGGTCACGGGCCTTCCGCCCGAGCGGATCTTCGCCTCGGGCACCGTCCTCGACACGTCGCGCCTGCGGTGGAAGCTCGCGCAGCGCGCGGGGGTGTCGACCTCCAGCGTGCACGCCTACATCGTCGGCGAGCACGGCGACACCGAGTTCCCGCACTGGTCGCGGGCGACGATCGGCACCGTCCCGATCCTCGACTGGCAGCCGCCCGACGGGCAGCCCGCGTTCACGACCGAGGAGCTGGACGCCATCGCAGTCGACGTGCGCGATGCCGCCTACAAGGTCATCCAGGGCAAGGGAGCGACCAACTACGCGATCGGTCTGTCGAGCGCGCGGATCGTGGAGGCCATCCTCGGCGACCAGCACGTGGTCATGCCGGTCTCGACGGTGCTGAGCGACTTCCAGGGGGTCGACGGCGTCGCGCTCTCGGTGCCGTCCGTCGTCAGCAGCGCGGGCGCCCGACCCATCCTCGAGACCTCGTTCTCGGCCGATGAGCTGGCGCTGTTCCACCGCTCGGCGGAGGCGCTGCGGACCGTCGCGACGTCGCTGCGCTGAGCGCAGTCACGCCTGCCGACGGTGATGTCGGATGCCGCGGCTAGCCTGTCGTCATGGCTTCACGACGTCCCGCCCCGACCGCCGCCTTCCGGTGCACGGAGTGCGGATGGACCACCGCGAAGTGGGTCGGCCGGTGCGGCGAGTGCCAGCAGTGGGGAACGGTCGTCGAGGCCGCCACGCAGACCGGGATCACGGCGTCCGTCACCCCCGTGACGCCCACGCGCAGCGCGCGACCGATCACGCAGATCGACACGCGTGAGACCCCCCGCCGCACCAGCGGCGTCGGCGAGTTCGACCGGGTGCTCGGCGGCGGCATCGTCCCCGGCGCCGCGATCCTGCTCTCGGGCGAGCCGGGTGTCGGCAAGTCGACCCTGCTCCTCGAGGTCGCCGCCCAGAGCGCCCGCGCCGGCCGTCGCGTCCTCTACGTCAGCGCCGAGGAGTCCCTCAGCCAGGTGCGCCTGCGCGCCGAGCGCACCGGGGCGCTGCACGACGAGCTGTACCTCGCGAGCGAAACCGACCTCGCCACGACGCTCGGGCACGTCGACGACGTGCGGCCCGATCTGCTCATCGTGGACTCGGTGCAGACGGTGTCGTCGGGCCTCATCGACGGCGCCGCCGGGCAGCCGAGCCAGGTGCGCGAAGTGGCATCCACCCTCATCCGCGTCGCGAAGGAGCGCGACCTGCCCGTCGTGCTCGTCGGCCACGTGACCAAGGACGGTCAGGTCGCGGGACCCCGCATCCTCGAGCACCTCGTCGACGTCGTCTGCCACTTCGAGGGTGACCGGCAGACGTCGCTGCGGTTCGTGCGCGCGCTCAAGAACCGCTTCGGCGCCACCGACGAGGTGGGCTGCTTCGACATGGCGGGCGACGGCATCGCCGAGGTGCCCGATCCCAGCGCACTCTTCCTCAGCAACCGCCCCAGCGAACCCGGCACATGCGTGACCGTCGCCCTCGAGGGGCGCCGCGCGCTGCCGGTCGAGGTGCAGGCGCTCACGCTCCACACGTCGGCACCCAACCCGCGCCGCATCGTGAGCGGCGTCGACGGCGCGCGGGTCGCGATGGTGCTCGCCGTCCTCGAGAAGCGGGCCGGCATCAAGCTGTCCGACCAGGACGTCTACGTCTCGACCGTGGGCGGGGTGCGGTTGACCGAGCCCGCCGCCGATCTCGCCATCGCGCTCGCGATCGCGAGCGCCGCCACCGAGCGCCCGAACCCCGAGAAGTTCGCGGCGATCGGCGAGCTCAGCCTGTCGGGCGAGATCCGCCGCGTCACGCAGCACGACCAGCGCCGGTCCGAGGCCACCCGCCTCGGGTACCGGGCGGTCATCGACGCCGGCGCGGGCACGCTGCGCGACGCCCTGGCTCAGCGGGCGCGCCACCACCGCCCACGATCGGACGACCGCCCCGACTTCTGACGTCGGTCAGGCCTCGAGCGCGGCGGTCAGGCCTCGAGCGCGGCGATCACGTCCGCGGGAGCGGCCTGCATGGGGTGCGGCCCGGCGATGTCGAAGAACACCGTCGTGATCTGCTCGCCGTGGGTGCCGAGGAACGCGCGCAGCCACGCCGGGGACTGCAGCCCGACCCCCGGCGGCAGGGATGCCGGCTTGTTCGCCGCGTCACTGAACAGCAGCAGCGCGACGTCGCCCGTGGCGGGGTCGCGGTAGGTCCAGACCTCCCCCGCGTCGCGGGGATCGTCGCGCGCACCGGGGCGCAGGAGCGGCACGACCGTCGGTCCGTGCCGCAGTGCGAACGCCAGCGCCGCCATGTCCTGCGTCTGGAGCGCATCGGCGAGCTGCGTGTTGCGGAACTCGAGCGGCTTCTTCTCGCGCTTCTTCCCGGCCATCCCCCCAGCCTACGGCGGCGCGGGCCGGCCCGGCGAGACGTCAAAGGGCCCCCTCGAACTCCCCATTGGGGACTGGAGAAGTCGAGAGGGCCCAGCACTCACCGGCGGCGGGGGGGGGATCCGATCGCCACACCTCTGGGGGGTCGGTGTGGCTCCGTTGCTGGGGACAACGGGGAAAGCCGCCGGGAGCTGCCCCCAGGGTACGCGGCGAGCGCGAGGCGGCGACAGGGCCCCACCCCGCGAGATCATGAGAATCCTCTCAGAATCTCCTCCGCGCGCGGGGCCGGAGCGGGTCAGCGGATCGTGAACGAGGCGGGTTCGACCGAGCCGATCCCGCCGATCGAGACCGCGAGGTTGTACCACCCGGGCAGCGCCTTCTGCCGGTCGCCGTCGCAGGTGTCGACGGACGAACGGGTGCGGTCCCACACGATCGGCGCCGCGCTCGTGACGGTCTGACCGGCATCCAAGGTGACGACCTGGTCGCTCGGCTCGGTCTGGCAGTCCGTCGACCGCCACCAGGTGTCGCTGCCGCTCGTGATCTCGAACGTCTGCGCCGCGGTCCCCACGTTGATCAGGCACGGCAGGGCGGTGTCGTTGACGAGGCGGATCGACAGCTGCGGCAGCTCCCCCGTCCCGTAGGAACTCTTGTCGACGACGGCGCTGACCGTGACGTCGCCGGTCGTGCACGGGGCGGCCGCGGGTTCGCCGTCGGGCTTCGCCCCGGTGTCACCGTCCGCCGACGAGGTGACGCGCGGCGTCGGCGTCCCTGACGCGGCGGCGGAACCGCTCGGCGTCGGCGGGGAGCCGGCGACCGGAGAAGTGGAGGTCGGGGAAGCGGATGCCGGGGCCCCGGCCGTCGGCTGCGGCGCGGCATCCGCCCACGCCCGCCAGGGCTGCCATGCGACCACCGCGACGATGCCGCCCACGATCAGGAGTGCCAGCAGCACGACGGCGAGCCGGCGACGCCGGTACACGGCGGGTGTCGGCTTGCGGCGGCGGGTCGGGCTGGTCACGGATCCAGGGTACGCACGGGTCCCCGGCCCGCCCGCCCGGCGCGCCTACAACTGCTTGAGCATGCGGGTGTTGCCCAGGGTGTTGGGCTTGACGTGCGCGAGGTCGAGGAACTCGGCGACACCCTCGTCGGGGCTGCGCAGCAGCTGCGAATAGACGTCGGGGTCGACCACCTGTTCACCGATCTCGGCGAAGCCGCGCCGCGAGAAGAACGGCACCTCGAAGGTGAGGCAGAACAGCCGGCTGAGCCCCAGCGCGCGGGCGTTGTCTTCGAGCAGGTCGACGACCGCACCGCCGACGCCCCGATGCAGCCAGTCGTCGGCGACGATCAGCGTGCGGATCTCGCCGAGGTCCTCCCACATGACGTGCAGGGCGCCGCATCCAACGAGCCGGTCGCCGGCCTCGGCGACGACGAACTCCTGCACGGTCTCGTACAGCGTGACCCGCTCTTTGCCCAGCAGGATCCGGCGCTGCACCCACGGCTCGAGCAGTTCCTGGATGCGGGGGACGTCCGACGTCCGCGCGGGTCGCACGGTGAAGGTGGCGTCCGATCCCGTCATACCTTCCACTGTATTCGCCCGGCACCGGCGGGAACGCGCGGATCGACCGCGCCGCGTGCCCCTACGCTGGACCCGGAAGGGGACCTGCGTGAGTGTGCTCCGTGATTACGCCGCGGCCGTGTCGCAGCCGACGCTGCCGTTCGCCTCGGCAGCGCCGCGGTTCGACGAGGTCGTCGACGCCGACGGCACGCTGCGCCCCGCCTGGCAGGGTCTCGCCACCCTCGCCCTCGGTCTGACCCGCGAAGAGCTCGACCGCGTCGACGGCGAGATCGCCCGCTTCCTCGCCGACGACGGCGTCTCGTACGCGCGTGCCGGCGCCGAGCTGCAGCCGTGGCAGCTCGACCCGATGCCGTTCGTGATGGATGCCGCCGGCTGGGCGCGCCTGGACGTCGGACTCGCGCAGCGGGCCGAGCTGTTGAACGCGCTGCTCGCGGACCTGTACGGGCCGCGGGTCGTGCTGCGCGAGCGGATCGTGCCGGCCGCGGTCGTCCTCGGCCACGCCGGTTTCGTACGGGCCATGGCCCGCGCCGGCGATGACGGCCCGCCGCCGGATCTGCTGCTGTCGGCGACCGACCTCGGGCGGGATGCGGCGGGCGACTGGCATGTGCTCGCCGACCGCGTGCAGGCTCCGTCGGGGCTCGGCTACGCGGCCGAGAACCGGCGCGTGATCTCGCAGGTGCTGCCCGACCTGCTCGACGAGGGCGCGCTGCACCGGATGGATCCGTACTTCGCGGCCCTGCGCGCGGCTCTCATCGCCGCTGCGCCCGAGGGCGTCAGCGCGCCGCGGATCGTCGTCCTCTCCCCCGGCCCGCTGTCCGAGACGGCGTTCGACCAGGCGTTCCTCGCGAACGCGCTCGGTTTTCCGCTCGTGCAGGGCAGCGACCTCGTGGTGCGGGACGGCGCGGTCTGGATGAAGCCCGCCCAGTGGCCGTCGCGGACGCCGCGCGAACGCGTCGACGTCATCCTGCGACGCGTCGATGCGGAGTGGTGCGATCCGCTCGAACTCCGCGCCGGGTCGCGGCTCGGTGTCGCGGGCCTCGCCGAAGCGGTGCGCCGCGGACGGGTGCGCGTCGTCAACGGGCTGGGCGCCGGCGTGCTCGAGAACCCGGCACTCCTCCCCTATCTGCCGGCAGTGTGCGAGCGGCTGCTCGGCGAGCAGCTGCGGCTCCCGTCGGTGCCGGCGTGGTGGCTCGGCGACGACGACGCGCGCGCCGAGGCGCTGCCGCGGCTGGATGCCGCAGACCCGGCGCTCGAGGTGTTCGACATCGACGACCCCCGCCGGCCCCTCGCCGCGACCGACCCCGCCGTCCGCGGCCGGATCGACCGCGAGCCGCACCGCTTCGCGGCCGTCGAGCGGCTGCACCTGTCGCAGGTTCCGGTGTGGGATGCCGGGGGCGCGGCATCCGCTCGACCCGTCACCCTGCGGGGTTTCGCGATCCGCTTCGGCTCGACCTACCGGCCGCTCGTCGGCGGGCTGGCGACGGTGCGCACCGCACCCGAGGCGGCGCCGCGCACGAAGGACGTGTGGGTCCTGAAGTCGGACGAGGCCGATCCCGACCAGGGGATCGCGGAGGTGGCATCCCTCCCGACGACGCGGAGCGACCCGACTCTTGCGCCGCGCGCACTGTCGGACCTGTTCTGGACCGGGCGGTACGCCGAGCGCGCCGAGGATCTGCTGCGCCTCATCATCGCGACGCAGGCGGCGCTCGACCAGCCCGGCGCGCACACGGCCGCGCGGGCGGCCGAGAGCGTCCGCGTGCTGCTCGCCGCGCTCGACCGCCTCGCCGGGACGCGCTGGACCGACCCCGAGGCGGAGTTCCGGTCGCTGCTGCTCGACGCCTCCCGCCCCGGCTCGGCGGCGCACTCGATCGCGCGGCTGCGCGACGCGATGGAGGGGGTCCGCGATCAGCTCTCGGGCGACACGTGGCGGGTCTTCTCGAACATCGACCGCGCCGTGCGCGCGCTGCGGAGCGCCCCGCATCCGCACCGCACCGCGGAGTCCGCCGGACGCATGCTCGCGTCGATGCTGTCGCTGTACGGCGTGACGGCGAACATGATCCGCGACCCCGGCTGGCACATGATGGAGGCCGGTCGCTACCTCGAGCGCGGGCTGCAGCTGACGACTCTGCTGTCGTCGGCGCTGTCGGCCAGCCGCGGTCCGCGCACCGACCGCGAGGTGCTCGAGTCGCTGCTGCTGTCGGCCGAGAGCGTCGTGACGCACCGCCGCCGGTACCGCGGGGCGATGCGGGCGGCCGACGTCGCCGAGCTACTGCTGCTCGACCGCGGCAATCCGCGCTCGCTCGCGTTCTCGCTGCAGACGCTGCGGGAGCACCTCGCCGCCCTGCCGGCGTCGACCGGGTCGTCGCGCGCCGAGCGCCTGCTCGATCAGCTCGAGACGGGTCTCGCCGAGGTGGAGGTGCTCGAGATGACCGCCGTCGTCGGCGGGCGCCGGCAGCGCCTCGTCGAGGGACTCGAGAGCATCCGCGCGCAGCTCGAGCAGCTGTCGGACGCGATCGCCGACCTGCACTTCGAGGCGGGGCCCCCGCCGGTGTCGATGACGGAGCTGTCGCTCGTCGAGCTGATGGGCGCGCGCGCATGACCCGCTACCGCGTGTGGCACCGCACGGCGTACACCTACAGCGATGCCGTGCAGGACAGCATCGGCCAGTTCCATCTGCGTCCGCGCGAGCTGCCCTGGCAGACCGTGGCGCAGGCCGAGGTCACCGTCGACCCGGTGCCCGGCGACATCTCGCCGCGCACGGACTGGTTCGGCAACTCGTCGACCTACTTCCACGTGACCGATCCGCACGAGGCGCTGACGATCGAGGCGGCGAGCGAGGTGACCGTCGCCGTGCCCGAGTACGACGCCGAGGCGCTCGCGCAGCCGTGGGAGCTCGCGCGGCCGCTGCGGCATCCGGACCTCCCCGGTGCGGTCGAGGCGACCGAGTACGCGCTCGAGTCCGCCCGCGCCGCGCACGATTCCGCAGCGCGCGCGTACGGGGCAGAGTCGCTGATACCGGGACGTCCGATCGGCGAGGCGGCGACGGACCTGATGCAGCGGATCTTCCGCGACTTCGACTACGACAAGACCGCGACCACCGTGACGAGCACGGTCGCCGACGCGATGACGAAGCGGGCGGGCGTCTGCCAGGACTTCGCGCACGTCGCGCTCGCGTGCCTCCGCAGTCACGGCGTGGCCGCGCGGTACGTGTCGGGATACCTCGCGACGCAGCCGCCGCCCGGCAAGGAGCGCGTGTTCGGCGCGGACGCCTCGCACGCCTGGCTCGCCGTGTGGCTGCCCGGCACCGACCAGTGGCTCGCGATCGACCCGACGAACAACCAGTGGGCGAACGACCGCTACGTCACCGTCGCCTGGGGACGGGACTACGGCGACGTCTCGCCCGTGACCGGCATCATCTTCACCGAGGCCAAGACCTCGACCCTGCGCGTGCAGGTCGACGTCGCCCCGCTCGACTGAGGGTCGTTTCCGTTCACGGATGCGACAGATCCGACCCGACACGCCGTCTCAGGACCGGCGGATGCCGCGTGTCGGCCGGCATCCATTGCATCAGTGAACGCTAACCGAGCCCCGGCACGCGCACCTCAGCCCAAGAACCCCCGCAGCAGCGCCTCGGATCCGGCGAGGTGATCGAGCACGGCCGCCTCGGCGGCATCGGGCTTGCCGGCGAGGATCGAGGCCACGATCCTCTCGTGCTGCGCGTCGGAGTGCTCGATGTTGCGCGGCAGCAGGGGGAACGTGTCGAGCCACGCGTTCACGCGCGCCCGGTTCTCGACGATCAGAGGGAGCAGTGACGGGATGCCGCTGGCCTCCGCGATCGCGAGGTGCAGCAGCGAGTCGAGCCGGCGGTACTCCCCCTCGTCGGCTCCCACGGTCGCGTGATGCCGCTGCGCGAGCGCGGTGCGAGCGGCATCCGTCAGCTCCTGCGAGGCCGCCGCCCGCGCGGCCCCCGCTTCGAGCACACGCCGGAGCCCCAGGACGTCGTCGAGCTCAGCGGTGTCGACGGGCCCGGTCGGCACGGGGAGCGGGTCGGCGACGAACGTGCCGCCGTACCGGCCGCGCCGGCGCACGACGTACCCGGCGTCGGCGAGCTCGCCGATCGCCTGACGCACGGTGTCGCGGCTGACGCCGTACCGGTCGGCGAGGTCGCGCTCGGAGGGCAGCGACTCCCCCGGCGCGACCACGCCGAGCCGCACGGTCTGCACGAGCCGGGCGACGGTGTCTTCGAGCGCGTTGCCGCCGCGCACCGGTCGGTAGACGGTGCGGCCGAGATCCGGCGACGACGCGGCGCGGGTCACAGCGGCGTCACGTAGGCGTTGGTGATGCCGCCGTCGACGACGAAGGCGTTGGCGGTGATGAACGAGGCGTCGTCCGAGGCGAGGAACGCGACGGCGGCCGCCATCTCCTCGGGCTCGGCGAAGCGGCCCATCGGCACGTGCACGAGGCGGCGCTGCGCGCGCTCGGGGTCCTTCGCGAACAGTTCGCGCAGCAGCGGCGTGTTCACCGGCCCCGGGCAGAGCGCGTTGACGCGGATGCCCTGCCGCGCGAACTGCACCCCCAGCTCGCGGGTCATCGCGAGCACGCCGCCCTTCGAGGCGGTGTACGAGATCTGCGACGTGGCCGAGCCGAGCAGCGCGACGAACGACGCCGTGTTGATGATCGAGCCTCTGCCGGCCGGCACCATGTGCCGCAGCGCCGCGCGCGAGCAGAGGTAGACGCTCTTGAGGTTGACGTCCTGCACCTTGTCCCACGCGGGCAGTTCGGTCGTCTCGATCGAGTCGTCGTCGGCGGGCGAGATGCCGGCGTTGTTGAAGGCGATGTCGACCGAGCCGAGGTCGGCGGCGACCCCGTCGAAGAGCGCGTCGACGGAGGCCTGGTCGGCGACGTTGACCTGGCGGAAGACACCGCCCACCTCGTCGGCGGCCTTCTGCCCGGTCTCGGGGTCGAGGTCGGCGATGACGACGCGGGCGCCCTCGGCGGCGAACCGGCGAGCGGTCGCGAGGCCGATGCCGCTGGCACCGCCGGTGATGATGGCGACGCGGTCGTGCAGGCGCTGGGTGAGGTCCATTCGGGAGGTCCTTCCGGGTCAGGAGGTGGCGTAGAAGACGTTCTTGGTCTGGGTGAAGTGCTCGGCGGCATCCGGCCCGAGTTCGCGGCCGAGGCCCGAGGCCTTCATGCCGCCGAACGGGGTCGCGTAGCGGACCGAGGAGTGCGAGTTGACCGACAGCACGCCGCTGCGCACGCCCCGGGAGACTCGGATGCCGCGCCCCAGGTCGCGCGTCCAGATCGAGCCCGCGAGCCCGTAGACGGTGTCGTTCGCGAGGGCGATCGCGTCGGCTTCGTCGTCGAAGGGCAGCACGGCGACGACGGGTCCGAAGACCTCTTCCTTCGCGATGCGGTCGCCCCGCCCGGCGAGCACGACGGTCGGCGCGAACCAGAACCCGTCACCCTCCGGTGCGATCCCGCGGAAGGCGACGTCGGCACCGTCGACATAGGACGCGACCCGGTCGCGCTGCGCGGCGGAGATGAGCGGCCCCATCTCGGTCGACTCGTCGTTCGGATCGCCCACGCGCCAGGCGGCGACGGCGGGTTCGACGAGCTCGAGGAACCGGTCGTACACCGACCGCTCGACGAGCAGCCGGCTGCGGGCGCAGCAGTCCTGCCCCGCGTTGTCGAACACCGAGCCGGGGACGGCTGCGGCGGCGGCCTCGAGGTCGGCGTCGGCGAAGACGATGTTCGCGCTCTTGCCGCCGAGCTCGAGCGTCACGGGCTTCAGCTCGCGCGCGCAGCCCGCAGCGACCTGGGTGCCCACCCGCGTCGAACCGGTGAAGACGACCTTGTGGACATCGGGATGCGTCACGAACCGCTCGCCGACGACGGGCCCGGCACCGGGGATGACGGTGAAGACCCCCTCGGGCAGCCCCGCCTCGACGGCCAGGTCGCCGAGGCGCATCGCGGTCAGCGGCGTGAGCTCGGCGGGCTTGAGGACGACCGCGTTGCCGGCGGCGAGCGCGGGCGCGAAGCCCCACGACGCGATCGTCATCGGGAAGTTCCACGGCACGATGATCCCGACCACGCCGTACGGCTCGTGGTAGGTCACGTCGAGCCCGCCGGCGACGGGGATCTGCCTGCCGATCAGGCGTTCCGGCGCGCCGGCGTAGTAGTTCAGGACCTGCGCGACGTGGGATGCCTCCCACCGCGCGGACGAGATCGGATGCCCCGCCTCGAGCACCTCGAGCTGCGCGAGCTCCTCGACGTGGGCCTCCACTACACCGGCGAACCGGCGCAGGGCGTCGGCGCGCGCGACGGGGGCGAGCTCGGCCCACGCGCGCTGAGCGCGGACGGCGCGGGCGATCGCGGCATCCGTCTGCTCCACCGAGGCGAGGTCGACGTCGCGGACGGCGGCGCCGGTGGCGGGGTTCAGGACGGTGAAGACGCTCACGCGGCGACCCCCCGGTGCGCGGCGGCGTACGCGTCGGCCGCGGCGACCAGCCCGAGGAACAGGCGCCGGTCGGCGGAGTTCTCCTCGGGATGCCACTGCACCGCGACGAGGTAGTCGTCTCCGGGCGCCTCGAACGCCTGCACGAGCCCGTCGTCGGTGCGCGCCGTGACGACGAGTCCCTCGCCGAGGCGGTCGACGCCCTGGTGGTGGTAGCTGTGCACCGTGTAGGGGCCGGCGCCGATGAGTCCGGCGAGTGTCGTCTCGGCATCCACGTCGACGGTGTTCTCGGCGAAGACGCCGCCGCCGATCTTGTAGCGGTCGGTGCCGAGGGCTTCGGGCAGGTGCTGGTGCAGCGTGCCGCCGTAGGCCACGTTGATCAGCTGCAGACCGCGGCAGATGCCGAACACGGGCATGCCGCGCTCGCGCGCGCCCGCGAGCAGGGCGAGCTCCCACTCGTCGCGGTCCGCGCGGGCAGGGTCGGTGAGCGGATGCCGCTCCGCACCGTACAGCTCGGGTTGCACGTCGAGCCCGCCGGTGAGGATCAGCCCGTCGAGGCCGTCGAGCACGACCTCGGCCGCCGCCTTCGCGGACGGCTGCGGCGGCAGCAGGACCGCGACCCCGCCCGACGCGGTCACGGCGTCGAAGTACTGCTGCGGCAGGAAACTGGCGCGGACGTCCCAGACGCCCTGCACCGCCCGCTCGAGGTAGGTGGTGAGTCCGATGACGGGGCGGCGGCCGCCCGCGGGATCAGAGACGTTCGAAGCCACGGATGCGCTCCCAGTCGGTCACGGCGGCGTCGTAGGCGAGGACCTCGACACGCGCCTGGTGCAGGTAGTGGGCGACGACGTCCTCGCCGAACGCCGCGCGCGCGATCTCGGACTTCTCGAAGAGGTCCGCCGCTTCGCGGAGCGTCGTCGGCAGGTGCTCGACGTCGGAGTCGTAGGCGTTGCCGGTGAGCGGCGCCGGCAGCGGAAGCTCGTTCTCGATGCCGTGGAGGCCGCCGGCGATGATCGCCGAGATGGCGAGGTACGGGTTCACGTCGCCGCCGGGCACGCGGTTCTCGACGCGCAGGGACGAGCCCTTTCCCACGACGCGCAGCGCACAGGTGCGGTTGTCGACGCCCCACGCGATGCCCGTCGGCGCGAACGACCCTTTCGCGAACCGCTTGTACGAGTTGATCGTGGGTGCGTAGAGCAGCGTGAACTCGCGGAGGGTCGCGAGGATGCCGGCGATCCAGTGCTCCATGAGCGGGCTGAACCCGTGCTCGCCGTCGCCCGCCATGACGGCCTCGCCGTCCTCACCCCGGACCGACAGATGGATGTGGCAGCTGTTGCCCTCGCGCTGGTCGAACTTCGCCATGAAGGTCAGCGACTTGCCGTGCGCGTCGGCGATCTCCTTCGCGCCGTTCTTGTAGATCGTGTGCTGGTCGGCGGTCTCGAGCACCTCCGCGAACCGGAACGCGATCTCCTGCTGGCCGTCGTGGCACTCGCCCTTGACGCCCTCGCAGTAGAGACCCGCGCCCTCCATGCCGCGGCGGATGTCGCGCAGCAACGGCTCGAGGCGGGTCGTGGCGAGCAGGTTGTAGTCGACGTTGTAGTCGGTGGATGCCTGCAGTCCGACGTACCGCTTCGCCCAGGCATCCCGGAACGAGTCGTCGAAGACGATGAACTCCAGTTCCGTGCCCGAGTAGGCGACGAGGCCCCGGTCGGCGAGACGCTGACGTTGCGCGTTGAGGATGCCGCGGGGCGACTGGATCACCGCGCCGCCGCGCACGTACTCGAGGTCCGCCATGACGAGCGCCGTGGCGGCCTGCCACGGGATGCGGCGGAGGGTGGACATGTCGGGGCGCAGCACGAGGTCGCCGTAGCCCTTGTCCCAGCCCGACATCGCGTAGCCGTCGATCGTGTTCACATCGACGTCGACCGAGAGCAGGTAGTCGCACACTTCGGCGCCGTGCCCCGCGACCTCGTCGAGCCAGAACCGGCCCGCGACGCGCTTGCCGACGAGGCGCCCCTGGGCGTCGGGGAAGGCGACGATCACCGTGTCGATCTCGTCCTTCGCGATCGCGTCGGCGAGCTCGTCCACCGTCAGATTTCCGGGCATCCGTCATCCTTCCGTCGTGCGCTGGTCGGGTCTGTAACGAGAACGCTACATGCCAAAGGTAGACACGGCGTACCAATAGACGCCACACTCTTCCGCAAGGCGTGAGCCAGCGCGCCGACCCGACGGCGCGCTGCGCGCCGACCGCAGCCAGGAGGTCTCATGACGAATCCGAGCACCACTCCGACCACGACGGGCGGCGTCCGTTACGCCCGAGCCGAGGACGGCTACTTCGAGAAACGCACGCTGAAGCGCTCCGCGGGAGTCTGGGGACTTTGGGGTCTCGCGGTCGCCGCCGTCATCTCGGGCGACTTCTCGGGCTGGAACTTCGGTATCGACTTCGCCGGCTTCGGCGGCATGCTCATCGCCTTCGCCGTGCTCGTGCTCATGTACTACGGCCTGACCTTCTCGATCGGCGAGATGGCGGCCGCGATGCCGCACACCGGCGGCGCCTACTCGTTCTCGCGCTCGGCGATGGGACCGTGGGGAGGGCTCGCGACAGGCCTCGCCGAGACCATCGAGTACGTCGCGACGACCGCGGTGGTCGTCTACTTCTCGGGGTCGTACGCGAATCAGGCGCTCGAGCTGCTGACCGGGATCAGCCTGCCCGCGTGGCTGTGGTGGGTCGTCCTCTACGTCCTGTTCATCGGCCTGAACGCCGCGGGCGCGGCGGTCTCGTTCCGGTTCGCGATCATCGTGTCGGTCATCTCGATCGGCATCATCGTCGTCTTCGGGGTGATGGCCCTCGTCTCGGGCGCCTTCTCCTGGGCGTCGCTGTGGGACATGGCCCCGAACCCCGACGCGTTCGGCGCATCGACGTTCCTGCCCGAGGGCCTCGGGGCGATCCTGTTCGCGCTGCCGTTCGCCATGTGGTTCTTCCTCGGCATCGAGGAGCTGCCCCTAGCCGCGGAGGAGTCGCACAATCCGGCCCGCGACATCCCGCGCGCGGGACTGTGGGCTCGCGGAACCCTCATCGGCACCGGCCTGATCGTCCTGTTCCTCAACACCGGCGTGCTGGGGGCGGAGGCGACCGGCACGTCGGTCGAGCCGCTCCTCGACGGCTTCAAGGCGTTCCTGCCGCCGCAGGCCGCCGCGATCCTGTCGCTGCTCGCACTCATCGGTCTGCTCGCCTCGCTCATGGGCATCATGTTCGCCTACGGGCGCAACATGTACTCGCTGTCGCGGGCGGGCTACTACCCGCGGTGGCTGTCGCTCACGGGCAAGCGCCAGACGCCGTGGGTGGCGCTCACCTTCGGTGCCGTGCTGGGCTTCATCGCGCTCGTCATCCTCCAGGCCGCGGGCGGCGACACGAGCCCTGCCGGCGCGATCGTGCTCAACATCGCCGTGTGGGGCGCGGTGCTCGCGTACTTCCTGCAGATGGTGTCGTTCATCATCCTGCGTAAGAAGTTCCCGAACGCCGAACGTCCGTACAAGAGCCCGTGGGGATTGTTCGGGGCCTACTCGGCCGCGATCATCGCGGCGATCGTGTTCGTCGGTCTGTTGTTCAACCCGACGTTCCTCCTCGCGATCGTCGCGATCATCGTCGTCTACGTCGTGATCTTCATCGGCTTCGCCGTCTATGGCCGCAAGCGCCTCATCCTCTCTCCCGAGGAGGAGTACGCGCTCTCGGGCGGCCTGCACGGCGACCCGCAGCGCGAGGGCTACGACGCCATGGAGAAGGACGTCTTCGGAGACCGCCGCTCCTGAAAGACCCGGACGGGCCGGGTGCTGCTGAGGGCGCACCCGGTCCGTTCGCACGTCCGGCCGCGTTCACGGATGCAACAGATCCGACGCGACACGCCGGTGGCGGCGACGCGGATGCCGGGTGTCGCCCGGCATCCGTTGCATCCGCTGACGCGGGTCGCCGTTGTACGCGGGCCACCGCTGGACCCGGTCGACCCCGGGGCTAGGGTGTGGGCATGAGCCACGCCGGAGCGGGGATGCCCCTGCGCGACTATCGGGTCCACCGCTACGTCAACGCGTTCTGCCCGACGTGCCACGAGGAGGACCCGGACCGTCCGCTGAGCGAGGTGCGCCGGCTGTCGGGGTGGCTCGCCGACCGAGACGGCACGGTCTGGCTGGAACGCGGATGCCCCGACCACGGCCTCGTGCGTACGCTCTACGACGAGTCGGCCGAGATCCTCACCTATCTCGAGCAGTGGACCGCGCCGACGAAGGTGCACGGTCCCGACACGACCGGCAACTTCAAGCCGGTGCCCTCGGCCTACGAGGACGGTCTGCCGCAGATGCAGACCCAGCACACCTGCATCCTCCTCGAGGATCTACTCGACCACTGCAACCTCAAGTGCCCCACCTGCTTCGCGGAATCGAGCCCCGCGGCCTCTGCCGTTGCGCCGCTGGCCGAGGTGCTCGCGTCGGTCGACGCGCGGCTCGCGAAGGAGAACAATCGCATCGACGTGCTGATGCTGTCGGGCGGTGAGCCGACCCTCTATCCGTGGCTCGAACAGCTCCTCGAGCATCTCGTCGCCCGGCCGATCGTCCGCATCCTGCTGAACTCGAACGGTCTCCGCATCGCGCAGGACGACGCTTTCGTCGAGGTGCTCAAGAAGCACCGTGAGCGGGTCGAGGTCTACCTGCAGTACGACGGCGAGTCGGCCGCGGCATCCGCCTTCCACCGCGGCGCCGACATCCGCCGGTTCAAGGAACGCGCGATCGAACGGCTGTCGGATGCCGGGGTGTTCACCACCCTCACGATGACGGCGACCCTCGGGGTCAACGACGGCGAGATCGGCGCGGTGATCCGCCGCGCGATGGCGACGCCGTTCGTCGGCGGCGTGACGATCCAGCCGGTGTTCGGCTCGGGGCGCTCGTCGGGCATCGACCCGAACGACCGTCTCACGCACACGGGTGTGCTGAACCGGCTCGGCCCGCAGACGGACGGCGAGGTCACGTGGCGCGACCTCACGGCGCTGCCGTGCAGCCACCCGCACTGCTGCTCGGTCGGCTACCTCCTCAAGGACGATGCTGGCGACTGGAAGTCGCTCGTCGGGCTCATCGGGCACGAGCAGTTGAAGGACTTCCTCGACCTGCAGCCCGACATGATCGCCAACCGCATCGCCGACAGCAACGTCAACAAGGCGATCCGCGAGGTGGTGAAGGGGTCGCTTCTCGACCTGCTGAGCGAGCAGTCGTCGCTGTCGCATCCGTCCATGAGCTCGATCTGGCGCGACATCTGCCAGAACTGCGACCTCGGGATCGGCACCCTCGCCACCCTCGCCGCATCGAAGCTGCCGGGGCAGCACGCGCGTCTGCGAAAGATGATGGGCGAGCGGGTGCTGCGGATCACCGTGAAGCCGTTCATGGACATCAACACGATGATCGAGGAACGTCTCACGCAGTGCTGCGTGCACGTGGCGACCGTCAACGAGTCGACCGATGCGCACCAGTGCGCTCCGTTCTGCGCTGTGCAGGCGTGGGCGCCCCTGGGCCGCACTCGCCTGTCGACCGCGATGGGCGGTCGACAGCAGATCCCGGTGAGCGTCTCGTGAGCGCGGCGGGGTTCGGGCACCTCAACCAGCGCGACGAGAGCGTCGCCGATCCGGTCGCGCCGTTCGACCCCCTGAGGCTGTGCGTCTTCGCGACGATCGCCGTGATCGCTGCCGTCACGGGGCCTCTCGCGGTCGCTTTCTTCGCCGGTGTCGCGATTGCCGGGTACATGCGCGCCCGGCGCGCAGGGCTGCTCCGCTCGCGCTGCAAGCTCGGCGACACCCGGCTCGTCCTGGCCTACCTGTGCGTGCTCGAGGTGCTCGCCCTGGCGGCGATCCCGCTGTGGGTCATGCTCTGGATGCGGCTGCTGGGCTGACCCGTGTTCCCACTGCTGAGCGACCTCGCACCCTGGCTGCCGCCGATCGACACGCACGCCGTGTTCGTGGGCCTCGGGCTGCTCGCCGCGGGGGTCGTCTTCCTCATCGAGAAGCGCCGACGCGGCGTCAGCGACCCGCGGATCGCCTATCTCGTGCTCGGCGCGCTCGTCGGCGCCGCCGTGCTCTCGCGGCTCGGAACATGGGCGCAGCACCTCGATCCATCGAAGAACCTGTCCCTCATCGATCAGCTCGCCTACGGCAACGCGTCGATGCTGTCGGCGCTCGTCGGCGCGTGGCTCGGTGTGCACGTCGCCAAGCGGATCGCGCGCTACGCCGACCGGTCCGGCGACCTCTTCGCCCCCGCCGTGGCGCTGGCCATGGCGATCGGACGCATCGGATGCCTCCTCACCGAGCAACCCGGGACCCCGACCGGCGCCGGGTGGGGCATCGTCCTCGACCCGGCCGCGGCCGCGCGCGTCGGGGCGCCCGCGGGCGTGCCGCTGCACCCGAGCTTCGTGTACGAGATCGTCTTCCATGCGGCCGCCTTCGCGGTGCTCTGGTTCTGGCTGCGGCACCGCCCCATCGCGCCGGGCGAGACCCTGACGCTGTACATCGCGGCGTACGCCCTGTTCCGTTTCGCCGTCGAGTTCGTCCGCGGCAATGAGGTCGCGTGGCTCGGGCTCACGAGGCCGCAGCTGTTCCTCGCCGTGACGATCCCCCTGCTGTTCGCCCGCCTCGCCTGGATGGTCGCGCGCGGACGACTCACCCTGCACGACACCCCACCGATCGGAAGGATGGCCGCCGATGTCCCCCGAACCTGATCGTCCCGACGACGCCGACCCGACGCCGCCTACCGACCCGCCAGCGGGTCCGCCCGCGGGCCCGCCGCAGGGTCCGCCGGCCGCGCCGCCCGGCGGAACCGCCGGACAGCTTCCCGCCGGTCCGCCGCACCCGACCCCGCCGCAGGCCGGGTCGCCCTACCCGATCCCGCCGCAGGCCGGCCCGCCGTACCCGACCCCGCCGCACCCAGGGATCTCGCCGGAACCACCGGGCTATGCGCAGGCCGCGGGACCACGACCCCGGAGCTTCGGTGCGGGCGTCGGCATCGGCACGGGCATCGGATGCGGCGCCTACGTCCTCGGCGGCCTGCTCGCGATCGCGCTGATCTCGACGGGACTGGTCGGGTTCCTCATCCCGTTCGTGATCATCGCCGTCGTCGGCATCGCGCTGATGTTCTCCGCACGGACGCGACCCTTCGGCACCGGCATCCTGATCGTCACGGCCGCCGCCTGGATCCTCGTCCTCGGCCCGTGCGTCGCACTGCTGGCACCCGGCGGCTTCACCTGAGCCCGCCCGATCACGGATGCAACAGATCCGACGCGACACCCCGATGACCGTCACGCGGATGCCGGGTGTCGCCCGGCATCCATTGCATCCGCTGACGGCGGCTCAGAGGGGAAGGCGCAGGCACACGAGCTGTGCGCGCGACTCCCAGGAGGGCGCGGCGACGAAGCCCTGCCGCGCGTAGAGCGCGAGGGCGTTCGCTCGCCAGTCCCACACCGAGAGGCGCAGCCCCATCGCACCGAGGGCGCGTGCGCGATCCGCGGCATCCGCTAGCAAGGCCGACCCCGCACCGGACCGACGCCCCGCGGGGGCGACCCACAGACGCTTGAGTTCGACGTCGCTCCCCGAGCGGTGCATCACTGCCATCCCGATGGCCGCTCCGTCGCGCTCGGCGACGAGCACCTCGCCGCCGGCGAAGGAGGCCGCGGGATCGCGCACCTCGACCGCGTAACGCTCGGGCAGAGGTCCGGGCTCGGCGAGCCCGTGCTCGACCTTCTCCCGCTCGGTCTGTGCATGATAATCGGCCAGCATCGAGGCGACCGCGGCGAGGTCGGGCGCGTCGAGACCTGCAGGGCGGACGGTGACGGATGCGCGCACCCTCCCATCTTCTCCCGCTCGCGGCTGCAACGGATCCGACGCGACACCCCGACGACGGTGACGCGGATGCCGGGTGTCGCCCGGCATCCGTTGCATCCGCTGACGCACGCCCGCGGTTGAATGGACGGATGCGCTGGACCCTCCGCCCTTCGACGCCCGACGACGCGACCTGGATCGCCGAGCTGCGCGCCGTGGTCCTGCGCCCGGACCTGGATCGCCTCGGCCGATACGACGAGACCCGCGTGCGCCGGCGGTTCCTCGACGCCTTCGATCCGGCTCTCACCCGCGTCATCGTCGTGGACGGAGCGGATGCCGGGTCGGTCGCCGTCCGGCCCGCACCGGACGGGACCTGGCTCGAGCACTTCTACCTCGCCCAACACCTCCAGGGCGCCGGAATCGGCACGGAGATCTTGCAGGCGACGCTTGCCGGGAACCGCCCGCTCCCCTGGCGCCTCAACGTCCTGCAGGGCAGCCCCGCCCGCCGGCTGTACGAGCGGCACGGCTTCGTGCTCGACACCGAGGACGAGGTCGACGTCTTCCTGGTGCGCCAAGACTGAACGACGAAGGGGCCGGATGCCTCTCGGCATCCGACCCCTGTCGTTCCGTCGCTTACGACCCGGCGATGATGTCCGGGCTCGCGGTGATCTCGCCCGCGGCACCCACGCCGACCGCTTCGCGGCCTTCCTGGCGGGTCGTCGCGAAGACGAAGCGGCCGTTCTCAGTGTCGACCTTCACGTGGTCGCCGGCGTTGAGCTCGCCGCGCAGGATCCGCTCGGAGAGCTGGTCCTCGACCTCGCGCTGCATCGCGCGGCGCAGCGGCCGGGCACCCAGCGTCGGGTCGAAACCGATCTCGATGAGGCGGTCCTTCGCGTCGTCGGTCAGCTCCACCGTCATGTCACGGTCGAGCAGACGCTCGCTGAGGCGCTTCGTGAAGAGCGTCACGATCTGGCGCAGCTCGTCCTTGTTGAGCTGCGGGAAGACGATGACGTCGTCGACACGGTTGAGGAACTCCGGCTTGAAGTGGCGCTTCAGCTCCTCGTCGACCTTGCCCTTCATCCGCTCGTAGGTCGTCTGCGAGTTGCCCTCGACCTGGAAGCCGACCGGACCACCGGCGATCGCCGACGAACCGAGGTTCGTCGTCATGATGATCACGGTGTTCTTGAAGTCGACCACGCGGCCCTGACCGTCGGTCAGGCGACCCTCTTCGAGGATCTGCAGCAGCGAGTTGAAGATGTCCGGGTGGGCCTTCTCGATCTCGTCGAAGAGGACCACGGAGAACGGCTTGCGGCGCACCTTCTCGGTGAGCTGGCCGCCCTCTTCGAAGCCGACGAATCCGGGAGGGGCACCGAACAGTCGCGAGACCGTGTGCTTCTCGCCGAACTCCGACATGTCGAGGGAGATCAGCGCGCCCTCGTCGTCGAAGAGGAACTCGGCGAGCGCCTTGGCGAGCTCGGTCTTTCCGACACCCGTGGGCCCGGCGAAGATGAACGAGCCAGACGGACGGTTCGGGTCCTTCAGACCGGCACGCTGACGGCGGATCGTGCGGGAGAGGGCCGCGATGGCCTCCTCCTGACCGATGACGCGCTGGTGCAGGGCCTTCTCCATGAAGACGAGACGGCTGGTCTCCTCCTCGGTGAGCTTGAAGACCGGGATGCCGGTGGCCTGAGCCAGGACCTCGGCGATCAGACCCTCGTCGACGATCGCGTGCGACGCGACGTCACCCGAGCGCCACTGCTTCTCGAGGCGCAGACGCTCGGCCAGGAGGGACTTCTCCTCGTCGCGCAGGGCGGCGGCCTTCTCGAAGTCCTGCTCCTCGCTGGCGGCTTCCTTGTCCTCGCGGACCTTCGCGATCTTCTCGTCGAACTCGCGCAGCTCCGGCGGGCTGGACAGGATCGACAGGCGCAGGCGGGCGCCGGCCTCGTCGATCAGGTCGATGGCCTTGTCGGGCAGGAAGCGGTCGGAGACGTACCGGTCGGAGAGGTTCGCCGCGGCGACGATGGCGCCGTCGGTGATCTGCACCTTGTGGTGCGCCTCGTAGCGGTCGCGCAGACCCTTCAGGATGTTGATCGCGTGGGGCAGGCTCGGCTCGGCGACCTGGATCGGCTGGAAGCGACGCTCCAGCGCGGCATCCTTCTCGAAGTGCTTGCGGTACTCGTCGAGGGTCGTCGCACCGATCGTCTGCAGCTCACCGCGGGCGAGCAGCGGCTTCAGGATGCTGGCGGCGTCGATCGCGCCCTCTGCGGCACCCGCACCCACGAGGGTGTGGATCTCGTCGATGAAGACGATGATGTCGCCGCGCGTGCGGATCTCCTTGGTGACCTTCTTCAGGCGCTCCTCGAAGTCACCGCGGTAGCGGGAGCCGGCGATGAGCGAGCCGAGGTCGAGCGAGTAGACCTGCTTGTCCTTGAGCGTCTCGGGCACCTCGCCCTTGACGATCGCCTGGGCGAGGCCCTCGACGACGGCGGTCTTGCCGACGCCGGGCTCGCCGATGAGGACCGGGTTGTTCTTGGAGCGGCGCGACAGGATCTGCATCACGCGCTCGATCTCCTTCTCGCGCCCGATGACGGGGTCTAGCTTGTTGTCGCGCGCGGCCTGGGTCAGGTTGCGGCCGAACTGGTCGAGGACCGCCGAGCCGCCCTGAGCGGTGGCCTGGGCCTGCTCGCCGGCGCCGGTTGCGACGCCCGCGGGCTCCTTGCCCTGGTAGCCGCTGAGCAGCTGGATGACCTGCTGGCGCACCTTGTTCAGGTCGGCGCCGAGCTTTACGAGAACCTGAGCGGCGACACCCTCACCCTCGCGGATGAGCCCGAGCAGGATGTGCTCGGTGCCGATGTAGTTGTGGCCGAGCTGCAGCGCTTCGCGCAGCGACAGCTCGAGCACCTTCTTGGCGCGCGGCGTGAACGGGATGTGACCCGTCGGCTGCTGCTGCCCCTGTCCGATGATGTCCTGGACCTGCTCGCGCACGGCGTCGAGCGAGATGCCGAGGCTCTCGAGGGCCTTGGCGGCGACGCCTTCACCCTCGTGGATCAGGCCGAGGAGGATGTGCTCCGTGCCGATGTAGTTGTGGTTCAGCATCTTCGCCTCTTCCTGGGCGAGCACCACCACACGACGTGCACGGTCTGTGAATCTCTCGAACATCGTCCACCTCCACTCGACGCACTGGCGGCGTCTTACGTAGAGGCTAACGACGCTCGGATGCCGGTATGCCCGTGTTCGCCGTGGGCATACCGAAGCCGGGGCTTGCGGCCGCGGCATCCGCGGGCATAACGTTTCTCGATAACAACGAATGTCGTTATGGGGGGGCTGGCCGGAAGCCGCCCGGCGACCGCAGCGCGAGACAGAAGGGTTGGTGTGACATGGCACGGTGGATGCTGATCGTCGGGGCGGTTCTCGTCGTCGTCCTGATCGTGGGGACGATCCTGGCCTTCGCGCTGGCGACCGCGAAGAAGCAGCGAGCAGGGCAGGATCCCACCACGCTGGTTCGTGTCACGCGAGTCGTCGCGATCGTGTGGGCAGGATTCGCCGCGATAGGCGCGGTGATCGCACTGCTGACCGCGCTGCTCGCTCCGGGCGTGGCCATCACGATGCCCATCCGCGAGTTCTGGCCGCAGCTGCCCGACACCGTGACCCTCGATGTGGATACGGCTCGACGGGTGTCGGGAGGCTTCACCGAGGTGACTCTGACCCTTGAGGAACTCGACCCGACCGCTCGCGTGCTCTGGGCGCTGAGCCAAGCGCTCGCGTGGGGCATTCCCGGCTTCGTCGCCGTGTTCGTCGCCATCGCCTGCTCTCGACTGCTCGTCGGCGCCGCCTTCGCCCCCGTCGTCGCGAAGATGGCGGTCACCACGGGCGCGGTCATCATGCTCGGCGGCATCGCCGCTCAGGTGATGGGCGACATCGCGGGAACCATTGCTTCCATGCAGTTCTTCGGAGCGCGAAGCGGCTCGTGGTCGGGGGACTTCCCGGGCATCGACAACGCCTTCGACGCGTGGTTCCCCTCTCCCACCGTGCTTGTCACGTTCCCCTTCTGGCCGATCGCGGTCGGCCTCGCGTTCGCCGTCCTGGGGGCGATCCTCCGCTACGGCTCTCGCCTGCAGAACGACGTGAAGGGGCTTGTGTGATGACGGCGCCATCCCGGACCGCCGGCGCACTCGACCTCATCGTCTACGGCGTCGCCGCCTCCCTCACGGCACTGGCCGTCGCGGTCTATCGGATCACCGAGATCGTGAGCCCGGCGGGCCCCGCTGTGACGGTCGGGGCGGATGAGGCATCCGCTGTCCTCCGACTCCCGGCCGGCGCAGCGGTCGATGCCGTCGTCGTGCGCGCGCCGGAACTCGGTGCGGGCGGTCGGGCCTGGATGATCGCCGCGGTGCTGATCGCCGCCGTCGCCGCGATCATCGTGGCCGCAGCGCTCATGCGCGTCGCCTTCGCCGTGCGCCGGGGTCGTGTCTTCGCGGGCGGCGCGACACGTGCGCTCACGGTGATCGCCGCGACCCTGACGGTCGCGGCGTTCGCCTGGCCGATCGTCGACGGGATGGGGCGTCAGCACGCCGTGCAATCACTCGGCATCCGATTCGAAACGCTGTCGATGCTCGATCTGCTCCCCCTGCTGCCCGTCATTCTCGTCGCCGTCGCGGCGGCGGTGCTGGCCGGTGCCTTCGCGCAGGGCGAGCGTCTGCAGCGCGACACTGAGGGACTCGTGTGACACCCGCCGAAGAGGACGAGCTCACCGGCATCCACTGTCGACTCGACGAGCTGCTCGCGGAGCGGAACATGACGCTGACGCGCCTGTCGGAGATCGTCGGCGTCTCAGTCGTGAACCTGTCGATCCTCAAGAACGACCGCGCCCGCGCGATCAGGTACTCGACCCTGTCGGCGATCTGCCGCGCCCTCGACTGCGAGGTCGGCGAGCTCCTCGTGCGCGCGGACTGAAGCCGCGTCAGCGGATCGGCACCGTCTCGGCCGCGTCGAGCACACCGAAGCTCAGCGTCGCCTCGCGGTCGACCACCGCGTCGGGGTCGAGCTGCACGAGCGTGAGCTGCGGCGCCATGTCCATCGTGCAGACCTGATCAGCGGGCGGGGTCTCGAAGCGAACGACGACGGATGCCGGTGACGCGACACGCGTGTCCTCGACGACGGGCGGGCACGACGACGACCCCCACGTCCGGAGCGCGATCACGCGGTCGCCGATCCACGAGGCGGACGGCGCGTACGCCTCGACAGGGCCGCCGGCGTACGCGGGCAGGTCGATGTCGGTGCGCACGTCCTCGAGTTCGACGCGGACCCGCTGGTCGGTACTCGCATCCACTCCCTCGGGCACCGGGACCTCCAGGATCCGGGCATCGTCGAGGCAGAGCGCCTCGGCGGACCGCTGCAGACCCACAACGACGACGCCGCCCTCGAGGCGCACGTCCTCGACGTCTGCCGTGCACATCGGCCCGCCGTACGTCACGACCCCGATCGTCGCTCCCCCATCGAGCCACCCGGCGTCCACGCGGGGCGCCGGCGCCACCGCATCCGCTCCTCCTCCGGGGGCCGCATCACCCGCCGCGGGTGTGGCGCACGCGGCGAGCGCGGCGGCGACGACCAACGATCCGGCGAGCACGGCGAACAGACGGATACGCATGGGGGTCTCCTCCTCAGTGGCGGACACCCGAGAAGTGTCCACAGCTGCGGGGCCGTCTCACTGCAGGGCTGAGGTCAACCGTGCGAGGTTGTCGAGGACCACGGAGCGAATCGGGCGCTTCTCCCACTCCTCCATGGTCAGCTCGCGGGACATCCCCCGGTACAGGTCCTCCACCGTGCGCAGCTGCTCGACGAACTCGGCGCCGCGCACGAGCATCGTCACCTCCAGGTTGAGACCGAACGAACGCATGTCCATGTTGCTCGACCCGACGACGGCGACCTCGTCGTCGATCGACATCGACTTGGAGTGCAGGATGTAGGGCTTCTTGTACATCCAGATCTTCACGCCCGTCGCGAGCAGCTGCTCGTAGTAGCTGCGCTGCGCGTGATAGACGATGGCCTGGTCGCCCTCTTCCGAGACGAACAGTTCGACCTCGACGCCGCGGTGGCACGCCGTCTGGATCGCGAGCAGCAGTCCCTCGTCGGGGACGAAGTACGGGCTGACCATGACGATCTTGCGGGTGGCGCCGAAGATCAGGCTCAGGAACAGCTTCAGGTTGTTCTCGTACTCGAAGCCGGGCCCGCTCGGGACGATCTGGCAGTCGAGGTCGCCGGTCCCGGCATCCGTGGAGAAGTCGGATTCGACCGCGAACACCTCACCGGTCTCGCCGTACCAGTCCGACACGAAGACCGCGGAGAGGGATGCCACGACCGGGCCGTCGACGCGGACCATCATGTCCACCCACTGCAGGCCGCGACGCAGGTTCGTCTTCAGGTTGTAACTGCGATCGGTGACGTTCTGCGACCCGATGAAGCCGACGACACCGTCGATCACGACGAGCTTGCGGTGGTTGCGCAGGTCGGGGCGCTGGTACTTGCCCTTCAACGGCTGCACCGGCAGCATGAGCCGCCACTGCGCACCCATCCGCTCGAGGCGCGAGATCGTCGCCTTGTAGTTCGGCTTCCAGCGGTTCGCCCAGTGATCGAGCAGCACGCGAACCGTGACCCCGCGAGCGGTCGCCCGCTCGAGAGCCGAGAAGAACTCGTCGGTCGCCCCGTCGGACTGCAGGATGTAGAACTCGACGTGCACGTATCGGCTCGCACGATCGATCTCCGCCGCCATCGTGTCGAGGCTGCCCTGATAGTCCGAGATGATCTGCGCGCCGTTGTCGCCCGCCATCGGCAAGGCGCCGAGCTTGCGGTTGAGGCCCACGAGCTGCTCGAACCAGACCGGCGCGTCGGGACGCAGCGTGCCGAAGTCGAGGTCCTCGCTCGCTTCGCGGAAAGCCCGGTTGATCGCCTCCTGCTCCTTGCGGCGCTTGCGCGGCAGGCGCGGGTTGCCGATGAGCAGGAACAGCAGGATGCCGATGACCGGGATGAAGTAGATCGCCAGCAGCCACGCCATCGCCGCTGTGGGGCGCCGGTTCCTCGGGATGATGAAGACCGCGAGGATGCGCACGGAGATGTCGAACGCGAGGACGAGGACGATCCACCACGTCCACGTCCAGTCGACGCTGATGCTGATCACGCGGCCCCCCGGAACTGTGGGCTCAGCCTATCGTTCGGCCCGTCAACCGGCGTTTTCGTCGGGTCGCGGCAGGCCGCGACGGCGGCGCTCCTCGGCCTCGACCTTGGCGTAGACCTTTCGCTCGGTGCGATCCATCCGAAGAATGCTGCGCAGCACGAAGCCGAGCAGGCCCGCGACGACGATCGTGGGGATCAGACCCCAGACCACCGCACCCCAGTACTCGTCCACCCCTCCATCGTAATGTCGCCGGCGAGGCCGGGGCGCACGGCCTTCTCCCCAGGCGGCCGGATCCGCGGTCCGTCCCGAATCCGCGCGGGCAGCAGCCACCGGCATCCGGTCGGGTCGGACGCTGGGCCCATGTCCACGATTGTCGCCGCGGCCGATGCCGCACACCTGCTCCGCCTCGTTCCGCGCCTGCTCGACTACACGCCCACGCAGAGCCTCGTCGTGATCCCCCTGCGCTCCGGGCGCAGTCTCGGCGTGATGCGCGTCGACCTTCCCCCGGACGACGCGGACCTCGATGCGGTCGCCTCGACCGTCGTCGGGCTCGCCTGCCGCGTCACCGGCGTGGAGGGCTTCGTCGCCGTCGTCTACACGGACGAGTCCGCCGACTCCGCGCTGCCCGGCGCGGATCTCATCGGCGCGCTGCGGCGGACCGCCCGCGCCTGCGGCCTCGACGTCGTCGATGCGCTCACCGTCGCCGCCGACGGCTGGTGGTCGCACCTCGAACCGACGCTGCCGCGCGGCGGTCATCCGCTCGCGCTGATCGAGCACCGGGCGCCCGCGTCGGACCAGTCGTCGGGTGCCGACCTGCCGCTCGTCGACGCGTCCGAAGTCGCCGGTACGGCGGCCGCGCTGGCATCGCTCGAGTCGGCGCTCACGGTGCTGTGCGGCATCCCGTCGACCCTCGGTGCCGAGACGCGGGTCGATCCGGCCGCTCTGCAGGCCGCCTGCGCGCTCGACGATCTGCCCGCGCTCTACGAGGAGATGCTCGAGTGGGATGCCGCGGCCCTCGACCCGATGCGCGTCGCCGTCCTGGGGTGGTGCCTGTCGCGGCCGTCGCTGCGCGACGTCGCCATCGTGCAATGGTCGGGCGATCAGGACCGCGGCGACGACGCCCTCGACGCGCAACGGCGGTGGGAGGACGGCGACGAGTACCCCATCGACCTCGCGGAGGTCCTGTGGGGCGAGGGTCCGCGCCCCGACCCGGAGCGCCTGTTGCGAGCGCTCGAGCTCGTGCGCCAGGTCGCCGCGCGGCTTCCGGCCGACGAGCGCGCGGGCGCCTGCGCGACGGCCGGGTGGCTCGCGTGGGCACTCGGCCGCTCGACGCACGCGGGCAGGTACGCGGCTGCCGCTCTCGAGGTGGATCCCCGATTGGGGCTCGCCGAGATCCTCATGAGCTTCGTGCAGTCCTCGCACCTGCCCGACTGGGCGTTCCGCCGCTGAGCGGTCGTCAGCGTTCCACGATCGCGAACCCTCCGGCCGGAAGCGTGACGGTGCCGCCGCCCGGGCGCACCCGCACCTCGCGGCCCCGCGCGTCGTAGACCGACACGTCGCCCGTGCCGACCGAGACCCGCTGCGGCGTACGCGCGGCGGAGTGCACGAGCAGCATGCCCTCGCCGTCGCCGCCGAGTTCGAGGCGCGAGACGATCGGGCGCACGAGCAGCCCGTCGAGCTGCAGGTCGCCCCGCGACACGTCGACGCGCAGCCGGTCCTCGCCCTTCGGGAGCGCGCGGGTGAGCGTGTGCGGGTGCATCGCGCCCGCCGTCGGCGAGATGCCCTGCGCCGGTCCGGTGAGCTGCAGCGAGCCGAGCGGCAGCCGCCCGGCGCGCCACGTCGACGCGGTGCGCTCGCGCACCTCCGACAACACGACCGGTTCGACCCACCGGTTGCCGCCGGTCCCGGCGAGGTCGAAGACCGCCGAGTCACCTCGCGACAGCGTCAGCCGATCGCCCGACCAGCTGGACTCGCCGCTCCACGACTCCGGGGTGTCGATCTCGCCCGTGGTCGAGACCGCATCCTCGGCCTCGACGAACGACAGACCCTCGCGGTCGGTCACCTCGGTGGGGGCGACGGCGCGCTCGCGCACGTCGGGATGGGCGTCGAGCGCGATCGCCGTCAGCAGACCGTGGATCGTCGACTCCGCGCCGCTGTTGCCCCAGGCGTCCACATCATGTGCTCCGGACGAGAACACACGATATGGACCGTTCACAACATGTGCGGTCGTTGCGAGCACATGATGTGGCCCCGGGAACGGCGGCGGGTCACTTGACGAGCGGGAAGAGGATCGTCTCGCGGATGCCGAGGCCGGTGATCGCCATCAGCAGGCGGTCGATGCCCATGCCCATTCCTCCGGTCGGCGGCATGCCGTGCTCGAGCGCCCGCAGGAACTCCTCGTCGACGCGCATCGCCTCGTCGTCGCCGCGCGCGGCGAGCTTCGCCTGCTCGACGAAACGCTCGCGCTGGATGACGGGGTCGACGAGCTCGGAGTAGCCCGTTGCGAGCTCGAAGCCGCGAACGTAGAGGTCCCACTTCTCGACGACACCCGGGATGCTGCGGTGCTCGCGCACGAGCGGAGACGTGTCGAGCGGGAAGTCCATGACGAACGTCGGACGCTCGAGACCGCCCTTCACGAAGTGCTCCCACAGTTCCTCGACGAGCTTGCCGTGGGTCGCGATCTTCTCCGGCACCTCGACGCCCGCCTCGGCCGCGAGGGCCTGCAGCTCCTCGAACGACGTCTCGGGCGTGACGCGGCGACCGGCGGCATCCGACAGCGACTCGTACATCGAGATGCGGTCCCACTGCCCGCCGAGGTCGTACTCCGTGCCGTCCGCCCACGTCACGGTCGTCGAGCCCGCGACGGCGATCGCCGCGTTCTGGATGAGCTCCTGCGTCAGGTCGGCGATGCCGTTGTAGTCGCTGTACGACTGGTACGCCTCGAGCATGGCGAACTCGGGGCTGTGGGTGGAATCGGCGCCCTCGTTGCGGAAGTTGCGGTTGATCTCGAAGACGCGGTCGATGCCACCGACGACGGCGCGCTTGAGGAAGAGCTCCGGCGCGATGCGCAGGTACAGCTCGGTGTCGAACGCGTTGGAGTGCGTGACGAACGGACGGGCCGCAGCGCCGCCGTGCTGCACCTGCAGCATGGGAGTCTCGACCTCGAGGAATCCGTGCGCCTCGAAGGTGCGACGAAGCGACGCGTTGACCTTCGCTCGGGCGACCACCGTCTCGCGGGCGGTGTCGCGCACGATGAGGTCGAGGAAGCGCGAGCGCACCCGGCTCTCCTCGCTCAGCTCGGAGTGCAGGTTCGGCAGCGGCAGCAGCGCCTTGGCCGCGATCGCCCACTCGGTGACCATGATCGACAGTTCGCCGCGCCGGCTCGAGATGACCTGACCGGTCACCGAGACGTGGTCGCCGAGGTCGACGAGCTCCTTCCACGCTTGCAGCGACTCCTCGCCCACCTCCGCGAGGGAGACCATCGCCTGGATGCGGCTGCCGTCGCCCGACTGCAGCGCCGCGAAGCAGAGCTTGCCGGTGTTGCGGCTGAAGACGATGCGGCCGGCGACCGAGGCGGTCTCGCCGGTCTCCTCTCCCGCCTCGAGCGATGCGAAGCGGTCCCGCAGCGCGGGGATCGTCGTACTGACGGGGACCGCGACGGGGTAGGCGCCACCGGCGGCATCCGTCCGCTCCGCCAACAGGCGCTCGCGCTTGGCGAGGCGGACCGCCTTCTGCTCGAAGATGTCCTCGTCGGTCGTCTCGGCGGGCGTGGGCGCGGACGCGTCGGTCATGGCAGAAGGCTCCTCGGGGATTCGACCCTTCAGTCTATCGGCGAGGCCCTGTGCGGTTTCCGCGGCGAGAGCGGATGCCGGTGGCCGCCGTCCGTGAACAGCCGAGCGGGTCGACCGGGCTCAGCGGCGAGGGGTCCAGCCGGGCGGACGCGGGTCGCCGCCCGCGGCGCGCTCGGCGTCGGCCGCGGCCGACCACCCCTGCGCGGCGTCGACGGCGTCGAAACCGCCCCGCGCGACGCGGAACCCGACGTCGTCGTGCGTCATCCGCGGTCCCCCGCCGCGGCGGGTGCCGGCCCGCACGCTCCACGCGTCGTCGGCGAACCCGCCGCCGCGGAACACGCGGTAGTCGTCGTAGCGCTCCGTGTCGAGGAAGTCCCAGCACCACTCCCAGACGTTGCCGAGCGTGTCGAACAGCCCGTTGAGGTTCGGCAGCTTGCCGCCGACCGGCTGAGGTGCGCTCACCCCGTCGGCCGATGTCCACGCGATCTCGGCGAGCGGGCCGTACTGCGGGCCCGTCGAGCCGGCGCGGCAGGCGTACTCCCACTCGGCTTCGGTCGGCAGCCGGAAGCCGTCGCTGTCGACGTGCCACCGCACTTCTTCGCCGTCGACGCCGTACGCGGGGTCGAGGCCCTCCCACTCCGACAGCGCGTTGCAGGGCCGATTCAACTGGTCGTCGCAACACCTCGTGATCGCAGAGGTGTCAGATGGTTCGTCGTCAGCAGGCAGCAGATCGGGCGGAGCGACCGAAGCTTCGGTCGCCGGGGCATCCGAAGTTCCCACGGCATATCGAGGCAGCATTCTGGGCGGGGATCGCGAAGGGGCTGTTGCCCATCGAGGCTGCTGCGGTGGTCGGCGTGGCGCAAGCCGTCGGTCAGCGGTGGTTCCGCAACGCTGGCGGCATGCCTCCGTTTGATCTGAAGTTCACGCCAACCGGACGCTACCTGTCGTTCGCTGAGCGTGAGGAGATCGCGCTCCTGCGTGCTCAGGGAAGCGGGGTGCGTGAGATCGCCCGAACCATAGGCCGTGACCCGGGGACCATCTCCCGTGAGCTGCGCCGGAATGCGGCCGTCCGCTACGGAAGTCGCGGGTATCGAGCATCGGTTGCGCAGTGGAAGGCCGACATGGCTGCGAAGCGCCCGAAGGCGGCGAAGCTGGTCACGAACGTGCGGTTGCATACCTACGTCCAGGACCGATTGTCGGGGCAGATCACCACGCCTGATGGCAAGGTGATCGTCGGTCCCGAGCCTCCGCGGTTCACGGGGATCAACAAGCCGCACCGCAAGCACCGCGGGTGGTCCACGGCGTGGAGTCCGGAGCAGATCAGCAACCGGCTCAAGGCTGACTTCCCCGATGATGAGTCCATGCGCATCAGCCATGAGGCGATCTACCAGTCGCTCTACATTCAGGGCCGCGGTGCGCTCAAACGCGAGCTCGTCTGGTGTCTGCGCACGGGCCGTGCGCTGCGCGCGCCGCGGGAGCGGTCACGCCGGAAGACGTGGGCGCACGTCACTCCCGGAACGCTGATCAGCGAACGTCCCGCAGA
Source organism: Microbacterium sp. NPDC064942 (assembly GCF_049545525.1). Lineage (NCBI taxonomy): Bacteria > Bacillati > Actinomycetota > Actinomycetes > Micrococcales > Microbacteriaceae > Microbacterium > Microbacterium sp. NPDC064942. Next base: position 46,705 of record NZ_JBMWDR010000002.1, on the reverse strand, counting down.
AGCTGAGGACCGCGCGGTCCCTGGCCACTGGGAAGGAGACCTGCTGATCGGGCTCGAGCGTTCAGCGATCGGCACCGTAGTAGACCGCACGACCAGATTCACGATGCTGGTCCACCTCCCACGCGAGGAGGGCTATCGGCACAAGGAGACACCCAAGAACGGCCCCGCACTGGCCGGCTACGGCGCGATCACGATGAAGAACGCGCTGGCGAGGATCATGTCGACGCTCCCCGCCCAACTGGCACGGTCGTTGACCTGGGATCGCGGCAAAGAGATGTCTGCTCACGCAAAGTTCACGGTCGAGACGGGCATCCCGGTGTTCTTCGCCGACCCCCAATCGCCCTGGCAGCGTGGCACGAACGAGAACACCAACGGGCTGCTGCGTCAATACTTCCCCAAGGGCACCGACCTGTCCTGCTGGTCGGCCGAGGAGATCGAAGCCGTCGCTCACGCACTCAACACAAGGCCCCGCAAGACACTCGACTGGAAGACCCCCGCCGAGGCATTCAACGAGCAGCTACTGTTGCTCCAACAGAGCGATGTTGCAACGACCGGTTGAACCTGGTCAGAACCGCACGGCGCGCAGCCAGCTGACCTCGGCGGCGGGACGCCGCGGATGGGATGCCGCGATCCCCAGCACCTCGGAGAGCTGCTCCTCCGTGACGGGATAGACCCCGATCTCGAACGGTTCGAGCTCGACGGTCCAGCGTGTTCTACGGCGCGCGTCGTGGAGCTCCACCCGCCCGGCGGGGATGCGGGCGAGCTCGACGTCGCTCACGGCTGCACCGTCGGACCGTCGCCGATCGAGGGGGCGGTCTCGGTGAGCGCGCGGTCGATCGTCGTGTGGACGAGGGCGGAGAGGTAGCGCGACGGATCCTCGACACCCGCGGCGCGGAGCAGGTCGGCGGACTGCCGCACGATCGACGAGGAGAACGTCGTGGCGGTGGCGATCGCCTCGCCGTAGGCGGCGCGCTCGGCGTCCGTGACCACGACGGGCTCGCACCCCATCTCGACGGCGAGCGCCTGCGCGATCGGCATCACGGCGGCCGGTGCGGTCACCGCCGCGTAGGCGTCCTTCAGAGCGCGGAGGTCCGTCGACGTGCCGGTGAAGGCGATGGCGGGGTGGATGGCGACGGGGATCGCGCCGCGCGACGCGGCGGGACCGAGCACCTGTATGCCGTGAGCGGCATCGGTGTGCATCACGATCTGCCCGACCTGCCAGGCCCCGACCTCGGCAAGGCCCGCGACGAGGGCGGGCAGCTCGTCGTGCGGGACGGCGAGGACGACGAGTTCGCTGCGGCGGACGACCTCCTCCGCGCTCAGCCGGGGGAGGTCGGGGAGGATCGCGTCGACGCGATCGTCGTCCGAACCCGACGTGATGCCGGTGAGGGCATGCCCGGCGCCCGCGAGGGCGGCACCGACCACGGGACCGACGCGTCCCGCGCCGATCACCCCCACGCCGAGGCGGCCGTCCCGCGTCACGGTTGCTCGTCCTCCGGTCGGGCGGGTGCGACGACGGGCGCGGCGGTGTCGGGCGCGGACACGGGCGCGGCGGTGTCCGGCGCGGACCCCGCCGCATCCACCCCCGCGGCATCCTCCTCATCCGCAGCCGGGCTCACCGATTCCGCGGATGCCGCAGCCACGGCCGCCGCGGTGATGTCGTTCCAGAGCGCGTACGCCTCTTCGTGGTCGAGCGAGGCGACGGTGCCCGACACCGGGCCGAGCACAGTGTGGCCGGTGAGCCCGGCGAGGCCCAGCCGGCGGTCGAGGGGACCCTGCGAGATGCGCACGGACTGCAGGCGCGCGAGCGGCAGGATGGTGAGCTTCGGCCAGAGGCGCCCGGTGCGCACGAGCACGGCCTGCGGCAGGACGAGGATGCCGTTGCGTCGCCAGGTGAGCGGGTCGATCACGCGCGCGCGAGCCGGCGACGTCGTGTACCCGTCGCCCGCGGCAGGGCCGTGGAGGCCCGCGTCGAGCAGCGCCGCATCGATCGGGACCGACGGGAGCAGCAGGCGCAGGACGCGCTCGACGTCCGCCTGCGTCCCGATGGGCAGCACGTCGCCCATCTGCGCCGCCGACGTGTCGCCCGCCGAACGTCCCGAGATCTGGTTGATGCGGATGCGGTACCACCCGCCCCAACGCCACAGCAGCGGCTGACGGACGTCGACGGCGTGGATGCGGCCGGGCGGCAGCGTCTCGGTCACCGTCGTGAGCAGCCCGAAGGTCACCCGGACGCCCGAGGCCGACGGTGCGATCGAGTAGCGGACCGTCCGGACGAAGCGGCGCACGGCGTACGCGCCGAAGGCGATGGCGGTGGGGATCGAGGCGCCGAGCGCCGGGACGATCCACACCGGCTGCAGCACGAGCCCGACGATCACGGCGATCACCACGAGGACGAAGCTGATCGTCGATCCCGACAGCAGCCCCGCCAGGATGAGGCGCGACATCGGCACGCGGACGATGGATTCCGCTTCGGTGCCGTCGTCCTCGACGCCGTCGATGATCTCGGAGATCCCCGCCGTCACCCGCGAGGTGAGCGGACCGCCGGCCGCCGTGCGGGCCGCGGCATCCTTCGTCCGGTGTCCGGACGCGAGGCGCAGGATGTCGCCGCGCACCGTCTCGGCGTTCGCCGTCGACAGGTACTCGAGCTTGACGTTCGCGTCGAGACCCGCGCCGACGACCTCGAGCTTGGCCAGCGCGACGAGCCGGGCGAGCGCGGGCCGGGTGAGGTTCACACCCTGCACCCGGTCGAGGGGTGCGCGCCGGTGCGTGCGGAACAGCACACCGCTGCGCACCTCGACCTCGTCGCCCGTGATGCGGAAGGTGTGGAAGCGCCACGCCATCCAGAACAGGGCGACCAGCACGATCAGCCCGACGACCACGGCGACGATCGCCTGGACGGCGATGCCGTTCTGCAGCACGAAGTCGACCGGGTCCTCCTCGTCCCACCGGAAACCCTCCGGCAGGAAGAACGAGATGAGCCGGTCGCGCAGGTTCGCGATCAGGATGCCGATGATGACGAGGAGCGTCAGCCCGCCGCGCAGCAGCGGCGACAGCGGATGCAGCCGGTGCCATTCGCCGTCGCTCATCTCGGACCGCACCGCGGCGGGCGGCGGCGCGGGCACGCCGACGTCCGCCGGAGCGGCCGGCTGCGGGTCGAGGTCGCTCACAGGCCGGTCCGCCGGGTCTCGGCCACCTCGATGAGGGTGTCGCGCAGCGCTTCGGCGTCCTTCTGCGGCAGTCCGGGGATCGTCACACCGGTGGATGCCGCGGCGGTGACGAGCTTCAGCTGGGCGATGCCCAGCATCCGATCCAGCGGGCCGTGTGTGATGTCGACGAGCTGCAGCCGACCGTAGGGCACCGACACCATGCGCTGCCACAGGATGCCGCGGCGGAAGACGAGGTCGTCCTCGCGCAGCTGGTACCCGATCGAGCGCGCCTGACGCGGCGTGACGATCAACGTCACGAGGACGATGACGAAGAGGATCGAGCCGGGGATGAGAGGCCAGGTCGCCTGGAACATGAGCCAGAGGGTGAGGACCGCCGCGGCGATCAGTACCAGCAGCACCAGGTTGCCGATGACCTGCCCGAGGACGTACTTGCGCGACAACTGCCGCCACGTGCCGTCGCCGAGCGGCAGGCGGTTCGCGCCGCGCGGCTCGAAGATCCGCGAGAAGGTCGCGTCGTCAGTCGGAGTGGGAGAGTCCGTAATCGGGTTCGTCGGGTCCGGGCTGGTCGTCATCATCGTCCTTCCGGATGGTGCACAGGTGTTCGGCGACGAGGGCGCCGGCGACGAGGAGCAACCCGCCCCCCAGTGCGGCGATCACCGCACCCGTCGAGCCTAACGAGGGTGACACCGGTCGTGTGAGGACGAAGACGAGGAGGCCGCCCGCGAATCCCGCGACGAGGGCGCCGACGATGCTCGACGCCTTCGCCATCATCGCGATCCGCAGCGCCCGGAACGGATCGACCGGCGCCGCCGCCCCGACGGTCGCACGGCGCACCGGGATCGCCGCCGCGACGACCGCCACCGCGAGTGCGACGAGCAGGATCGGCAGCAGGGGCGACGGGGTGAAACTGGGTTGCCCCATCCCCGTCAGCACCTGGTCGACGAAGAAACCGGCGACACCCGACACCACGGCGATGGCCGCGAGCAGGAGGGGGTTCGTGCGCGTCACGACGCACCTCCGGGGAGGGCGGCGCGCAGGTCGGCCACCCGGCCGACACCGGGGAGCACCGCGTCGGGATCGATGCGGAGCCAGGGGTCGAGGACGAAGTCCCGCTCCGCCGCCCGCGGGTGCGGCAGGACGAGCGCAGGGTCGTCGGAGCGCACGTCGCCGTACGTGATGAGGTCGAGGTCGAGGGTGCGGCTCCCCCACCGCTCCCGCCGTTCGCGTCCGTGCCGCCCCTCGATGGCGTGCAGATAGCCGAGGAGCATCGTCGGCGCGAGACGGGTGTCGACGATCGCCACCGTGTTGAGGTAGCGGGGGGCGTCGGCATCCGGTCCGCCCAGCGTGATGGCGACGGACTCGATCGGCTCGGCGGCGGCGACCAGTTCGGTCAGCGGCAGTCGGCCGAGGTCGGCGATGGCCTCGGCGATCGTGGCGGCCCGCTCCCCCAGGTTCGCGCCGAGGGCGATGACCGCGCGATGGGCGGGGCCGGCGGCACGCGGCTCGCGCGGCGGTGTCCCCTCGGCCAACCGACGGCTCATGCGCGCGACCGCCGGACGGTCACGGCGACGTCGCCGAACGGGACGGGGATGGGAGCTGCCGGCTTGTGCACGGTGATGGCGACAGTCTGGACGAGCGGCCACCCGGCGAGCACGGCGGTCGCGATGCGCTCGGCGAGCGTCTCGATGAGGTTGACCGGGTCGCCCGCGAGCAGCGCCGCGACCCGTTCGGCGACCTCGCCGTAGTGCACGGTGTCGACGACGTCGTCGCTGGCCGCCGCGGGCGCGAGCGACAGCGAGAGCACGAGGTCGGCGACGAACTCCTGACCGTCGCGGCGTTCGTGGTCATAGACGCCGTGATACCCCGTGGCACGGATGCCGGTGATCGCGATCTCGTCGGTCATCACTCCCCCTCCCACGCCGCGCGCACCGCGAGCGCGAGACGCGTGGCGGCGACGTCGTGCACGCGCACCGCCCACACCCCCGCCTGCGCGGCGAGGACGCTCGTGACGGCGGTCGCGAGGTCCAGGTCGTCCTCGCCCGCGAGCTCGATGCCCGCGCCGGCGGCGGCGACCGCCAGCATCCGCTTGCGACTCGTCCCGACGAGCACCCGGTGACCCTCGCCGATCAGGCGGGCGAGGCCGCGCACGACCAGCCAGTTCTGCTCGGGCGTCTTGCCGAAGCCGAAGCCCGGGTCGACGATGATGCGGTGATCCGGGATGCCGGCCGCCCGGGCGGCGGCGACGCGCTCACCGAGTTCGCCGACCACCTCGGCGACGATGTCGTCGTACACGGCGGTGCGGTACATGTCGGCCGAGTGCCCGCGCCAGTGCTGCAGGACGACGTCGGCCTCGGTGGCTGCGACGGCGGGGAGCATGTCGGGATCGGCGAGGCCGCCCGACACGTCGTTGACGATCCGCGCGCCCGCGGCGACGGCGGCGATCGCGGTGCTCGCGTTCATCGTGTCGACGCTGATCGTCGCGCCGTCTTCGGCGAGGGCCTCGACGACGGGCAGGATGCGGCCCTGCTCGTCCGCCGGCGCGACGCGCTCGGCGCCCGGTCGCGTCGACTCTCCGCCGATGTCGAGCAGGTCCGCACCGTCGAGACGCAGCGCGCGACCGTGCGCGATCGCCGCGTCGCGCGAGGCGTAGCGTCCGCCGTCGCTGAACGAGTCCGGCGTGACGTTCACGACCCCCATGACGAGGGTCATGTGCGGCCACCCGTGAGCAGGGCGATCGCCTCGGCCCGGGCCGCGGCCTCGGTGAACGCGCCGCGGGCCGCCACGGTGACGGTGGATGCCGCCGTCTGACGCCCGCCCCGCATCGTCACGCACTCGTGCACCGCGTCGAGCACGACGAGCACCCCGCGGGTGTCGATCGAGCCGGCGATCGCGTCGGCGATCTGCTCGCCCAGGCGCTCCTGCACCTGCGGCCGAGCGGCGAGGATGTCGATCACCCGGGGCAGTGCGCCGAGACCGACCACCTGCTCGCCCGGCAGGTACGCGACGTGCGCGCGTCCCGCGAACGGCAGCAGATGGTGCTCGCACATCGACTGGAAGCGGATGTCGCGCAGCATGACCGCGCCCGAGGGCAGCGTGTCGGGGGCCGGCCCCCGCGTCACCGAGATCGTGTGCGCGAGGGGGGCCGCGGCATCCTCCCCCACTCCGGAGAAGAACTCCGCGTACGCGTCGGCGACGCGCTGCGGGGTGAGCTTCAGGCCCGGGCGCTCCGGATCCTCACCGATGGCCACGAGCAGTTCTCGGACCAGCTCGGCGACGCGCTCGCGGTCGACCGCCATGCGGGCCGCCTCAGGCCGTCGCGGGTCGAGCCTGCCCCGTCGCGTGGCGCGCGGGAGAGGTCTCGGCGGCCGGCTGCGCGGCCTCGGTGTTCGCCGCGACCGGCGCCTCGGCGCGGCGCGGGACCTCGACGGGAGGCAGCGTCGAGACGGGACGCTCGCTGCTCGAGAGCCACTGCGGGCGCGGCGGGAGCTTCTTGACGTCCTTGAAGATCTCGGCGAGCTCGAGGTGGTCGAGGGTCTCCTTCTCGAGGAGCGCGAGCGCGAGCCGGTCGAGGATCTCGCGGTTGTCGTTGATGACCTGGTACGCCTCGTTGTGCGCCTGCTCGATGAGTCCGCGCACCTGGGCGTCGACGCGCTCGGCGATCCGCTCGCTGAAGTCGCGGCCGTGGCCCATGTCGCGGCCCATGAAGACCTCACCCGACGACGAGCCGAGCTTGACCGGTCCGACGTCGGTGGTCATGCCGTACTCGGTGACCATCTTCCGGGCGATGCCGGTGGCCTTCTCGATGTCGTTCGAGGCACCGGTGGTCGGGTCGTGGAAGACGATCTCCTCGGCGACACGTCCGCCCATCGCGTAGGTGAGCTGGTCCTGCAGCTCGTTGCGGGTCACGGAGTACTTGTCGTCGAGCGGCAGCACCATCGTGTAGCCGAGCGCCTTGCCGCGGGGCAGGATCGTGACCTTCGTGACGGGGTCGGTGTTGTTCATCGCGGCGGCGGCGAGGGCGTGGCCGCCCTCGTGGTACGCCGTGATGAGCTTCTCCTTGTCCTTCATGACGCGGGTGCGGCGCTGCGGACCGGCGATCACGCGGTCGATGGCCTCGTCGAGGGCACGCATGTCGATGAGCTGCGCGTTCGAGCGGGCCGTCAGCAGGGCTGCCTCGTTGAGGACGTTGGCGAGGTCTGCACCCGTGAAGCCGGGGGTCTTGCGCGCCACGACCGACAGGTCGACCGAGGGCGAGAGCGGCTTGCCGCGACCGTGCACCTCGAGGATCTTCTGGCGCCCCTTCAGATCGGGGGCGTCGACACCGATCTGGCGGTCGAAACGGCCCGGACGCAGCAGAGCCGGGTCGAGGATGTCGGGACGGTTCGTCGCGGCGATGACGAGCACCGACACCTTCGGGTCGAAGCCGTCCATCTCGACGAGCATCTGGTTGAGCGTCTGCTCGCGCTCGTCGTGACCGCCGCCCATGCCGGCGCCGCGGTGGCGGCCGACGGCGTCGATCTCGTCGATGAAGATGATGGCGGGCGCGTTCTCCTTCGCCTCCTTGAAGAGGTCGCGGACGCGGCTCGCGCCGACACCCACGAACATCTCGACGAAGTCCGAACCCGAGATGGAGTAGAACGGCACCCCGGCCTCGCCGGCGACGGCGCGCGCGAGCAGGGTCTTACCTGTTCCGGGAGGGCCGTACAGCAGGACGCCCTTGGGGATGCGGGCACCGACGGCCTGGAACTTGGCCGGGTCCTTCAGGAAGTCCTTGATCTCCTGCATCTCCTCGATCGCCTCGTCAGACCCGGCGACGTCGGCGAAGGTGACCGTCGGGGTCTCCTTCGTCACGAGCTTGGCGCGCGACTTGCCGAACTGCATGACCTTGCTGCCGCCGCCCTGGGCGCTCGAGAGCAGCCACCAGAAGAGCAGACCGAGGATGAGGATGGGGAGGAGGATCGAGATGAGGCTGCCGAACCAGCTCGTCTGCGGCACGACGTCGTTGTAGCCGTCCTTCGGAGCGGCCGAGTCCACCGCCTGCACGACCGCGTCGGCGCGCTCGGCCACGTAGTAGAACTGCACGTTCGTCGCGCCCTCGAACGGCTCGCTGAGGGTGAGGTCGACCCGCTGGTCACCGTCGGTCAGGGTCGCCTGCGTCACGGTGTCGCCGCCGAGGAGCTTCAGGCCCTCCTGCGTCGTGATGCTGCGGGCACCCGTCAGGTTGGTGATGAGGGTCATCCCGACGATCAAGAGCACGCCGATGAGAACCACGTAGACGAACGGGTTGCGGGAGAGCTTCTTGACGTTCATGGTGCGTTCAGGCTACCCCCGCAGGGCTATGCGGGGTCTGTGCGTTCGTTTTCGGCGTACCGCGCGGAATCAGGCGTAGACGTGGGGTGCGAGGACCGCCACGTCGCGGAGGTTGCGGTACTTCTCCGCGAAGTCGAGTCCGTAGCCGACGACGAACTCCACGGGGATGTCGAAGCCGACGTAGCGGCAGTCGATCTCGACCTTGGCGGCCTCGGGCTTGCGCAGCAGCGCGAGCACCTCGATCGACGCCGCGCCGCGTGACGCGAAGTTCTCGAGCAGCCAGCTGAGGGTGAGGCCCGAGTCGATGATGTCCTCGACGATCAGGACGTGCTTGCCCGAGATGTCGGTGTCGAGGTCCTTCCGGATCTGCACGACACCGCTCGACTTCGTTCCGGCGCCGTACGACGAGACCGCCATCCAGTCCATCTCGATCGGGCGCTTGAGCGAGCGCGCGAAGTCGGCCATGACCATGACCGCGCCCTTCAGCACGCCCACGAGCAGCAGATCCTTGCCCTCGTAGTCGGCCTCCACCTGCCGCGCGAGCTGTTCGAGTTTGGCCTGGATCTCCTCCTCGGTGACGAGGACATCGGTGAGCTGGTCGGCGATCTCGGCTGCGCGCATTGCAGAAGTCTAAAGTTCGCGATCGGATGCCGGGAATCGGGCGCCCGTCCCGGCCTCGGCTCCCGTGAACTCGATCATCGCACCGATGCGGCGGGCGCGGCATCCGGGCAGGTCGATCGGACCCTGCCCCGCCCAGTCCGTCACCAGCCGCGCCACCTCGAGGGTCTGCGTGCGCGTCAGCGAGGCGTGGAACTCGCTCGCGACGACGTGCCGGATGATGCGGTGGCGCAGCGCCGGCGGGTTGGCGGCGAGCGCGGCGACCGAGACGGCGATGCCGGCCTCGGCGTGCTCGACGATGTCCTCGATGGTCTCGTCGATCATCTCGTCGAAGGCGTCGGCGTCCTCCCGCAGCTGCGCGGCCGTCCGGGCGAGCGCCTCGGCGATACCCGGGCCGAGCTCGGCCTCGAGCACGGGCAGCACCCGCTCGCGGACGCGCACACGGGTGAAGCGCGCGTCTTCGTTGTGGGGGTCGTCCCAGGGCTCGAGGCCCTGTGCGGCGCAGGCGGCCCGCGTCGTCGCGCGGCGGACGTCGAGCAGGGGCCGCAGCAGCGGCACGCCGTCGAGATCGGATGCCGCCGCCATCCCCTGCAGGCTGCCCGCCCCCGATCCGCGCGCGAGCCCCAGGAGGACGGTCTCGGCCTGGTCGTCGAGGGTGTGGGCGACGAGCACCGCGGCGGCGCGGGCGTCGCGCGCGGCATCCCGGAGCACGCGGTACCGCGCATCGCGTGCGGCGGCCTCGGGTCCGCCGTCGGCACCGACCTCGACGCGCACGACGAGCGGGTCGAGGTCGAGGCGTGCGGCCGCGCGCGCGGCGCGGGCGGCGACCTCGGCCGAGTCCGGCTGCAGACCGTGGTCGACGGTGACCGAGGCGGCCCGCAGTCCGAGCTTGGGTGCCTCGAACGCGACGGCCGCGGCCAGAGCCAGCGAATCGGCGCCGCCCGACAGCCCGACGAAGACGACGGCGCCCTCCGGAAGCCCGGTCAGGGCAGCGCGGACGGCGCGACGGACCTCGGCGACGGCGGGGTTCAGGGACGGCACGGCTCCACGCTATCCGGCCGGTGTCCCGTACTCAGTCTGCGGCGCCGAGGCCTGTCGGGGCTCGCGCGTGATTCCGCAGCCGCTGGTCGCCCGCCATGACCGCGGGGACCGAAGACGGTGCGCGGCGGCGTACCGAATGCAGGTGAAACGGCGGCAACAGGGGCCGAAGACGGCTGTTCGCGGCGTTTCTTCCGGAGTTCGGCACACGCAGCGGCGCCAGTAGGCTGGTCGGCGCATCCCACCGGACATTCAAAGGAGCACAGGCATGGGCGCGTACGACGCCGTCATCGAGATCCCGCGCGGCAGCCGCGTGAAGTACGAGGTCGACCACGGCACGGGCCGCGTCTTCCTCGACCGCGTTCTGTTCACCCCGATGGGGTACCCCGCGAACTACGGCTTCTTCGAGAACACGCTCGGCGAGGACGGCGACCCGCTCGACGTGCTGGTCCTGCTCGACCGCGAGATCTACCCGGGCGTGCTGGCCAAGGTCCGCCCCGTCGCCGTCCTGAAGATGAGCGACGAGGCCGGCGGCGACGACAAGGTCGTCGCGGTCCTGGCGAAGGATCCGCGCTGGGCTCACATCCAGGACGTCGACGACATCGACGAGTGGACCAAGGGTGAGATCGGCCACTTCTTCGAGCGCTACAAGGACCTCGAGCCGGGCAAGTGGGTCAAGGTCGACGAGTGGGCGAACGCCGCTGAGGCCGAGCGCCTGGTCGGCGAGGCGTTCGAGCGCTTCGAGCAGCACGAGGGCGAGACCCGCACGCAGGGTGAGGGCGAGTCGCCGAACACGCTCTGACGTGAAACGAAGAGGGTCGGATGCCGCGCGGCATCCGACCCTCTTCGTTTCCGGGCGCGGGCGTCAGACGCTGATGCCGCGGGCGCGCAGGAAGGGCGCCGGGTCGATGCGGACACCGCCGCGGTAGACCTCGAAGTGCAGGTGGCATCCGGTGGAGGCGCCGGTGCTGCCGATGTAGGCGATCGTCTGACCGGCGCGGACGCGGTCGCCGTAGCCGACGTTGTAGCCGCCGTTGATGATGTGCGCGTACCCGGTGACGGTGCCGTCGCTGTGGCGGACCTGGATGTAGTTGCCCCAGGCTCCGCTGTAACCGGCGAAGACCACGGTGCCGGATGCCGCGGCGTAGATCGGCGAGCCGCAGGAGCTGGCGAAGTCGATGCCGCGGTGGCCGCTGGCCGTACAGCCACCGGAACCGCAGATGCTGCCGCGCGTGCCGAACCAGGAGCTGATCCAGCCGTGGGCGGGACGCACCCACCCGGACGACTGGACGACTCCGCCACTGCCGCCGCTGCTGCTTCCGCCGCCGGATGAGCCGCCGCCGGAGGATCCCCCCGTGCTCGGCTTGGGCTTGTTGGCAGCGGCGGCCGCTGCTTCTTCCCGGCGACGCTTCTCCTCCGCGAGGCGTCGGGCTTCCTCTTCGCGAGCCTTGCGGGCGGCCTCTTCACGCGCCTTGCGGGCGGCCTCTTCGCGCGCCTTGCGGGCGGCTTCGACGCCGGCCTTGTACCCGGCCACCGTCTTGGCCGTGGTGTCGCGGAGGGCGTCGAGCTGCGCTTCGAGGACTTCGCGGTGTTCGTTCTGGGCGGCGAGGGCGGCCTGCGCGGCTTGCGCGGCATCCTGCGCAGCCTGCATCTTCTGCTCGGCCTCGACCTTGCGCTTGTCACGCTCGTCGCGGGCGACCTGGGCCTGGGCGGCGAGGCTCTTCGCGCTGTCGCGGGCGCCGACGGCCTCGGCGTAGACGTCGCGGTTGGCGTCGACGAGGCGGTCCATGGTGCCGAGGCGTCCGAGCAGCTCGTCGGCGCTGGCGGACGAGTCGGAGAAGATGAGCTCGAGGGTCGCGTCGCCTTTGCCGGAGCGGTACTGCTGCGCGGCGAGGACGCCGAGCTTCGCGGCGGACTCCTTGGCGCGGGCCTCCTCGGCGTCGGCCTTGGCCTGCAGCGCGTCGGCGCGGGCGGCGGCGTCCTCGAACGCGATGACGGCGTCCTGGTACTCGACGCCGAGGCGCTCGGCTTCGGCCTGCTTGGCGGCGACGTCGTTCTGAAGCGACGAGATGAGGTTCTGGATGCGGGTGATCTCAGAGCCCTTGGCGGCTTCGTTGTTGCGGGCCTTCTCGACGTCGTCCCAGCTCGGGTACGAGGTGGCGGCGAAGGCGGGAAGGGCGAAGCCCAGACCGGTGGATGCCGCGGCCACCCCGAGGATGCCGAGCCCCAAGGCGTTGCGCCGGCTGATGCGCGAGAAGCCCCGTGCCTCTTCGGCGGTGGGCGCGCAGCCGCAATCGACGTCCGACGCCTCGGAAAGATCGGTCACTGGACACACCCTTCCCTCGGCCAGATGGCGTGCTGATCCGCCCATCACAGTAGCAACACTGTTCACATCCGTCACAGGAAAAGTGCGGACGGGCATCGCCATCGTGCCCCGGTTCTCGCGGCGGAGGATGCTGGCGCGCCCTCGATTCGCACATTCGTCGGGGATCGCATATGCTTGACCCTCGGTAAGCGTGAGCCCCCGGGTTCGCTCGGCCCCATCGTTTAGCGGCCTAGGACGCCGCCCTTTCACGGCGGTAGCACGGGTTCGAATCCCGTTGGGGTCACTCCCACAATTTAATAAGCATGGCCCTGTAGCGCAGTTGGTTAGCGTGCCGCCCTGTCACGGCGGAGGTCGCGGGTTCAAGTCCCGTCAGGGTCGCTCCGAGCGACGAGCCCTTTGTTTTCAGAGGGCTCTTCGTCTAGGACATGGCTCTTCTGCAGCCATGAGGCTCTGTAGCTCAGTTGGTAGAGCGCACGACTGAAAATCGTGAGGTCACGGGATCGACGCCCGTCGGAGCCACACGGACCGTCGTTACAACGGTCCCAGAAACCCTCGCCTAGCTTCTACATGGCGGGGGTTTTGCTTTGCCCTGGCGTCGGTCCGCGTCATCCGGCCAGTTCGTCGAGCCAGTTCGACCTCAGCCGCAGTGCCCGTTCGGTGCTTGCCGCTGCCAGAACGAGCGTCACGGCGATGTTCGCCTCCGCGGAGAGCCGGATGGGCGACGTGAAGGTGCCGAGGTGCTGCGCGAACAGTTCGATGTGCGAGATCGTCTCGACCAACTGGGGCACGGCGATGCCGACTCCGGCGACGACGAGGACCGATGCGACGACGCCGATCACATGGCTGAGGAACGGATGCCGCCGGTGCAGCGCCGCGCGCCGTCCTTCTGCGGACCGCGGGTGCGGCGTCAACTGTCGTTCCTCCCCTTCCGTCGAGACGAAGTGGCATCGTCGGAGCCCGAAGGAGTTCGCGGCGACCTCGATGTGGCCGCCGGGGACGGCGAATCGTGCCGGCAGCCGGGAGACGGCATCCAGCGCGCCGTCTCGGTAGAGCCGCGCCCGCACCTCGCCGTCATCCCGGTCCCCCCACTGGCGAACGTCGACCGTGAAGACGGACGTGGATCCGTTCGCACCGGGGATCGTGATGGCGAACGTCGACCTGCCGTGCGCCTGCCACCACCGGTAGGGATCGAGGGGACGGCCGTCCCCCGCGCGGACCCGCCGTTCGGCGATGCGCTGCCGCCAGGTCGCCATCAGGCAGCACCACCGAGCAGCCACTGGCTGAGCGGATGGACCAGGTACAGCAGGGAGTACGCCTCCCAGATCGCTCCGACGACCAGGAGGATCAGCGCCGGCACTGCCAAGAGGCCGATGCTCTCGAGTCCCCGGACATACCCGTCCCGGTGCCGCTGCACCCCGACACTGCGCGGACGCAGCCAGCTGCGGCCCAGGATCCACGCGCCGAGCAGGAAGAGGACGTAGGCCTGCAGTTCGATCAGGACGGTGAGCGCGTGAGGGATGAGCGCGACCCAGCCGACGGCCGTGGTCTGCACGAGCGTGACCCCCGTCTCCACCGCCCACCACCCGAACAGCGCGAGACCCGCGAAGGGGACCAGCAGCGATGGCAGCACGATGGTGGCGAGGCTGAGGCGGAACAGGTTCACCGCGAAGATCAGCAGGGCGAAGAGGGGAGCCGAGGAGACCACCGACCTCACCAGGTCGGCCGTGCCGTCGGATTCGAGCGCGTCCGCGCGGGCGGTGTTCAGCTCGGGGAAAAGCAGCCCGAGCGCGAAACCGACGAGGACGAGGCCGTATGCGGCGACGTTGAGGAGCACGTAGGCGCGCGCGTTCGTCCGGATGAGGTGGCCCGGCCGGCGCCAGAACGGCAGGGCGGACGAGGCTACGGGGACCATGGATGTGCGAAAAGGCATGCATCCATCCCACGCCGCCGGCGACTTTCGCGGCAGTGCCGACGCATCACCGATGAGCGTGACATTTGTCAGTCGGAGCCGGGAGATCCACCGCCCGCAAGGAGCGTGCGCACGAACGCCGGACGGAGACGACTATTCTCGGCCATCTGATCGGCCGCGAGTCCGGACACGGCGAGTTCGCGGACGATCGCCGACGCCCTGATCTCCAGCTCGGACGCCTCGAGCGGTCCCCTCGGGAGTTTGCCAGCTCGCGCACGAGTCGATCCAGAAGTGCCTGTTGCCTCTCGGTAAAGCGCCGCCCCTCGGAGCCGGGAATGCGGATCGTCCAGTCGGGCTCGTCGTTGCTCATGCCCGCGCATCCTGACACGTCGATGTCACTGCGCTGACCCTCACCGCGGCTCCGTCACCCGCACCAGCCCGCAGTTCAGGCACGACCACGCGACCGTGAACCGCTCGTCGTCGAGGATCTCGAAGCGCAGCGGATCGCCGCAGGTGGGGCACCTGACCGCCGGACGCTCGCTCACGGATCGAGCCTAAGCGCGGGGCGACAAGACCAGCCCGGCTACCCTGATCGCATGCCGCCCCTCCTCAGTGCTCAACGGCGGTCGCGCCTGGTCGAGATGCTGGCCGAGTCCGGCAGCATCCGCCTCGAACCCGCCGCCGACGCGCTCGGGGTCTCGGTCATGACGGTGCGCCGCGACCTCGACGACCTCGTGCGCGACGGCCTCGCGAGGCGCGTGCGCGGCGGCGCCGTCGCCGCCATCGTGCCGCAGGGCTTCGGCGAGCGCATCGCCACCCGCGGCGGCGCGAAGGCCGAGATCGCCCGCAAGGCGCACGACCTGCTCCCCCGCGGCGGTGCCGCCGCGATGGATGCCTCCTCCACCGTCGGCGCGCTCCTGGCGAACCTCGACGAGAGCCACGAGCTGCTCGTCGTCACCAACTCGTACGACAACCTCCGCACCGCCCAGGTCCGGCCCGGCATCGACGCGATCCTCCTCGGCGGGCGCCTCGAACCGCGCACCGGCAGCTTCGTCGGCGCACAGGCGTGCGAGAGCGCCGCCCGCTTCCACTACGACCGCTTCTTCACGAGCGCCGCCGCCCTCGACCCGTCCTTCGGCACCAGCGAGACGACCCTCGAGGAAGCCGAGGTCAAGCGCGTCCTCTCGGCGAACGCCGACGAGACCGTCGTGCTCGCCGACTCGTCCAAGCTCGAACGCCTCGCCGTCGCGCGCGCCCTCGAATGGAGCGACGTCGACCTGCTCGTCACCGAGCTGGACCCTGCCGACGACCGGCTGTCGCCGTTCCGGGATCTGGTCGACATCCGCTGACTCTGTTAGATTGTGAAAGGTTTCACAACATCTTTCACGTCTGAGCCTCGCAGGAGAGTCGATGTCTTCCACGCCCACGGCCGCCGCCGGACTCATCGCGCGCAGCAACCGCCTCGGATCCGACCCCAAAGTCACCAACTACGCCGGCGGCAACACCTCCGCCAAGAGCACCGACACCGACCCCGTCACCGGCGAGCCCGTCGAGCTCCTCTGGGTCAAAGGCTCCGGCGGCGACCTCGGCACCCTGAAGCCCGAGGGACTCGCCGTCCTCCGTCTCGACCGGATGCGCGCGCTCGTCGACGTCTACCCGGGCGTCGAGCGCGAAGACGAGATGGTCGCCGCCTTCGACTACTGCCTGCACGGCAAGGGCGGCGCCGCCCCCTCGATCGACACCGCCATGCACGGACTGGTGGATGCCACCCACGTCGACCACCTGCATCCCGACGCCGGCATCGCCATCGCGACCGCCGCCGACGGCGAGAAGCTCACCCGCGAGATCTTCGGCGAGAAGGTCGCGTGGGTCCCATGGCGCCGCCCCGGCTTCCAGCTCGGTCTCGACATCGCCGCCATCAAGGCCGAGAACCCCGACGCGATCGGGTGCATCCTCGGCGGCCACGGCATCACCGCCTGGGGCGACACGTCCGAGGAGTCGGAGCGCAACAGCCTCTGGATCATCGAGACCGCCCAGGCCTACATCGACGCCCACGGTGCCCCGCAGCCCTTCGGCGGCATCCGCTCCGGCTTCGAGGCCCTGCCCGACGCCGAGCGCCGCGCGAAGGCCGCGGCCCTCGCGCCCACCATCCGCGGGCTCGCCTCGACCGACAAGCCGGTGGTCGGCCACTACACCGACAGCGACGTCGTGCTCGACTTCCTCGCGTCCGAGAAGGCACCGGCGCTCGCTGAGCTCGGCACGAGCTGCCCCGACCACTTCCTGCGCACGAAGGTCAAGCCGCTCCTGCTCGACCTGCCCGCCTCGGCGAGCGTCGAGGACTCGATCGCGCGCCTGCACGAGCTGCACGCGGCCTACCGCGCCGACTACCAGGCGTACTACGACGCGCACGCGACGGCGGACTCTCCCGCCATCCGCGGAGCCGACCCGCTCATCGTCCTCGTCCCCGGCGTCGGCATGTTCAGCTACGGCGCGAACAAGCAGACCGCCCGCGTCGCCGGCGAGTTCTACGTCAACGCGATCAACGTCATGCGCGGCGCCGAGGCGCTCTCGACCTACTCCCCCATCTCGGACGCCGAGAAGTTCCGCATCGAGTACTGGGCCCTCGAAGAGGCGAAGCTGCAGCGGATGCCGAAGCCCAAGACGCATCAAGGGCGCACCGCTTTCGTGACCGGCGCGGCATCCGGCATCGGCAAGGCGATCGCCACGCGGCTCGCCGCTGAGGGCGCGTGCGTCGTCGTCGCCGACCTCGACCTCGAGAAGGCGCAGGCCGCCGCAGCAGAGCTCGGCGGCACCGACGTCGCGATCGGCGTCGCCGCGAACGTGGCGGATGCCGCGGGGGTGCAGGCCGCGATCGACGCGACCGTCCTCGCCTTCGGCGGCATCGACCTCGTCGTCAACAACGCCGGACTGTCGCTGTCGAAGCCGCTGCTCGAGACCACCGAGAAGGACTGGGACCTGCAGCACGACGTCATGGCCAAGGGGTCGTTCCTCGTCGCGAAGGCGGCGGCGAAGGCGCTCATCGAGCAGAAGATGGGCGGCGACGTCATCTACATCTCGTCGAAGAACTCGGTCTTCGCCGGGCCCAACAACATCGCGTACTCGGCGACGAAGGCCGACCAGGCCCACCAGGTGCGCCTGCTGGCCGTCGAGCTCGGCGAGCACGGCGTGCGCGTGAACGGCATCAACCCCGACGGCGTCGTCCGCGGATCGGGCATCTTCGCCGCCGGTTGGGGCGCCAACCGCGCCGCGACGTACGGCGTGAAGGAAGAGGACCTCGGTCAGTTCTACGCGAACCGCACGATCCTCAAGCGCGAGGTCGTGCCCGAAAACGTCGCCGACGCGGTCTACGTCCTCACCGGCCCCGAACTCTCGCGCACGACCGGTCTGCACATCCCCGTGGACTCCGGCGTCGCCGCCGCCTTCCTGCGTTAAACACGGCCCGCGGTCGAATCACTCCAGAGGAAGATGGTCCCCATGGTGCAGCGTCAATTCCCGAAGCCCGTCGAGCTGCTCGAGCTCATGCAATTCAAGAAGCCCGAGCTCAACGGCACGAAACGCCGACTGGATGCCGCGTACACGATCGCCGACCTGCGGAAGATCGCGAAGCGCCGCACCCCGAAGGCCGCGTTCGACTACACCGACGGCGCCGCCGAGGGCGAGACCTCGCTCGCCCGCGCCCGTCAGGCGTTCGAGGACGTCGAGTTCCACCCCGACGTGCTGCGCCCGGCGGAGAACGTCGACACCTCCGTCGAGATCCTCGGCGGCCCATCCACGCTCCCCTTCGGCATCGCCCCGACGGGCTTCACCCGCCTCATGCAGACCGAGGGCGAGGTCGCGGGCGCGGGCGCGGCGGGGGCCGCCGGCATCCCGTTCACCCTCTCGACCCTCGGGACCACCTCGATCGAGGGCGTGAAGGCCGCGAACCCGCACGGGCGCAACTGGTTCCAGCTGTACGTCATGCGCGACCGCGAGATCTCGTACGGACTCGCGAAGCGCGCTGCCGAGGCGGGATTCGACACCCTGCAGTTCACCGTCGACACCCCCGTCGCCGGGGCGCGCCTGCGCGACAAGCGCAACGGGTTCTCAATCCCGCCGCAGCTCACCCTCGGGACGATCGTCAACGCGATCCCGCGGCCGTGGTGGTGGATCGACTTCCTCACGACGCCCAAGCTCGAGTTCGCGTCGCTGTCGGCGACGGGCGGCACGGTCGGCGACCTGCTGAACGCCGCGATGGACCCGACGATCAGCTACGAGGACCTGAAGGTCATCCGCGAGATCTGGCCCGGCAAGATCGTCATCAAGGGCGTGCAGAACGTCGAGGACTCGAAGCGCCTCATCGACCACGGCGTCGACGGCATCATCCTGTCGAATCACGGCGGGCGCCAGCTCGACCGAGCCCCCATCCCGTTCCACCTGCTGCCCACCGTCGTGCGCGAGGTCGGCAAGGACGCGACGGTCATGGTCGACACCGGCATCATGAACGGCGCCGACATCGTCGCCGCGATGGCGCTCGGCGCGAAGTTCACCCTCATCGGCCGCGCCTACCTGTATGGCCTCATGGCGGGCGGCCGGGCGGGCGTCGACAAGACGATCGAGATCCTCCGCAGCGAGATCGAGCGCACCATGAAGCTCCTCGGCGTCGCCTCGATCGCCGAGCTCGAGCCGCGGCACGTGACCCAGCTCACCCGCCTCGCGCCGATGCCCAGTACCGACGCCTGAGCCCGGCCCCGCTCGCGCCGACGGGCGGCAGGTAGCCCGGCCGAGCGAAGTGGCAGCGTCGGCGGCCCTCACTAGGCTCCCGGCATGACCTCTCCCAACCCGACTCAGGCCGTCGCCAACCTCCACGTGCACCTGGAGTACGACTCCGGGTTGGACGTCATCGCCCAGGCGATGCGGACCGTCCCTGACGGCGACGACCAGATGGACGCGGACGCGCACCGGGGCCACATCACCGAGGACCTCCGTCACGCCATCGCCCACCTTCTCGACGTCGAAGCGCTCATCCCGGAAGGATCACCGCTGCGGATGACGGAGTTGGGTGTCGAGGTGGAGGTGGACCTTCCCGACCAGATGCACGAGGACGCGGACGACGTCAACGCGTTCGACCTCGACGATCAGGATGTCCTCGACGCGCGTACGGCGCTTCGTTCCATGCTCGGCCACGAGGGCGAGAGCCTGCAGGAGGTCATGGCCGTCTACGGGATCACGGAGGACGCACTCGTCTACCTCCCCCGCGCGGCGGAGGTCGTCGAATCGGTCGGGCCTCCGCCCTTCGACGACGACGACGAGATGGACGCGGACGGCATCGCGTCGTTCGGGTTCGAGTGGGCGGTCGCCTGTGGGGTGCTTGCAACTGCGTGCCGGGAAGTCATGGACTCACTCTTCGACGACCTGGACGAGGTGATGCGGGAATACCGCGCGAACCAGCCGCGCTCGGGAACCCTGCTCGAGAGCTCTCTTCCTGAGCGGTCCGCGGAGGAGTACACGCCGCTCTTCTTCCGCCGGTTCGCGGTCACGATGGCGGGGGTCACCACCAAGCTTGCTGCCGGCTGGGAGGGCGCAGCGACGGTCGCCGAGGCGCTGGCGATGGACTACCTCATCGATACCGCGGAGGCCCTCATCGCAGACGAGGACGTGAACGTCCGAGACGAGTTCTTCGGCGTGCTCCGGGACCGCTTGACGGACCCTGAGCTCCTGGGAGCAGTCAACGACGACGCTGACCCCGCCGGGAATGTCGACACGTGGTTCATCCCCTTCGAGGCAGGGCTCCCGGTCGCGCCGTACGCGACGATCGTCTAGTCGCGCGGGCTGCCGGCACCACTGCGTCGGATGACCGCCATCGAGGAATCCGGCGGTGAGATCATCGACGGGTGACCGTCCGTTTCTGTCGCAGCCGCAACGACGGCCGCCGGTGCACGCGCCCGCTCGACCACCCCGGCCTGCACCGTCACCGCACGATCATGTGGACGGATGCCACGGCTGACCCCGCCCGCTGCACCGGCTCCGGCGAACCCGGCGAGCCCGCCGCAGTGCTCGCGGACGGCTGGCCCCATGGGCGCGCCCTCTGCCCCGTGTGCCATCGCTTCGTCCCCCTCGAAGACGGCAGGCTCACCTCGCACGAGACGTCGGATCCGCACGAGACGGATGCCGAGACCTCCCACCGCCGGGAGTGGCTCAACACCCACGGGTGGTGACGGCCTCCGCGCCCTTCCCGCGTGTCATGCTGGCGGGATGCGCATCGCCGTCACAGGGTCCTCCGGCAAGCTCGGCACGGTCGTCGTCCGCGAACTCCGGGCCGCCGGTCACGAGGTCATCGGCTTCGACGCCAGCGGCCGGCGCGGACCCGGCTTCGTCCAGGTCGACCTGACCGACTACGGCCAGGTCATCGACGCGCTGACCGGGGTCGGCGACCAGCACGACGGCATCGACGCGCTCGTGCACCTCGCGGCGATCCCGGCCCCCGGCATCCGCTCGGACGTCGCGACCTTCCACAACAACATCGCGAGCACGTTCAACGTGTTCTGGGCGGCGCTGCGGATCGGCATCACGAAGATTGTCTACGCCTCGAGCGAGACCGTGCAGGGGCTGCCGTTCGACGTCCCGCCGCCCTACATCCCGGTCGACGAGGACTACCCCGCGCGCCCCGAGTCGGTGTACTCGCTCGTGAAGCACCTCGAGGAGCAGATGGCGATCCAGCTGACGCGCTGGTACCCGGCGGCATCCATCACCGCCCTGCGGTTCTCGAACGTGATGGTGCCGGAGGACTACGCGGAATTCCCCTCCTTCGACGCCGACGCCCGCGGCCGCAAGTGGAACCTGTGGAGCTACATCGACGCGCGCGACGGTGCGCAGGCGGTCGCGCGGGCCCTCGAGGTCGCGCCCGCCGGGTTCGACCACTTCCTCATCGCCGCCGCCGACACCGTCATGAGCCGCCCGAACGACGAGCTGGTCGCCGAGGTGTTCCCGGATGCCGAGACGCGCGGCGACCTCGGCACGCACGATTCGCTGTTCTCGACCGCGAAGGCGCAGCGCCTGCTCGGCTACCGGCCGCAGCACTCCTGGCGCGACCACGTGAGCTGAGAGGTCAGCCGCCGAACTCGGCGTAGACCGCGATCTCGGTGTGGTTCCACGCGCAGGTCTCGGCGATCGGCCGGTGCACCTCCCAGAACTCCTGCACCTCCGTCATCCCACCCGGGATCGGCGAGCGCTCCGCGAGCACGTCGCGCATGGCGGCGAAGCCGTCGGCGAGCGACGTGTCCGACGCGTCGGCGAGCGCGGCGGCCGCCCGTGCCGCGGCATCCACCCGCGTGTTCCATTCGTCGGCTCCGAACGCGGCGTAGAAGCCGTAGCCGTCGTCGGCGTTCGAGACCTGGCTGTAAACCTGCGAGTACGCCTCGCACTCCTCGACCAGGTCGGCATCCTGCACGAACGGCTCGGACGAGTAGGTGACGGCGAGGGTCCACCCGACCTCCGGCCCGATCGACAGCCACAGCATCCCCGACGATCCGTACGTCCAGGGCCAGGCCAGGGTGCGGGAACCGTCGCACTCGCCCGACAGCTGCGCCTGGCCGAGCATCATCGCGTCGCCCAGCTCGGCGATGAAGTGCGACGGGGCGTCGCAGGAGAGGTCGACGAGTACGGAACGCGCGGCCGCGGGCACGGCCAGCGGCACCCGCTCCTCGGTCCGAGGGCCGACGCCCGACACGATCTGCTCGCCGACGATGATCGGCCCGTCGCCGGGGATCACCACGGGGGTCGCCACCGGGGTCGGGTCGGGGCTCGCCTCGGGGGTCGGCTCGATCGCCGCCTCCGCGACGCTCCGGGCCTCCGTCGCGGTCGCGACGCACCCCGTCGTCAGGACCAGCGCCGCGACG
Organism: Microbacterium sp. NPDC064942; assembly: GCF_049545525.1. Classification (NCBI taxonomy): domain Bacteria; kingdom Bacillati; phylum Actinomycetota; class Actinomycetes; order Micrococcales; family Microbacteriaceae; genus Microbacterium; species Microbacterium sp. NPDC064942. Next base: position 24,439 of record NZ_JBMWDR010000002.1, on the reverse strand, counting down.
GTGAGGACGAGACCGCTCCGCACCCGGCGCGCTCGGGTGTCACCGGCATCCCCCCAGATCATCCCCCCTGTCTAGCAGAGGGGTCAGATCGTGCGCAGCCGCGAGGCCCGGACGATCTGGATGACGCCGAGCAGGATGAGCGAGACGCCCATCCACAGCCAGAGCACGAGCGCGCCCCAGACGGGCGCGAAGAGGATGGCCACCCCCGCGACGAGGCTGAGAACCGCGAACGCGATCGTCCAGCCGCGCGACCGGGCGCCGCGGAGGGTCGTCAACGCGACGACACCCTCGACGATCCACAAAATGCCGACCAACGCACCCAGGAACGTCGCGAGCGTTTCGGCCGCGATCCCGAGGTTCGAGAAGGCGACGACACCGCCGATCACGAAGATCAGGCCGAGGGCGATGTGGCCCACACGCGCCCACGAGCCCGCCGTGCGCGACAGCAGCCCGATGGCGACGTTCACGATGCCGGCGACGACCGCCCACGCCGCGATGATCCCGGCGACGACCATCGCCGTCTTGCCCGGCCAGACGAGGATCAGGATGCCGACGACGACCGCCAGCACACCCCCGATCAGGAGGGCACCGCGGATGCCGCTCACCACCGCCCTTGCTGTTCCCTCCGTGCTCATCGCGCACTCCCCTCGCCGGATGCGGCCAGGCTATCGGCCGCACCCGTCAGTCGGAAGACGCCCGCCCCCAGCCCTCACAGGAGGTTCGCCGGGGACATCCTCAGTCCCGCCCGGGCAGGCGCCATTAGGCTGAGACGTCCCGTGCCCGCCGAGCATCGCGAGCCCCGCCATGGATCTGTCGATCATCGTTCCGACCTTCAACGAGGGTCCGAACGTCGTCGAGCTGCTGCGGCGCATCGGTGACACGCTCGACGGCCGCGTCTTCGAGGTCGTCTTCGTCGACGACTCGACCGACGACACGGCCGACATCATCGCGGCAGCGGCCCGCACGTCGCGCTTCCCCGTCCGCCTCCTCCACCGCGAGCAGCCGGTCGCCGGCCTCGGCGGCGCCGTCGTCGCCGGGTTCCAGGCGGCGAGCTCCCGCTGGTGCCTCGTCATGGACGGCGACCTGCAGCATCCCCCCGAGGACATCCCCCGCCTCATCGAGCGCGCCGAACGCGGCGACGTGGACGTCGTCGTCGCTTCGCGGTACGCGTCGGGCGGCACCTCGAAGGGACTCGCCGACGCGACCCGCACCGCCGTCTCGCGCGCCTCGACCGCGCTGACGAAGGCGATGTTCCCGCGCAAGCTCGCGAACTGCACCGACCCGATGACGGGGTTCTTCCTGCTCGACACGCACGCCGTCGACGTCGACGCCCTGCGCCCGCGCGGCTTCAAGATCCTGCTCGAGGTGCTCGCCCGTCGTCAGCTGCGCGTCGACGAGGTGCCCTTCGACTTCGCGCAGCGCCACGCCGGCACCTCGAAGGCGACGTTCACGCAGGGCGTCCGCTTCCTCACCCAGCTCGCGATGCTGCGCTTCGGCCGGATGTCGGCGTTCGCGCTCGTCGGCGGGTTCGGGGCCATCGCGAACCTCGTGATCATGTGGGGCCTCATCCGCCTCGGGATGGACTACGTCCCCGCCGCCGTCGTGGCGAGCGTCGTGACGATCATCACGAACTTCCTGCTGCTCGAGTACCTCGTCTTCGCCGACATGCGCTCCGAATCCGGGCGCATGCTCACCCGGTTCCTGAAGTCGTTCAGCTTCAACGGGCTCGAGGCGATCGTCCGCATCCCGGTGCTGTCGATCCTCGTCGAGGGAGCGCACATCCCGGCGGTCCTCGCCGCGGCCCTCACCCTCGTCGCCGCCTTCGTGCTGCGCTTCGTCTTCCACGCCCTCGTCGTCTACGCCCCCCGCAGATCCGGGCGCCGCGCGGCGCAACCCGACGCCGCGCCCACGGCGGTGGGCGGGCGTACGCTGGAGTGATGACCGACACGTCCGCTCAGATCACGATGTTCGGCGCCGACTGGTGCCGCGACTGCCGCCGCACGAAGGCGCAGCTCGACGGCCTCGGAGTCGACTACCGCTACATCGACCTCGAGGCCGAGCCCGACGCCGCCGATGTCGCCCGCGAGATCTCCGGTCGCACCAACATCCCCGTCGTGGTCTACCCCGACGCGACGCACCACGTCGAGCCGAGCAACGACGACGTCGCCGCGAAGCTCCGCGAACTCTCGCTCATCTGAGCCCACCCGCGCCGTGACGATGACGACGACGTCACCGGCCGCGCCCCGGGACCGCTCCCCCGACGCCGACACCCGCGCCGCCCTCGACGCGGCGCTCGCGCGCCTGCGCACCGGCTCCGCGGACTGGCGCGCGCTCCCCGCCGCCGCCCGGCGCGACCTGCTCCGCGAGGTGCGCGCGGCCGTCGGCGCGGTCGCGGAGGAGTGGGCGCGCGTCGCCGCTGAGAGCAAGGGACTCGACCCACGGCATCCGCTCGCCGGTGAGGAGTGGCTCGCCGGTCCCTACGCGGCGCTCGTCGCGCTCGACGCGTACGCCGCCAGCCTCGACGCCCTCGCGCGCGGTCGCAGCCCGCTCGCCGGCGTCCGCCTCGGCACCGGCCCCGGCGGACGCACCGTCGTGCACTCCTCGCCCTTGAACGCCTCGGACCGCCTGCTGCTGTCGGGGTACACCACCGAGGTGTGGCTGCAGCCCGGCGTCACCCCGCACGAGGCGAGGGATGCCGCGGGCCTCGCGTCGCGGCATCCGCACCGCGCCGGCGGCGTCGGTCTCGTCCTCGGGGCCGGCAACGTCACCTCGATCCCGTTCCTCGACGTGCTGTACGAACTGCTGGCCGAAGGGCGCGTCGCACTCCTGAAGGTGAACCCCACGCAGGACGCGCTGGTGCCCGTGTTCGAGCGGGCGTTCGCACCGCTGATCCGCGCGGGCCTCGTCGCCGTGGCGAGCGGCGGCGGCGACGTCGGGGCGTACCTCACGCGGCATCCCGGGATCGACCACGTCCACATCACGGGATCCGAGACCACCTTCCGCGCCATCGTCGGAACGGGCGAGGACCGGCTGCGGGTGCCGATCACCGCCGAGCTCGGCGGGGTGTCGCCGATCATCGTCGTGCCGGGGCGCTGGTCGAAGGCCGACCTGCGGTTCCAGGCGGAGCACGTCGCGACGATGCGGCTGCACAACAGCGGGCACAACTGCATCGCCGGGCAGGTCGTGCTGCTCAGCCGCGACTGGGACCAGCGCGAGGAGTTCGTGCGCGAGCTGCACCGGGCCTTCGGGCGGACGCCGCAGCGTCCCGTCTGGTACCCGAACGCCGCCGACCGACTGCAGCGCGTGAGGGACGTGTACCCGGATGCCGCGTGGTTCGCCGGCGACACCCGCGCCATCGCGGCGGGCGGCGGCGAGATCGAGACGACGGAGTACTTCGCGCCCGTGCTCGGCGTCATCGACCTCCCGGGCACCGGGGCCGCGTTCCTCGACGCGGCGGTCGCCCACGCGAACGACCGGCTCACCGGCACCCTCGGCGCCAATGTCCTCATCGACCCGGCGACCCTGCGGGATCTCGGCGCCGGCTTCGAGGACGCCCTCGCGCGCCTGCGCTACGGCACCGTGGCCGTGAACGCGTGGACCGCCTTCGGATTCCTCACCCCCACCGCCACCTGGGGCGCGTACCCGGACGGCACGATCGACGACGCGCCCAGCGGGATCGGCGTGGTGCACAACGCGCTACTGCTGGACGGGGTCGAGCGGACGGTCGTCCGCGGACCGTTCCGGCCCTTCCCGCGCTCGCTCGGACGCGGCCGGTTCTCGGTCCTGCCGACACCGCCGTGGTTCGTCACCTCACGCACCGGGCGGGCCGTGTCGGAGGGGTTCGCGCGCTTCCGCATGGACGGCCGGGTCGGACCGCTGCTCCTCACCCTCGTGCGGGCGTTCGGCGCCTGACCCCCGCCGCGTGACCGGCCGCGGCGGGCGGCGACGGCGGGGCGGATGAACATCGGCTGACGCCGAGTTTACGAATCGCACTCGCACGCTCGCCCGGTGCGCGCTACAGTTGCCTCCGAGTGGATCGCGCGGCCGGGGGGTCGCGCGGAGGTCTTTGGGGGACCGCGAAGCTCGCTTGGGGAACATGCAGCCGCCTTGGGGGCGGATGCAGTGACGCACATTGCTTGGGGGCATGATGCGGCAGCTGACCGATGTGTGTGGGGACGCTCGGTGACCGCGGTCGACGGCATCGCGCCGGGTCTCACGCTGCCCGGGCTCGGCCCGAAGACGGCGCCGCGCACCTCGACCGCTGAGGCGCCCCGTGCCTCGGCGGCGCTCGTCGGCCGCCTGCAGTGGGAGCGCCGGTTCCGCACGCGGCTCCGCGTGAACGACGCCGTCGTCGTGGCGGTGTCCTGCACCTTCGCGACCATCGTCTCGCTCACCGCCGCTGCGCCCTCCGACATCGCCGTCCGGAACCGGGTCATCATCGCGGTCGCGACCGCGATGATCTGGCTCATCTCGCTCGGCCTCTTCAACACCCGGTCGACGACGGTCGTCGGGACCGGGCCCACGGAGTACGCGCGCGTCGCCCACGCGACCGGGCTCGCGTTCGGCCTGCTCGCGATCGTCTTCGTGGTGTTCGAGTGGCACGGCATCCGTGCGCAGCTGTTCACCGCGCTGCCGCTCGGCACCCTGGCGCTCCTCGCCTCGCGGTGGGCATGGCGACGATGGCTCATCGCCCAGCGCGCCGAGGGCCGGTACGCCTCGCGCACCGTCGTCGTCGGCTCGCGGGACGACGTGGAGTACGCGATCCGGTCGCTCGGACCGGCCGGCCAGCTGGGATACCTCGTCGTCGGTGTGGCCCTGCTCGACGACGACCGGGACTCGCTCACCGTCGACGACGTCGTGTACCCGGTCACGCGCGGCGACGACGCCGTCCTGCGTGCCGCTGCGATCCACGAGAGCGACACGATCGTGGTCGCGAGCCAGCCCGCCGGCGACCCGGCGTACGTGAAGCGGCTCGCGTGGGCGCTGGAGGGCACCGCCGCTGAGCTCGTGATCTCGAGCCGCCTCACCGACGTCGCCGGGCCGCGCATGTCGCTGCGGCCCGTCGAGGGGATGCCGCTCATCCACGTCAAGATCCCGAGCTTCGAGGGAGCCGCCTACTACGTGAAGCGGGCGCTCGACATCCTCGTGTCGCTCGCCGCCCTCGTCCTGTTCGCACCGATCGCGCTCGTGATCGCGATCACGATCACGGCCGACGACGGCGGTCCCGTCTTCTTCCGCCAGGCGCGCGTCGGGCGCGACGGACGCGAGTTCGCGATGCTGAAGTTCCGCACGATGCGGGTGGATGCCGAGGCCGAGCTCGCGGCGCTCCTCGCCCACAACGAGGGCTCGGGGCCCCTCTTCAAGCTCCGGCGCGACCCGCGGGTGACGCGGGTCGGCCGGTTCCTGCGGTCGTTCTCGCTCGACGAGGTGCCGCAGTTCTGGAACGTGCTGCGCGGCGACATGAGCGTCGTCGGTCCGCGGCCGCCGCTGCCGTCCGAGGTCATCGCCTACGACGGCACCGTGTCGCGCCGCCTCTACATCAAGCCGGGCATCACCGGCCCCTGGCAGGTCGGCGGACGCAGCGACCTCTCCTGGGAGGAGAGCGTCCGGCTCGATCTCCGCTACGTCGAGAACTGGACCGTCATGACGGACCTGGTCCTGATGTGGCGGACAGCCAAGGTCATGGTCACCACCGAGGGAGCGTACTGATGGTCATCGAAATCCCGCGGCGGCTCGACAGCGAGCCGGTCCGCCTCACCCAGGACGAGCGGCCCCGCGCCACGCGGACGCTCGAGATCGCGATGATCGGCACCCGCGGGGTCCCGGCCTCGTACGGCGGCTTCGAGACCGCGGTCGAGGAGATCGGTCGTCGGCTCGTCGAGCGCGGACACGGCGTCACCGTGTACACACGGGGCTCCGAGAGCCGCGCCCGCGAGTACCTCGGCATGAAGGTCATCCACCTGCCTGCCCTCCGGGTGAAGCAGCTCGAAACGCTGAGCCACACCGGGCTCTCGGCCGTGCACGCCGTGTTCGGCCGCCGACCGGATGCCGCCTTCGTCTTCAACGCGGCGAACTCGCCGTTCCTGCCGGCGCTCCGCGCCCGCGGCATCCCGACCGCCCTGCACATGGACGGCCTGGAATGGAAGCGGTCGAAGTGGGGCCGGCGCGGCAAGGCGTACTACCGCTGGGCGGAGGAGTTCGGCGTCCGCACCGCCGACGCGCTCATCGCCGACGCCCCCGGCATCCGCGACTACTACGACCGCGAGTTCGGCGTGCCGACCGAGCTCATCCGCTACGGCGCCCCGATCCTCGAGGACGCCCCGGCCGACGGCATCCGCTCCCTCGGCCTGACACCGGGCGGATACCACCTCGTGGTCGCCCGGTTCGAACCCGAGAACCACGTGCTCGAGATCGTCGAGGGCTACCGCAGGAGCTCCGCGACCCGGCCCCTCGTCGTCGTCGGCTCCGCGCCCTACGCCGCCGAGTACACGCAGCAGATCCGTGCCGCCGCGGGCGGCGATCCCCGCATCCACTTTCTCGGCGGGGTCTTCGACCAGGACCTGCTGGACGCGCTCTACTTCCACGCTCTCACCTACGTGCACGGGCACTCCGTGGGCGGGACCAACCCGTCGCTCCTGCGGGCGATGGGGGCCGGCACGGCCGTCCTCGCGTACGACGTCGGCTTCAACCACGAGACGCTGGCCGAGCAGGGCCTGTTCTTCGCGGATGCCGCCGAAGCCGGCCGGCACTTCGCGACCCTCGAGGGCGACCCCGCCGGCGCGACCGTGATGGGGCGGATCGTCCGCGAGCGCGCCCGCGAGGCGTTCCGTTGGGACGACATCGCGACCGACTACGAGGACCTCGCCGTCCGACTCGCCCGCGGCGAGTCGATGCACCTGCTCGGGCGTCCCGCGCGCCGGCGGCCGGACTCGACCCGCTGACCCGAACCCCCCGGCGTCGGGCCGCGGTGTGCGGCACCGCGGCCCGACGGTTGGAAAGGACACCCCATGCGCATCCTCCTCGCCTGGACGGATGAGACCTCACCGAACCTCGGCGTCCGCGCCCTCGGGCGCGGGTCGAAAGACCTGCTCCGCCGCATCTGGCCGCAGGCGGAGTTCGTGTACATGAACTACGGCTCGAAGCCCGAGGCCGTCACGTGGTCCCCGCGTGGTCTCGTCCGCGAGTGGGTGACCGGCCGCCGCGGCATGCGCGACTGGCTCGACGGGTTCGACCTCTACTGGGACACCCGGTCCGGCGACAGCTTCTCGGACATCTACGGCCTCCCGCGGCACACGACGATGTCGATGATCCACGAGTTCGCGGCGCGTCGACACGTCCCGACGGTCCTGGCGCCGCAGACGATCGGCCCCTTCGGTTCGCGCCGGTCGCGGCTGCTCGCTCGGCGGGACGTGCACCGCTCCCGGCTCGTGCTCGCCCGCGATCCCTTGAGCGCCGCAGCGTCGGCGACGCTCGGGCGACCCGTCGACCTCACGACGACGGACCTCGTGTTCGGCATCGACCAGCCCGTGGCCGAGCGGGGTCACGACGTCCTGCTCAACGTCTCGGGACTGCTCTGGCGGTCGACCCGTCACGGAGACCCCGAGGCGTACCGACGCCAGATCCGCGCGGTGATCGACGGACTTCTCGTCCGCGGCCGCTCCGTCACCCTGTTCCCCCACGTCCTCGACTCCGCCGACCCCGACAACGACGTCCCGGTGGCGACCGAGCTGCACGCGGAGTACGAAGGGCGCCTGGGGCTGGTCGTGCCGCGCGACCTCGAGCACGCCCGGGCGGTCATCGCCGGGGCATCCCTCGTCATCGGGGCGCGCATGCACGCCTGCCTGAACGCCCTGTCGACGGGAACCCCCGCGATCGCGATGGCCTACTCCCGCAAGTTCGCGCCCCTCATGGGTGAGCTCGGCTGGCCGCACGTCGTGGACGCGAGCGGCTCCGAGGAGGTCGCCGACCGGATCCTCGCCGCCGTCGACGACCCGTCCCTGGCCGACCAGGCACGGCAGGCGCAGCAGCGGGGGCAGCGGCTCCTCGCCGACGTACAGCACCTCGTCGAGGCGACCCGATGATGTCGCCCCTCACCTTCGTGACCGTCGTCTTCGAGGCCGAGGTCCCGCTTCTCGAACTACAGGCCCGCTCGATGGCCCGCTATCTCGACCCCGCCAGCGTCGAGGAGATGCTCATCCTCGACAACAGCGTCCTCGGACTGAGCGGGCCCTCCCGTCGCCGCCTCCTGCGGGAGTACGGAGCTCTGCAGGACAGGGTGCGCATCGTGCGCACGCGGGAGCTGATCGACCCCGGCGCCACCGGGGGCTGGCGGAGCCAACAGGCAGCCAAACTCGCGATCGCCCGGCGGATCCGGACTCCTCATTACGTGGTCCTCGATGCGAAGAACCACTTCACGCGCGCGGCGAGCGCCGCGGATTTCGTCGACCTCACCGGTCGCGCGTTCGGACGCTCGCACCCGTACACGACGCATCCGCTCCGCGAGTCACTCGTGAGGACCCTCACCTACCTCGGCGCAGATGCGCACCAGACCGAACGGGCGGTCGCCGCGTTCCCGCCCACCGCCACGCCCTTCGTCTTCGACACCGACACCGTCCGCGCTGTCATGGACGACATCGAGCGGCGGTCGGGCCGCACGTTCCCGGAGGAGTTCGAGCGCCGCAAGCTGCTCGAGTTCTTCCTCTACGCGGGCTGGATCGATACGCGGGGTCCGGGCCTGGCCGCGCTGCGCAACAACCGGTCGCTCCCGGCACCCGCAGTGTGGCCGAAGGCGGCATCCGTCGACGGCGTCCGCGCCGCGATCGCGGAGCACCGCCGAGAGGACGCGGCCGTGTTCGCCGTGCACCGCCAGGTGCTCGCCGCAGCAGACCCCGCCACCCTCGCCCGCATCGCCGAGGCGTGGACCACCTTCGGCCTGTTCCCGGATGCCGCCGCCGCAGGCACGTTCATCCGGCGCTTCCGCCGACGGTATCTCCCGGCGATCGTGTGGACCCGCGGAATGGAGCGCGTCCGTCGCGCCGTGGGTCACCGGAAGCGCGCGCCGAGGCTCACCTCACCCGTCGTCAGGTCGGAGACGCCCGCGATCTGAGCGGGGACGGGTACCGCGATCGAGGTCTGCCGCGAAGCCGTCGCCGATCGCAGCGAGTAGTCGTCGTGAACCGGGGATGCCGCTTGCTCGACCAGCACCGACCGCTTCTCCCGCCCGGTGGCGGACGTGAAGTCGGCGAGCGTCGAGAAGCCCTCGGAGGGTCCCGCCGCGCCGCGCGAGTAGATCGCGAACCAGCGGGTCGCGGTGGGTGAGGCGCGGTGGTAGAAGTTGCCCTCGGCCCGCGTCACCATCTGACCGCCCACGAGCGCCCGTGAGAAGTCGTCGACGCATACCAGGCACGTTCCTTCTGGTTCAGCGGAGACGTTGTTGGCGATCACGATGTTCTTGCTCATCCACGGGATGGTTGGATTCTTCGAGCGACGCGCGTCCTGAGTGACGGCGATGTTCCGTTCGTTCCCGACCGCTGTGTTGTTCCAGATCGACGCGGAACCCGCGTTCACGATGTAGATCCCGTTGATCGCGTTGTCCGCCACGAGGTTGTCCGCGATGACGGCGCGCTCGGAGAGCTCGAAGACGAGGCCGTTGCCCGTGTTCCGGAGACTGTCGTTGCCTGCGAAGACCACGCCGTCGTTCGATTCATCGAACCACGGTCCTTGTCCGTTGTTGTCCGCGAACACGCTGTCGGCCACACTCACACCCGAGGAGCTGTGGATTTTCAACGCACCCGAGACGGGCGCCCTATTGAACCGTTCTCGGTTGTTCCCCGACGACAGCATCCCGCGGATCTCGAGCCCGTCGGCGTGGGCTGCGCCTGCACCGAGGAGCCCATTGGCGATGACCGACACACGCGAGAGCGTGGTCTCCTCGGACCAGGTGTAAAGCCCCGTGGTCGAATTGTCCCGGATGGTGACGTTCGACAGCGTGACACCCTTCGCCGCGATGATGACGGTGCCCATGTCCGGAACGCTCGTGGCGTACCTGCGAACCCCGATCCCTCGGACGACCGAACCTTCGGAGCGGACGGAAAGAGCACTGACGAGGGTGCTCGCCTCCGCCCTTCTCCCGTTCGGGTCCGACCCCACGACGAGCTCATCCGCCGCAGCGTCGACGAAGAAGCTGCCCGGAGTCACTTTGGATCGCGATGGCACCTGTGCCAGCTGCTTACCGTCGATCCACAGTTGATCCGGATGAGCCGCCATCGGATGAGCGGGGTCGATGAACTTCCATCCCTCCGCAGCACCATCAGGTGCCCCTCGAACGAACGTCGGGCTGGCATCCAGCTGCTGGGTCCATCCGGAGCGAACCCACACATCGCCGGATGCGCGGAAGCCTGTCACTGTCTCCGCGCCGTCCAGCCAGACTGCTTCGGAGCCGTAGGGCTGAAGGGTGACGCGCTTTTGAGGCGGGACGATGACGCTCTCGTGGTAAACGCCGCCGCGGAGTGCGACGGTTCCTCCATTGCGAACCTTCCGCAGAGCAGCGGTTATCGTACGGACCGGTGCCGCAGCCGTACCGACCGCGGAGTCGTTCCCCTTGGGCGAGACGATTACCGCGTTCGCCGGCACCTCGTAAGCGACGGAGCCTGGAGCGCTCGCCCCGGCTGCTGACCGCGCGCCGGCGATCACTTGTCCGGCCCCAGGCACGGGCCCCGGTGCAGGGATGGGCTCCGGCGCAGGGGCCGGCCTCGGCGGCACGACCCCGGGCGCCGAGATCTTCAGATCGTCCACTCCCAGCGGGAGCGTCGCGCTCGATGACGACGTATACAACGAGAAGTCCGCCCCTCCGGCGCCTGCGATCCGCTTCGCGGATGAGTCGGAGTACGTCAGGGTTCGCCCCGCAGCGTCCGCGGAGCCTGCCACCCGGGCGGAGGCGACGAGGGCGACTGTCGTCGACCCGATCGCCTGGATACGGACATCGACAGTTCCGCCTGGCCGGACCCTCTCCCGCAAGCGCCCCGACGAGAAGGTACCGACTGTGACTCCGGACCGCTTTTGGACGCTCAGTTCGACGACACCCCCCACCATGATGCGGACCCCGACGACGTAAGCGCCGCCTGACGTCGCGCGAACACCGTGGGAGAGGTACAGACCGGTGCCCGATGTCGGCACGCTGGGAACCGAAAGCGAGAAGGTGGAGTCGACATCCCGCATCGTGCCGCCGAGGGACATTCGTGCTGTGCGTCCGGGTTGCGGGCTCGAGATCCACCCCCGGCCATCACGAACGGATGCCACGGCTCCGGGCCCCGTCGTCCAGGAACCCCCGAGGTCGGAGATGCCCCATCCCTTCCCGACGGATCGCGCCATGGCGTCCTTCACGTACACCGCGGTCGCGGCCGCGGCGGGCTCACCGGACCCACTCGCGACAGCCATGCCGAGGAGGAGAGCCAGGAGCAGTGCACCCGTTCTTGTGGGCCGGGAGCGTCGGGACATGAGGTCTCTCTTCGAGCAGGGGTGTCGGGGCCGTCAGCAGGGCAGGTCGGGTGAACCTGCTGGGGAGAATCCGCTGACGGTATCAGGGCACTTAGACCGACTCTCTCCGCATGAGAACTCCCTCATCAGGGGATCATCACTCGAGGGGTTCCGGCACCGACCGATACGCCAGCGCACCGGCGTCTCGAGACCGGCGTTCGCTGTCGTGAAGGGCTCTGCGCCGGTAGAGTGGGAGGACTCTGGGGGAGGGGGAGCCATGGCGGACACAACGCCTTGGTCCGGTCATTGGCTGCTGAACGCGCTGCGGAAGTTCTGGTGGGGGATCGCCGTCTTCGCCGTCGTCGGCGGCGTATCGGCGTTCGGCGTGTCCGCGCTCGAAACCCCTCAGTACCAGTCGACGTCCTCGCTCTACTTCGCGCTCAACCAGGGGGCGAGCGCGTCCGATCTCAATCAGGGTTCGACGTACACGCAGAATCAGATGCTGTCGATCGCTCAGCTCGCGACGACGTCGCGGGTCCTCGAGCCGGTCATCCAAGAGCTCGGAATCGACACGACTCCACGTGACCTGGCTCGCTCCATCGACGTGACGATCCCGCAGGACACCGTGATCCTGCGCATCACTTCCACCACCACGAACGCCGAGCGGGCGGCGGCTCTCTCGAACGCGATCGCCGCCGAACTCGCCGACGTTGTGCTGGAGATCTCCCCGAAGGGGGCCGCGGGCGCCCCCACGATCGTGGCCGAAACCATCGACGAGGCTGTCGTGCCCACCTCGCAGTCGTCGCCGAACAAGCCGCGCGACGCATTGGTCGGGCTGCTCGTCGGTGGCATCCTCGGGATCGCCGTCTCCCTGATCATCAGCGCAGCCGACACACGCGTCCGTAACGAGGACATCCTGGCGCGCGTGAGCGGCACACCCGTCCTCGGCGTCATCACCCGAGCCCCTCTTCTCTCTCATCGCGCCGCCGGCATCGCTCAGGAGCCCTTGGGCCGATCAGCGGAGGAGTTCCGCCGCCTGAGGTCTGCGCTCACCTATGCCAATGTCGGCTCTCGCGTCTCGACACTTCTCGTCACGTCCAGTTCTCCCGGAGAGGGCAAGTCGACAGTCGCCGTGAACCTCGCGTTGACTCTCGCTGACCTCAATCATCGGGTCCTGCTCATCGACGCCGATCTCCGACGCCCGCAAGTGCACACGTTCTTCGGCATCGAAGATGCGGTCGGATTGACGTCCGTCCTGTTGAAGGTGCACGACTTCGACACCGCGAAATACCCCTTCCGGTCATCGACCCTCGACGTCCTTCCGTCAGGCGGCACTCCCCCGAATCCTGCGGAGATCCTCGCCTCTGAAGCGCTGGCGAATCTCCTGGAACAGTCGGCCAGTCGCTACGACTTCGTCGTCGTGGACGCCCCTCCGGTACTGAACGTGGCGGACGCGAGCCTCCTCGCCCCCTCCGTCGATGGCGTGCTGTTCGTCGCCGACGCGACGAAGACCCGCAGGCCGAATGCGGCGAAAGCGATCAAACTGCTCGAGGGCGCCGGAGCCCGCGTCCTCGGAAGCATTCTGAACCGCGCCCGGCACGACAAGAAGGCCGGCGAGTACTACGGTCCGGTCAGCCCGGTCCGCGCCGCAGGCGTCGAGAAGTCCGGCTGAGGACCAGTCGCGCCGACCGGCTGATGCGCGCGGTCAGGTGGCGAGGTGTTCGTGGTGTGCTGCGAACTGCGACAGCTGCCCGTGCAGCGCTCTGGCCTGAGCCTGAACGATGCTCAGCACCTTGTGATGATCACGAGGACGCCGGTTGTGCGCATCAGCGATGTCGAGATCGAAGTTGGTCGCACCCCCGCGCCGGCGCGACCAGCGGCGGCGAGGCGAAATCTGCTCTGCACGGACGCTGCCGCGATGTCGGTCGAGTGACTCGGCGAAGGCAGCCAGAACATCGTCGGCGTTCACCCCTGTCTGAACCGGGGCTGAGAGGGGCTCGATGCGAGCGAGTGCGACGGCCTCACGGAGTGTGAAGGTACGAGACCGCATCGTCGGGTCGAGGAGCGCAACCTCCGCGCGCTCCGCTCGAGTGGCAGTGATCACGAGTCCGGCCGTCTGCAGAGCGTCGCCGTCGAGCTGCACGGCGCCTCGGTCCGCCCGTCGCGACCGCGCACCAAGGGGCGAGGCAAGGCCCAGCTGAAGCACCGCCTCACAGGGGGGATGTTCCTCCACGGCAGCCACACCCGCGCTCGATGATCGCCACCGCTCCGGGCCGACTTCCTTCTGTGCAGCTCGGAACTCATGCTCCATCAGTCGCGATCGGCAGACGTTGGCGTGGCAGACGAAAAGTACTTCTGCGCTCATCCGGCCCTCCTCGTGAGCCCTCGGTCGCATCGCGACTGCTCGTGAGACATGCGGCTCACGAGGTCACCCCCGTTTCGACTGACGCGCAGGGCCCTGAACGGCGGCGCGGCTCGAGATCTCGCTGACCTCTCTGAAGTAGGTGTTGTCGTCCATGAGGTTCTCTGCGATGTCCAGCCCGACGATCGTGCCGTCCGCGATCACCATGACCCGATCGCAGATCGCGAGCGTCGACAGACGATGAGCGACCAAGAACACCACGGTGTCCCCCGCCAGGTCCTGCAGCGATCTTTGGACGGATTCCTCCGACTTGACGTCCAGAGCGCTCGTCGGCTCATCGAGGATCATGACCGCCGGGCGAGCGGCCAGGGCACGCGCGAGGCAGATCCGCTGCTTCTGACCACCGGAGACCAGGGACGCCCTGGCTCCGACGATGGTGTCGTAACCCTGGGGAAGTCGGAGGATGTCCTCGTGAAGGTGAGCGCGGCGCGCGGCATCCTCGACGGCCGCGTCGTCGACGTCCTCACGGAAGAACCGGATGTTCTCGCGCACCGTCCCGTAGAAGAGCTGAGGCGACTGCGGGACGTACGTCACCATCCGTCGCCAGTCCTCGCGATCGATGTCAGACGCATCGATACCGTTGACCGAGAATGTCCCCTCTGTGGGCTCCCGGAGCCGGAGGAGGAGCTGCACCAAGGTCGACTTTCCGGAACCCGAGGGACCCACGATGCCGATCGTCTCACCGCGCCTCACAGAGAAGGAGACGTCACGGAGCACATCCGCGCCCCCCTCGTAGTGGAACCCGACGCCGCTCATCGTCAAGTCACCGATGTGATCTGCGCCCCGTCGACCAGGAATCTGCGGCTGTGACTCGTAACGCTCGATCGCATCAGCCAGGTGATGCACGAAGGGCAGCTTCTCGTCGACGGAGGAGATCACCGTCTGTACTCGCTGTCCATAAGTGACGGCGCGGACCAGGATCAGAACGACGGCTCCCAGCGTCGCGACGTTGCCGGCTCCGACGAGTGCGACCACACCGAGCGCCAGGACCAGGACCAGAAGCGCCACGCTCTGGTACAAGGACGGAACCGCTGCTGAGAGGAAGCGCACGCGCTGGGACGGGATCTGCACCGCTCGCAGCTGGGCGTAGAACCGACCGCGGTAAGCGGCGCCGGCTCCGAACACCTCCGTCTCTTCGGCAAGCGCTGCGGCTTCTTGCGTGGTCTTCGCGTACTCGATGTTCTCCGAGCTCAGGACGGTCGCGCTTTTGCGCAAGGAGTTCGAAAGCGGGCGGAGGGCGGCGAAGAGCACCAACGACACGACGGTGATCACCACAGCCGCGACGGGGCTCATCACGACCGCAGACACGAGCAGACTGGCGAACATCAACGCAGCGGAGATGATGCCGGCGATGAGGACGATCGTTTCGGACGTCGCGCGCACCTGGTTCAGCATGACGGATTGGAAGCCACCGTCGCGCTCGGACGCCTTCGACGGCCACGCAGCGCCGACGAAGGCATCGAAGAGCCGAGTCCGCAGGTCCACCATCGCCTGCCCGCCCATGACGGCGGGCAAGTAGACGACCCAGAGCTGCAGGATGCCGCGCAGAACCGCCAGGGCGATGCCCAGTCCCAGCGCCACAGGAGTCGCCAAATCCCAGGTGATTCCACCGAGGCCCACGCGCACGTCGCGACCGTCGGCGAGAGCGAGGGCGAGGGCCGCTATCAGCGTGAGCAGCACAGCCTCGAGGAGCCCCGCGACGACGGAGGCGACGGAGATGAGGGCGATCTTTCCCCGAGATTTCGAGAAGAACGGGGCGATGCGTCGCCACGCCGCCAGCGATTCCCTCGCGGTCGCCATCGGGGACCTTCTGGATTTACTTTCCGGACGTCGCGACACTTCTTCTCCCCTTTGCGGACGTGCCGAGAGCGGCACCATCCATGATCATGAACTTCGGACGCGGCGCTTCGTCTGATGATGTGGGCCGTCCACTCGCCGTGATTTGCCCGACGGTCACACCGACGATGAACCAGAGCAGGATCCCGTACTGAGTGATGAACGCGACCGCGAACAGACCCGGAACCTGCGCGACGATCGCCACGAGCCCCGGCGACAGAGCTCTGGACCGCACCGCGAGGACGACGGCGGCGGCGTAGACCGCGAAGAGAGCCGCCGTCGGCAGATAGCCGTATCGCAGCAGGAGAGCGATGAACGCATTGTCGATGGATGCCCGGAAGTTGCCCAGATAGACATCGCCGACGACGAGGCTCTCCCACTCGGAAGCACCGCCGATGAGTCGCACCTGACTCAGCAGAACCGTCAGACCACCGCGATAGTCCGCGCTCCCCCCCGCCTCACCGCCCGCGTCGGCGAAGACGGTGTCGAGGAACGGAACCAGGATCGCCGCCGCGACGATGAGGAGACCGCCCACCGCCCACCGCGTCGATGCGCTCACGGTACGAAGGAGGATGAGCGAGAGAACCACCGTCAGGACGAAGGTGACGATGCCGATCCTGCTGAAGGTCAGGACGACCGCGAGGCCGACGATCGCCAGACCCAACGCCTTCATCCATGCCTTCGCCCGCGACGCCAGCACGAACGCCGCTGACATGGCGAGTGCGCCACCCAACGCGATGGAGTGTCCGAAAGCGCCCTCGACGCGCACGAATCCCGCGCGTGGCTGAAGCTCTGCCCATGTCTCCTTGAGCGGCTCGGAACCGGGGATGGCCACGAACAGATTCGTCCCCGTCACAAATTCGACGATGGCCAGCGCCGCCACGCCCACCGCTACCCCAGCCACCCACGCGGTGACGGTAGCCGAACCGACACGCTCGTAGACGATCCGCCCCCAGAAATAGGGCAGGACCAGCTCCAGGATCCCCGAGACCGCATACGTCAGTTCCACCTGCTTCGCCGCGAAGAGCAGCACGACGAGCCCGGTGAAGAGGAGCATGAAAGCGTCGGGCCCCGACAACCGGAATCGTCCGCTGTGGAGGGCGACGAACAGGACTGTCAGGAGGGTGATCGCGGACATGAAGAAGCCGACGTTCACACCCACCCACACGGGCAGGAAGAACACAGAGAGGATCCACACGACGAAGCTCAGTCGCGGCGCGCGGATGAGGAAAACGGCGGCGAGGCCCGCGGCGATGCACGCCGCCAGCCCCGCGGAGATGACTATCGCGCTCGGCATGTGCTCCCCTCTCCCGTGTTCGATCCTGCCTGCCGAGCGGGCTTCCGCAGCCCGGCCGGCCTCCGTTGCGTCAGTCGATCGGCGAGATGCGGAACTCATCGAAGGAGACGGTCATCGCACTGGTCGATGACGACGCACGCGAGGCACGCAGACCGGCTGGTGCCGCCGCCTGCAGCGCTGCGTCCGTATCTGAAGCGACGAGCTGCCACGCGGTGGGCTCCGTCGCCCCCTTCTGCCACAGCTTCGCCCGGAGCCCGGTTGTGCCCGACGCTCCGGAGGCCTCCACCTTGAGCGAGAAGCTGTCCCCCGCCTTGTAGGTGAGACCGGTGGTCGTCGTCGTCTGGAGGACGGTCGAGCCGCGCTGAGCGACGAGCCAGATCTTGCCGTCCGATCGGAGCCACGCGCTCACCGCGTAGAAGTTGCTGCCGGACCGCCGCGGAACGATCCCGGCGTAACCCGATCCGCTCGCAGACGACACGTCGACCGTGAAGTCGGCAGTGGCTGTGAAGTTGCGGACCGGTGTCTGGGACAGCAGCGCGGTGCGCGTACTCCCGGCGTTGAGAGCGAACCTCCCGACTCCGCCGCCCACGCTTGCCGCGCTCACTGCGCCGTCGCTGATCGTCCAGCTGCCGCCGAGGTCGGACGATCCCCATCCGTTCGACGCCGTCCGTTCGAACGCGTCGCGCGCGAGTACGTCGGCCGGAGCAGGGGCAGTGACCGTCACGGTCCTCTTCACCGAGTGAGTCGCCCCGTCGTCATCGGTGACGGTCAGGGTCACCTCGTAGCTTCCCGCTGCCGAGAAGGAGTGCGAGGTCTTCGCGCCGAGTCCGTCCTCGGACGCGTCACCCCACGCCCAGGAATATGTGGCGATCGAACCATCCGGATCCGACGATGCTGAAGCGTCGACAGACAGGGTCAGATCCGAGGCGGACGAAGAGAAACTCGCGACCGGTGCCTGATTCGGTGCGGGCGAGCTGGTGGTCACCGTCTTTGTGGCGGTGTGGGACGCACCGTCGTCGTCGACGACCGTCAGAGTGATCACCCGGTCACCCGCCGACTCGTAGATGTGCGACGCTGTCTTTCCCGTCGAAGCCGGGGAGCCATCTCCCCAGTTCCACGAGTACGAAGCGATCGATCCGTCGGCATCCGACGACGACGATGCGTCCACAGAAGCCGTCAGATTCGCGACCGAAGACGAGAAGGCGGCGACCGGTGCTTGATTGGGTGCAGGCTCACTCTGAGTGTCGCGGACCGTCAGGTTGTCGAACTTCACCGTCCCGGGGACGGTCGCCGTTCCCGCCATCGCATAGTGCAGGAGGGGCGCACCGGCCTCTTGCATGCCCGCCGTGGAGTCAGTCGTCTCCAACTGCCACGCCGTCGGCTCAGAAGCGTCCTGCTTCCATACCTTCGCGCGGATGGACGTGGGATTGGTGCCGGTGACATCGACTCGGAGCGAGAAGCTGTCTCCTGCCTTCCAGGTGAGACCACTGATCAGCTTCGACGTGATGACTGTGGTGCCGCGTTGTGCAACGAGCCACACCGCCCCTGTGTCTCGATGCCACACCCGGAGGTTGTAGAAGTTCGATCCGATACGACGAGCGCCGAGGCCGACGTAGCCGGCGCCCGCGGAGGGGGCATTGACCAGCGTGTAGTCGACCCTGCTCTCGGAGTCGCGCACCGTCGACGTCAGCGCCAGAGTGCGTGTCTGGCCGGCCGGCAGGGTCAGCTGTCCCTTGCCGTCCTGGACCGAGGCTACCGATGCGCTGCCGCTGAGGAGCGACCATGTGCCGCCGACATCAGCGGTTCCCCATCCGGACGAGGCGGTCCGACCGAAGGCGTCCGCTGCCACGAACGCAGCCGCCGGAACCTTGGCGACCGAGACGGAACGCTCCGACGTCGACGTACCTCCGAGGCTGTCGGTCACCGTGAGGGTGATCGTGTAATCACCGTCCTCCTCATAGACGTGCGACGCGGTCACGCCGGTCGAGTGCGCGGACCCATCCCCCCAATTCCAGTCGTAGATGAGGGTTGCGTCGTCGGATGCCGAAGTCGTAGAGGCATCCGTCGTCACTTCGAGTTCGGCGGACGCGGACGTGAACTTCGCGACCGGCGCCGCGTGGGTGACCGTGACGTCTTCGGCGCGCTGCGTGGAGCCGCCACGCTCGTCGGTCACAGTGAGCGTCACCCGGTACGTGCCGGCGGCAGCGAAGCGATGCGAGACCGTCGCACCGGAATCGGATGTGTCGTCCCCGAAATTCCACTGGTAGGTCAGAGGGTCCCCGTCGGGATCGGTCGCCGTACCGGCGAAGGCGACGGTCAGACCTGTCGCGTCGGCGGTGAACGCCGCATCCCGCGGCTCTCCGTTCGGGGGCTGCTGCCCGGAGCCGGTGCGGAAGTGATCCGACACCTGGGCCGCAGTGAGCGCGGTCGGGTACACGGCGGCCTCGTCGAGCGAACCCGTCCAGTAGGTCGCACCCTCCCAGCCCGAGTCGCCACCGATGCGCCAGTATCCGCTGTAATTCTGGGCAGTCGCGATGTCGTTCTGGTCGACCAGCTGGCCGTCCAGGTAGAGACGCATACCGGCGGACGACTGCGTGGCCACGACGTGGTGCCACTCGCCGTCGTTGAACCCCGGACCGCTCTGGATGATGCCGGCCCATCCGTTCCACACGCCGAACTTGATCGCTCCGTTACCGCTCATGTAGACGTGGCGGTCGTAACTTCCGCTTTCGCCCGTGCGGCTGCTGCCGAAGCCGATCAGCTTGCCACCGTCGGTGCTCGTCGTCTTGAACCACGTCTCCATCGAGTACGTGGTCGGGTTGAAGACCTGCTTGTCGCCCGTGACGCCGGTCTGCCCGTTGGGACTCAGCGTGATCGAGGAGCCCGCGCCGGTGGCGAGCGCGCTCGGAGCTCCCTTGGTCACCCCACCGAAGTAAGTACCCGGGTAGATGTAACCCGCACCGCTCGAATCCGCCGCGGCGGAACCGGACGTCTCATCGAGGCGCCAGTAGACCGACGGGTTGAGCGCGTAGACGGACTTGCCGTACGTGTCGGACGGTGCCGCAGCGGGCGTCGTCCCGCGGCCGCTCGCGGCGTAGTGGCGAGCCACGGCGTCGAGGCTCAGCGCCGTCGGGTAGACCGCGACGTCGGCGATGGTGCCCGACAGGTAGTTGCTGCTGCCACGGTTGGGCCACCCGCCGGTGTTGTCGCCACCGACCTTCCAGTAGCCGTTGTACCCCTGCGCGGACGTGATGTCCGATCGGCCGCCGACGAGGGCGCCATCGACGTAGAGCCGCATCCCGGCGGGCGACAGGCTGGCCACCACGTGGTGCCAGGCGCCGTCGTTGTAGCCGGGCCCGCTCTCGAGCGTCTGGACGCTGTTCGGGTACACGCCGAACGTCAACCGACCATCGTTGCTGAGGTAGACCTGCCGGTCGTAGCTGCCGGAGGTCCCGCCGGCGTTGTTCCCGAATCCGACGATCTTGCCGCCGGACGTGCTGGTGGTCTTGAACCAAGCCTCCACGGAGAAGGTGTTCGGGCCCGCCTCGGACGTGGCGGTCGAGGCGAAGGAGCTGTCCCCGCCGGCGAACTGCGTCGCCTTCGTGGGCGTGGCCTGGTTCTGTCCCGTGACGCCGCGCGTCGCGCCGTTCACGGTGAGGTCGTCGCTCCCGGCCCAGTCGAAGCCGGCGGTGCCGGAGTCCTCGCCCAGGGGCCAGTAGTGGGTCGCGCTGTCCTCGATGACCGTCGTGGCGTACGCCGACGCGGATGCGGACGTGATCGTGACGGTCGCGGGAGAGCTCTGGACGGTGTTGCCGTTGCCGTCGCGAGCCACCACCGTGTAGGTGTAGGTCTGCCCGGCGACGACGTCGGTGTCCTTCATCACGATGCCCGGTCGCTGCCACCACGTCGAGGCGACGGTGGTCGTCGCGACGGGGGTGGAGCGTCCGCTGCGGCGGAGCTCGTAGGTGAGGTTCATGTCGTCGCGGTCCCAGTTCGCCTGGATCTGCACGCGGGCCTCGCCAGCCGCGATCGATCGCGCGCTCGGCGTCCAGCTCGCAGTCGCGATGCGCGGACCCTGCTTGGCGCCCGTCGACGGCTTCGTCGAGAAGCGCACGATGCCCTGGTACCGCTGGTTGTTGACGCTGCCGAACTCACCGGCGACGGAGATGTAGTCGCCGGTTCCCGTGATCGAGAGGCCCGCCTGCCCGAGCCCGGAGGTGCTGCCCACGGTGAAGTCGGGGTACCAGGCGTACGCGGACGGGGACGGCGTTCCCGCCCAGTTCTTGTAGATCGAGCTCTCGCTCGGTGTCCGAGGCAGCGTGCCGCGGGCATCGGCGGTGTAGGCCTCGATGTAGCGGTACTGCCGCTTGGGCTGCTCGGGCCAGAGGCCCACCGTGTCGCACTCGTGGGTGTGGCTCGTCGAGTAGACGACCTTGCCCGTCGACCAGACACCGTAGTGGTCACCGTGGCAGTCCGCGAGCCAGCGGAGGTTTCCCGCGCCGGCGTCAACCGCGAAGGTGCCTTCGATGTTGCCGGTGGCCACGTCAGCGTAGGTCCAGCCGGTGCCGTAGACACCACCAGCATCCGTGGCGAGCGTGAAGATGCCGCTCTTCCCGGCGTTGCCGCCCTCAGCCCACCCGTTCTTGATGACAGACGTCACGGCCCAGGGTACGGTCGCACCCGTCGCGGGGTCGAGCGCGCCGATGCCGCGCTGCTCGCCACCGACGCCGTTGACGGTGTAGAAGCGACCGCCGATGATCACTTTCTGGTTGCCCGGCTCCATGACCATCGCGTCGACCTGGAGGTCGGTGGTGGGCGCCCAGGACATCAATGCGCCGTTGCTCGCGCTGAAGGCGGCGAGGTTGGCGCGCGCGACGCCGTTGCCCTGCGTGAAGCGGCCGCCGACGTAGACGGTGCTGCCCGTCGCGGCGACGGCGTAGACGCCGGTCCCGCCGACCGACGGAGCGAATCCGGGCACGAGAGCGCCTGTCGTGGCGTCGAGGGCGGCGAAGTTGAAGCGGGTCGAGCCGTTGACGGAGTTGAAGGACCCGCCGATGTAGATCCGGCTGCCGTCGGGCGAGGCGGTGATGGCCTTGATGACACCGTTGACCTGCGGGGCGAACGGCTTCAAGGCGCCCGTGGTGATGTCGTAGGCGAGGATGTTGGACCGCGGCGTCAGGCTCGTGCCGGGAGCGGCGAGCGGTGCCCGGGCGTTCGTGAACGAACCCGCGGCGTAGACCGTGTTGCCGACCATCGTCTGCGCCCACACGTAACCGTCGTCGATCTGCACCGTCGGGAGCGCGTCGGCGGTGGCGACGTCGGCGTCGCGCTGCAGGAGCGGAGCCGGGTCGGGCGAGAGGGGTTCCGCGGCGTGGGCGGCCGGCGACACTGCCAGCATCCCGGTACCGATCAGCACCGCAGCCGCGAGGATGCTCACGGCGCGCGTCAGCTTCGACGGCTTCCGAGTCGTTGCGTTGTGGATCATCAGTCCGTCTTTCCCGAGAATTCGGCGACGGGCTCCCCGGCCGAGTAGTTGACGCTCACGGTCACGGAGCGATCCGCCGCCGGGTCGAGCATGAAGACATACGAACCGGAGGCGGAGTCGCCCGGCTCGAGGTCGCCGGCGAGAGGTGTGTTGGGCCCGGCGGTGGTGCCGATGCCGTACTCGCCGTCGGCGGCGGTGAGGGTGACGACCGCGGAGTCGAGGTCGGCCGTCTCGCGCGAGTCGTTGCGCGCGGTGAGCTTCACGACCACAGCGGGGCCGGACACCTCGCCCGGGGTCGCCGCCGTCACAGAGGTGGCCGAGACCGAGTCCAGTTCGATCACCAGACCCGTCGACAGTTCGATCGGCTCGTCGATCGGGCCGGTCTCGACCTCGGCGGCGGGAGCCTTCGTCGGCGCATCCGCCTCGACGGACGGCGTCGGTGCCGGCGCATCCGGGTCGATCGGCGTGGGAGAAGGACTCTCCGACTCCTGTACGGCGATCGGCCGTGCCGCCGCCTCTACGGCGCTGCAGCCGGCGAGCAGCACCATCCCCGAGAGCGCGATAAGCGTCCCCCATCGCAGCCGGCGTATGCCACGCCCAGCATCAATCGTCCCCACGCGGATCCGACCCCCAAAGTCGTTTCTCGTTCCCCAACGAGAGATCCCGCCCCCAGCAGGATCGTGCACAACATACGTCCCCCCGCTCTTCAGCGCAAGTGCGATCTTCGCGGGCGCTCCGCGGCGGCCTCGTATGATGACCCCGGGGGGCGACGATGCGAGTCATGTTCGATGCGTTCTGGTGGAGCCGGGGACCCGGGGCGAACCGGACCGTGCAGCGGGAGTTCATCCGCACCTGGGCCGCGGTGTTCCCCGGCGACGAGCTCGTCCTCGCGCTGCGGCGGGATGCCGAGGCCTCGGACGTCCCCGCGGGCGCCGAGGTCGTGCGCACGAGGCTCTGGCCGCACGCCGTCTCGAACCGCTGGGAGCTCCCGCGGCTGTCCCGCGCCGCGCGCGCCGACGTGAGCGTCGTGCACAACTACGCTCCCCGGTCGGGACGCTCCGTCGTGTTCGTCCACGACGCGATGTTCCACGACAACCCCGAGTGGTTCTCGCGCCGCGAGCGGCTGTATTTCGCCCCCATGCTGCCGTGGGCCCGCCGCGCCGCGGTGGTGTCGACGTCGACCGAGACCGAGGCCCGCCGGATCGCGCGCCTCGCGCCGCGCCTCGCGCCGGTCGCGGTGGGGCTGGGGGTGCCCACGGCTCTGACGGATGCCGCTCCGCGCCGCCCGCGCGCCGTCCCGGAGGGCGCGGAGTTCGCCGTCACGGTCGGGCGGTTGAACGTCCGCAAGAACCTCGCCGCGGTCATCGACGGCGCCCGTCTCGCCGCGTCGGTCACGCCGCGGACGCCGCTGTACATCGTCGGCGGCTCCGCCCACTCCGGGGTGAGCACGGAACTGCCCGAGGGGCTCCGCACAGCCGTCGCCGAGGGACGCGTCGTGTTCCTCGGCTCCCTCGACGACGATGAGGTCGCCTGGCTCTACACGCACGCGGCCCTGGCGATCAATCTGAGCCTCGACGAGGGGTTCGGGCTTCCCGCCGTGGAGGCGGCGTGGTTCGGTGCGCCGCTCCTCGTCAGCGACATCCCCGTCTTCCGCGAGACCGTCGGCACCTACGCCCGCTTCGTGTCGCCGGCGGCGACCGCCGGGGACGTCGCGGCCGCGATCGACGGCGCCTGGGGAGGACGAGCGGATGCCGCGGCCCGCGACGCGGTCGTCGCGCGACACACGTGGCGGTCGGCCGTGGAGCGCCTGCGCGGCGCGGCCCGCAGCCGCTAGCTGTACTGACCCGGATCGTTGTTGACGTAGGAGAAGCCTCCGGTGTCGAGTTGGAGCTGTCTAGTTCTGCAGCTCGAACACACGGAGGCT